>JBOGDL010000342.1:0-11870 GCA_050701815.1 Micromonosporaceae bacterium | reverse complement strand
GACCACAGCCGCAAGGTGTGGACGGTGCTGGTGTTCTGCGTCTGGCACGCGATCTTCGTCGAGGGCTCGATCGACCCACGGCCGGAGCCCGCCGAGTCGGCGCTGCTCACCAAGCCGGTGGTGGGCTCCCTGGTCTCGTAGCGACCGAGTCCGGGCGTGGCGCGCCGGTCGGGCCCAGCAGCCTCACAGCGCGTTGACGGCGCGGTCCAGGAAGCTGTGCCGCGTCACGAGCACTCGTTCGATCCGGCCCTCGGCGACCACGTTCTCGCCCTGCTTGACGAGCACCTCGAACCACAGCCGTTTGCCGTCCCGCTTGGCGAGGGTGGCCTCGGCGACCACGACGCTGCCGACCGCGGACGGCGCCCGGTGGGTCAGCTCCACGTGCGTCCCCACCGTGGTGGAGTCGCCGGGCAGCTGGGACGCGGTGGCCGCGACCGTGGCGGCCTCACACAACGCCAGCACCCGTGGGGTGCCCAGCACCGGCACATCGCCGGAGCCCAAGGTCTGGGCGGTGTCCGCATCGCCCACCACTAGCTCGACTCTGGCTGACAGCCCAGGCGTGACGTCCATGGCCACAAGGGTAGATCGGCGCGCCAATCAGAGGGCTTGATCGACCTCCGCGGAGGAAGCGGCAGGCTGGGCCCGGCCCGGCCCATGGGTCTGGTCGGGGACGTCTGGCTGGCCTTCGCGGTCGCGCTGGTCAGCCGCCCGGGCGCGGCGGGCCCGTTCGGTGAGCTCGGCCGCCAGCCAGTGGGCCTCGTTCAGGTCCCGGTGGTCGGCGGTGGCCAGGATCCCGCCGCCTGCGGTGTCGGCGTGCACGCTGGCCAACCCGAGAGCGCGTTGCCACGGCCCCTGGGTCAGGCGCACACTCTGGATCCGCTCGTACGGCGCGAGCGCCAGCCGTCGCGTCAGCAGACCGTAGCGGACCGCGAAGACCCGCTCGGACAACCCGGCTGCGAGCACCCGGTAGCTCAGCGGGGCACGCAGCCGCGCCTGCCGAGCGACCGGACGCAGCGGCAGCTCCGCCACGTCAACCTGGGGCAGCACCTGGGCGATCACCGTACGGGCGACCGTCGGCTCCGCGACCGGCAGCAGCGTGCCTCCCGCGGCCGTTTCGTCCCCGGCGCCGGTCTGGCCGGCGACATCGATCTGGCACTGCAGCCACCCCATCGGCCGCCAGAGCAGCGGCCAGGTGACCGCCAAGGCCTGCACCCGGCCGACCGGCACGGTCCGGCTGCGGGTCTCCAGTAGGCCGTGCCGCAGTCGTAGGCCGCCGTTCGCGGTGGAGATGGCGAACCCGTAGTCGGCGATCACGCGACGAACCGGTTGCAGCGCGACACCGATCGCGGCGAACGCCGCGCCGGCGATGCCGACCAGCGTGAAGTCAGGACTGAGCAGGAATGCCGCCAACGGCCCAATCAGCGCCACCGGCACGAACAGCGCTTGCGGGGTGAGCAGCTGAGCCAGCAGCAGGTCCCGCGGGCGGACCCGATGCAGGGTGGTGTCCGACAGCGTGTCTGTCGTAGCGGCCGCTCCTGGCTGTGGGCCCGCGGTCTCGGCCGCTGTCTGATGCCGGCCGGAGAGCGAGAGCAGCCGGTCCTGGAGAGCCTTCGCTTGCGCGACGGTCAGGAACGCCAGCGGCGCCTCGGTCTTCGCGGCGCCCACCACTTCCAGGCGCAGCTCCGCCAGGCCGGTGAGCCGCGCCAGCAACGGGCGTACCACCTCGACGGTCTGCAGTCGTTCCAGCGCGATGGCCCTGCTGCGCCGCCACAACAGGCCCTCGTGCACCCGAAGTTCCCGGTTCACGATGTGGTAGCCGGTGAAGAGCCAGCTGAACCAGGAGATCACCAACGCGCCCAGGACCGCGATCAACACCGCGATCGCGCCCCGTTGCAGGCCCAGCTGCGCGAAACCTTGCAGCGAAATCGCGGCCACCACCACCGCGAAACTCCGAGCGCCGCGTAACAGCGGGGTCAGCGGGTGCAGCCGGCGGCGTGGCTCGACGGTCCCGGTCGCGGCGGTTCCGGCCCCAGGAGTGTGGGGACCCGCGGTGTCGGGCCCGGTGGGTTCGGGCTGAGGCTGGCTCATAGCCCCTCTGATTGGGTACGCCCGAGCGCGGCCAGCTGGTCCCGGAGCCGGGTCGCGGTGTGGGGCTCGAGGCCGGGGATTCTGGCGTCGGTCGCCGCGGCGGCGGTGTGCAATTGCACAGTCGCCAGGCCGAACGCCCGCTCCAAGGGCCCGGCCGACACGTCGACGAACTGCATTCGTCCATAGGGGACGATTGACAACCGTCTGATCATGACGCCGTGCCGCACCAGCAATTCGGCTTCCCGCTCCGCATAGCCCCAGGAAGCGACCGCGCGAGCCAACATCACCACGCGCGCCAGAAACCCGACCGCCAACACCACCATCGCGATCGCGGCAAGTGTCGGATTCCCCACCGCCCAGTAGTAGCCAATGGCGAGGGCTGCGGGAACCGCGGTGATGGTCAACGCGATCAACCGCACCCATAACAAATTGCGGGACACCGGACGCCATTGGGTTTCCGATCCCCACGGGTCGAGGGGTTGGTTATCGCGGCTCATTTGGACAAGCCTATGCGAGCGGCTCGACCTGCTTCAGAAAACCACGGGCGGACAGAAAATCGGACAGGTACGCCTGATGAGAAGAGCAGGCCAGCCAGGTCTTGTGCCGGTCCCCGGTGTGAAGTTTGGGGTTCTGCCACCTGAGCGCGAACTCCGCCGGCTGCCGGCATCCCTTAGCCGAGCAAATCAAGGGCTGCACGTCAGGCAAGTCTTCCACCTCAATTGGTTGATTCGCGTGACGGCTTCATGTGACGAGACGATTCCGCAGCACACCAATGATCACACTCTGTTCAGGTATTCCGAACGGAATGAGCTGTCCATCGAAGGACATGGGCGATTTTGCCCTTTGGGGATGATTTGTCGCTGACGGCGACGGAAATGCGAATCACATACAGGACGCCGGGCGGCCACGGGGGAAGCCGCCCGGCGTCGGCTGCAATCGTACACGGGAAGAAGTTGCTGTCTACCCACCGCAGGGGGCGTTTCGGGTGGTTGGCAGGGTGCTCGCGGCGGGGGGTGCGCGGTTCGGTTTTGCTGCAGAACGGGCATAACGAATACACCGCGCCCGACGCCTCACGCGGGGTGGCTGTCGTGAGCGTGGCGCCTACGTGCGAGGCTTGGACGGGTTGCTCGAAGGCTTGGCGCGCGGTGAAGACAACAGGCCGCACCGAGGTGATCATCGACCGACGTGATGTCGTGGAGGGCACGTGACGACACAGACCACTCCCGCGCAGGACGCGACCCTGCTCGAGAAGGCGCTGTTCGAGGTGAAGCGGGTCATCGTCGGGCAGGACAAGATGATCGAGCGGATGTTCACAGCGCTGCTGTCCCGCGGTCACTGCCTGATCGAAGGGGTCCCCGGCGTCGCCAAAACGCTCGCGGTCGAGACCGTGGCCCGCGTCGTGGGCGGCAGCTTCGCGCGGATCCAGTTCACCCCCGACCTGGTGCCAGCGGACGTGATCGGGACCAGGATCTACCGGCAGGGCGCCGAGAAGTTCGACGTGGAGCTGGGTCCGGTGTTCGCGAACTTCCTGCTCGCCGACGAGATCAACAGAGCGCCCGCGAAAGTGCAGTCGGCGCTGCTGGAGGTGATGGCCGAGCAGCAGGTGTCGATCGGCGGCCAGACTCACCCCGTGCCGAGCCCGTTCCTGGTGATGGCGACCCAGAACCCGATCGAGCAGGAAGGGGTGTATCCGCTGCCCGAGGCGCAGCGGGACCGGTTCCTGTTCAAGGTGCTGGTGGGTTACCCCTCAGACGTGGAAGAGCGCGAGATCGTCTATCGGATGGGGGTCAGCGCGCCCGAGCCCACCGCGATCCTGACCCCCGACGACCTGCTGCGGTTGCAGCAGAAGGCGGACGAGGTGTTCACGCACAACGCGCTGGTCGACTACGCGGTGCGGCTGGTGTTCACCACCCGGGAGCCGGCGGCCCACGGGCTGCCCGACATCGCCCCGCTGGTGCAGTACGGCGCCAGCCCGCGTGCGTCCCTCGGCTTGATCCGAGCCAGCCGCGCTGTCGCCTTGCTGCGGGGACGCGACTACGTGCTGCCCCAGGACATCCAGGACGTGGCGCCCGACGTGCTGCGGCACCGGTTGGTGCTCTCGTACGACGCGTTAGCCGACGGGATCCCGGCGGAGCAGATCGTGGCACGGGTGCTCGCGACGGTGCCGCCGCCGTCGGTGGCGCCTCGGCAGCAGGCCGACGGGCGCCCCGTGAGCCCCGCCGCCGGCCGACAGCCGACGTCGCCAGGGCCGGGGCAATCCGAGGCGGCGAGGTCGGCGCACACCCGTCCGGCGCAGCCCGTCAGGGCGGTCGCGTTAGGGCCCAGCAGCGGTGGCCCCGCCCCGGGAACGCAGCACCCGGGCGGCCCCGGGCCGACGGGCGGATGGTCCGCCGGCTCGGACAACGGACGTAACGCGTGAGTCGAGCAGGACTCGCGGTGTTCGGCAAGATGCGGCGCGGCCACGGGAGCGGTCCCGAGGGCCCCTCGCCAGCGCCGCCGGACCCCGCTCGTGCCGAATTTGTGCTCTCCAAGCTGCAGTTGATGATCATGCGCAGGCTGGATGGGCTGCTGCAGGGCGACTACCTGGGCTTGCTTCCCGGTCCCGGCAGCGAAGCGGGTGAGTCGCGGGAGTACCGACCCGGCGATGACGTGCGCCGGATCGATTGGCCGGTGACCGCGCGTACCACGGTGCCTCATGTGCGGCAGACCATCGCCGACCGGGAGCTGGAGACCTGGCTGGCCCTGGATCTGTCGGCGAGCCTCGACTTTGGCACCGCGACCTGTTTGAAACGCGACCTGGCGGTGGCGGCCGCGGCGGCGATGGCCCACTTGACGGTACGAGGGGGCAACCGGATCGGCGCCGTGGTGGGCACCGGCGACGCGGTGCAGCGGATCCCGGCCCGGCCGGGGCGCAAAGGGGCGCAGGCGCTGCTGCGCAACGTGGCCCTCACCCCACGGGCGACCACCCGGGGCCGCACCGACCTCGCCGCGTTGATCGACTCGTTGAACCGGCCGCCGCGGCGTCGGGGCCTGGCCGTGGTGATCTCGGATTTCCTGGCGCCCAGCGACTGGGAGCGCCCGATCCGGAAACTCGCCGTGCGGCATGACGTGCTCGCGGTCGAGGTGGTCGATCCGCGCGAACTGGAACTGGCCGGTGTGGGAGTGCTCGAGTTCGTCGACCCCGAGACCGGGGTGCTGCACGAGGTCGACACCTCAGACGCGGGGCTCCGCGCCCGGTACGCGGAGCAGGCCGCGGCGCAGCGCGCGCAGATCGCGACCGGGTTGCGACGGGCCGGCGTGGCGCAGCTGCGGCTGCGCACCGATTCCGATTGGTTGATCGACATCGTGCGCTTTGTGGCCGCGCAGCGGCACGCGCGCACCGGGGGGACCACGCGATGAAGCACCCCACGAAAACCCTCCGCCACGCTCCACGTTTTCGCGGGGGCCCCGCATGATCCGGTACCTGGCGCCCTGGTGGCTGCTGGCGGTGCTGCCCGTGCTGGCGCTCGCCGGACTGTACGTGTGGGCGCAGTTGCGGCGAAAGGCGTCCGCGATCCGGTTCAGCAACGTGGACCTGCTGCGCCAGATCGCCCCGAAAGGGCTGGGTTGGCGTCGACACGCCGCTGCGGTCGCGTTCCTGATGTGCCTGCTGGTGCTCGCCGTGGGTATGGCACGTCCCGCCACTGACGTGCAGGAGCCGCTGGAACGCGCCACGGTGATGCTCGCCATCGACGTCTCGCTGTCGATGGAAGCCGAGGACGTGGAGCCGAACCGCTTCGCCGCCGCGAAGTCCGCCGCGACGGACTTCATCGAGCAGCTGCCGGAGAGCTTCAACGTCGGGTTGGTGGCGTTCTCAAAGTCGGCGAACGTGGTGGTCTCGCCCACCAAGGAGCATGATCGGGTGCGGCAGTCCATCGACACCCTGGAACTGGGTGAGGGCACCGCGACCGGCGAGGCGGTCTTCGCCTCTCTGCAGGCGATCCAGTCGGTGCCGGCCGCGGGGGCCACGACGCCGCCTCCGGCGCGGATCGTGATGCTCTCGGATGGCTTCCGTACCTTCGGGCGCAGCATCGAGGAGGCCGGCTCCGCCGCCGCGGCGGCGAACGTCCCGGTGTCCACGATCGCTTTCGGCACCGACAATGGCACCGTGGACATCAACGGCCAGATGGTGCCGGTGAAGGTGGACCGGGACTCCTTGAAACGCCTTGCCGACGACACCGGTGGGCAGGCGTACGAGGCGTACACCACCGCGGAGCTGAAGAAGGTCTACCAGGACATGGGCTCGTCGATCGGGCACCGAACCGCGGCCCGAGAGATCAGTCAGTGGTTCATCGGGTTCTCGCTGCTGCTTGGTTTCGCGGCGGCCGGGATGAGCCTGCTGTGGACCTCCCGGTTGCCCTGAGAGCAGCTGCGGACCCGTTCGGTCGGGGTTGTCCAGCTCACTCCTCGGACCGGCGGCGGGCGCGCCGTTAGCAGCTACCCGGGGGTAGCGCCTAGGGTTCCGCCCTGAAGGACGTGTGCTGGGAAGGAGTGTCCGTGTCTCGCACCATTCTGGTGACCGGCGGCAATCGCGGGATCGGGCTGGCGATCGCCACGGAATTCGCCAAGCAGGGCGATCGAGTCGCGGTCACCCATCGCGGCAGCGAGGTTCCTGAGGGATTGTTCGGGGTGCGCTGCGACATCACCGACCCTGAGCAGGTGGAGGCGGCGTTCACCGCGGTGGAGCAGGAGTTGGGGCCGGTTGAGGTGCTGGTCGCCAACGCCGGGATCACCGACGACACACTGCTGCTGCGGATGAGCGAAGAGCAGTTCAGCAGCGTGCTGGAGACCAACCTCTCCGGTGCGTGGCGGTGCGCGAAGCGTGCCGCCACAAAGATGCTGCGGGCGCGCCGGGGTCGGATGATCTTCATCTCGTCGGTGGTGGGGTTGTCCGGGGCCGCGGGCCAGGTGAACTACGCCGCCAGCAAGGCCGGTCTGGTGGGCATGGCCCGCTCGATCTCACGTGAGCTGGGATCCCGCAACATCACCGCGAACGTGGTCGCACCCGGTTTCATCGAGACCGACATGACCTCCGGGCTGCCGCAGAAGCGTCGCGAGGAGATCCTGGGCACCGTGCCTCTGGGGCGCTTCGCCAGCGCCGACGAGGTGGCGGGCGTGGTGGCCTGGCTCGCCTCAGACACCGCCGGGTACATCACCGGGGCCGTGATTCCGGTCGACGGCGGCGTGGGCATGGGGCACTGAGGAACTCCGAGCCGGCCCTGGTCAATACTGGTCACGGCAGTATCAGGCTCGGGCTGAGTGGAGATTCGGCCGATTCCGGCACTGGTCAGGCTGCCGTTGCGGCGGAGTGACCATCGACGCGCGAAGGGGCGAGACGTGAGCGAGATCGGTGAGCAGACTCCCAGGAAGGGCGGCTTGCTCGAAGGAAAGCGCCTGCTGGTCACGGGTGTGATCACCGACAAGTCGATCGCCTTCTCGGTGGCGAAACTGGCCCAGCAACAGGGCGCCACGGTGGTGCTGACCGGATTCGGCCGGATGTCGCTGGTGGAGCGGGTGGCGCAGCGGCTGCCCGACTCGGCGCCGGTGATCGAGCTGGACGTCACCGATCAGGGCCATCTCGAGAGCCTCGCCGAACGGGTGCGGGAGCACGTGCCCGGCCTGGACGGTGTGGTGCACTCGATCGGCTTCGCGCCGCCCAGCTGCCTCGGCGGCAACTTCATGTCCGCCCCGTGGGAGGACGTCGCCACCGCGTTGCACGTGTCCACGTACTCGTTGAAGTCGCTGACGGCGGCGTGTCTGCCGTTGCTGGACGAGGGCGGCTCGGTCGTCGGCTTTGACTTCGACGCGGGCCAGGCGTGGCCGGCGTACGACTGGATGGGGGTGGCCAAGGCCGGCATGGAGTCGTGCGCCCGCTACCTCGCCCGCGATCTGGGCCCGCAGGGCGTACGGGTGAATCTGGTGGCCGCTGGCCCGCTGCGCACCATGGCGGCGCGCAGCATCCCGGGCTTCGAGCAGTTCGAGGAGGCCTGGACCAGCCGGGCGCCGCTGGGGTGGGAGCTGTCGAATCCGGAGCCCGCCGCGCGCGCCTGCCTGGCGCTGCTGTCGGACTGGTTCCCCGCCACCACCGGCGAGATCGTGCACGTGGACGGCGGGTTCCACGCGGTCGGCGTGTAACCAGGCTCGGGTGTCGTGCATGGGGGACCGGTGACCGACTACGACGCTTTGTTGCTGCTCTCGTTCGGCGGCCCCGAGGGCCCCGACGATGTGATGCCGTTCCTGCGGAACGTGACCCGCGGGCGCGACGTTCCGGATTCCCGCCTGGCGGTGGTGGCCGAGCACTATCGCCACTTCGGCGGTGTGTCGCCGATCAACCAGCAGAACCGCCAGCTGCTTGCGGCGGTGCGCGCCGAGTGCGCCGCGGCCGGTGTCGACCTGCCCTGGTACTGGGGCAACCGGAATTGGCATCCGCTGCTCGCGGACACGTTGCGGCAGATGCGCCAGGACGGGGTGCGCCGCGCGCTGGCGTTTGTCACCAGCGGGTTCGGGTCGTACTCCTCGTGCCGTCAGTACCTGGATGACATCGAGGCGGCCCGCGCCAAGCTGGGAGATGACGCCCCGGCGGTCGACAAGATCAGGCATTTCCACGACCATCCCGGGTACGTGGAGCCGCACGCCGACGCGGTCCGAGCCGCGCTTGACACGCTGCCGGAGGCCGATCCGGAGTCGACCCGGCTGGTGTTCACCGCGCACTCCATCCCGCAGGCGATGAACCGGCAGGCCGGCCCGCGCGGGCGTCGCTACACCGACCAGCTGTCCGAGACGGCACGGCTGGTGGCCGAGCGAGCCGCCCCGGAGCTGTCGTACAACCTGGTGTGGCAGAGCCGCTCCGGCCCGCCACAGGTTCCGTGGCTGGAGCCGGATGTCAACGACCACCTGGAAGAACTCACCAAGGCGGGGGTGCGGCAGGTGGTGGTCAGCCCGATCGGCTTTGTCAGCGACCACCTGGAAGTGGTCTGGGATCTGGACAACGAGGCGGCAGCCACCGCCCAGCGGCTCGGACTTGGTTTCATGCGGGCCGCGACGCCGGGCGTGGACCGGCGGTTTGTCGCGATGGTGCGGGAACTGGTGCGGGAACGGCTCGTTGACGCGGCCCCGCAGGGGTGGGGCGCGCTGCCGCTGTGGCACACCTGCCCGCCGGAGTGCTGCCGATAAGGGCGCCGACGAGGGTGACGCCATGCCGGCAAACCTGGACACCTCGCCGTGCTCGCAATATAACTACGTGCACACGTACGAAGCTGTCACTTAGTGCCATTGGTTAGTGCCGTCACTTCTTCGATTGGCAGGGGGCGGTTGGCATGGCAACGTCGCAGGTTCCTTCCACGTCACCACCGCATGGCGATCGTCCCGACCCGCCCCACCCGGCAAACGGGCATCAGCAGGTGATGCACCGCGCCCTGGACGGTCGGCGGATCCAGTTCAGCGGACGCCTCGACCTGGGGGCGCCTGTTACCTCGGTGGCTGAGATCGCGGTGCGTCGTCGCCGGCACGAGTTCACGGCAGGCTCGCTCGCCCTCGGGGATGACGTCGCCCGCACGCTCGGGATCAGCGAGTTCGAACAGGAGCTCCACTATCAGGACGGGGTGCTGCTGACCGCGCGCACGCACCCGTACGACTCAAAGATCCGGCTCCGCGAAGAGCGCCTCACGGCAGTGTGGCGGGGACGCCGGCACAGCCTGTTCACGCACCTCTACCGCGCCACCGCCAGCGACGCGCTGGCGCTGCTGCGCACCGTCCAGATCTCCGAGCACGACGACGGGATCTCGCTGACGCCGCAGGCCGGCAGCGGCTTCGCGGCGCCCGCCGTGGTGGTGAAGCAGGTGCCTGGGCTGGGCGTGCTGGAGGTTTCGCCGTTGACCGCGGAACACGCGAAGCAACTGCCCCGGTGGCGAGGTCTCACGACGCGAGCCGGTGAACTGTTCCAGGACAGCCTCTCCGACGGAGAGCCGTACTTCGTGGTGGCGACCGACCAGCTGTGGGTGACCGTGCTGCCGTTGCGTGACACGGTGATCGATCAGGTCCCGAACCTGGTGGATCAGCTGCGGCTGCAGACGGTGTCGTGAGGCTGTCCGGTGGTGGAGCACGTGAGCGCTGTCGCGGTGGGCACCGTGATCCTCACCCTGCTGACGGCCGCGGGTGAGCATCTTCTCCGGCCCGCTGGTCTGATCCAGGCGTTGCGGGCGCACCGGGTGTTTCCTGCCGCCGCCGCGGTCGCCGCCGCCGTCACGACCTGCGAAGCGGCGCTTGGCGTGGCCGGCGGGTACGCCCTGGCAGTGGGCCACAGCGCGCTGCTGACCGCCGTCCTGGTGGGCAGCGCGGTGTTGTTCACCGGGTACGGGAGCTACAGCTGGCACGTACGGGCGAGCGCCCGTACCGGCTCGTGCGGCTGCTCGCAGGCCGCGCCCACGCCCACCACCGGCTGGGTGGTGGCACGTGCCTTCGTGCTGTCGGGCGTGGCCCTGTCGAGCCTGGCCGTGCTGGCCGGGGCCGGCACGACCCTGGCTGGCGCTGCGGTCACCGTGTTTGACGGCCCGAGGTTGACGGCGACGCTGCTCGCCGCGGCGACGTTCACCGTCCTGTTGTGGAGCCTGCCGGCCGCGATGTGGGATCCGAGCCGAGAGCGCCAGGGCCGTGGCGCTGGCGGCATGTCGTCGGCGGGCAGTCAGCCCGCCGGCCTGGGAGGTGGCCGATGACTTTTCAGACCAGCGCGTTGCTGTTGAGCTGGGTCGCCATCCTGCTGTTGGCGCTGGTGGTGTCCGGCCTGGTGCGGCAGGTGCACGCGCTGTCCTCCGGTGGGGTGGCACGCCCAGAGGCGCTGGGGTTGCGACCAGGCGCACCAGCCCCCGGCTTCAGCCGGCTGGCCCCCGAGCCCCCCGGCCCGTTGCTGCTGCTCTTCCTCGACCACGACTGCGGTGTCTGCGGTGAGGTGCTGGAGGAGGCCCGCCGCAGTTGCGCCGAGAACGGGCTCGCCGTCCGCGCGTTGTACCGCACCGAGGCCCCGGAGGACACGCCTGTCCCGGCGTACGCCCAGCAAGCCGACCTGTTCGCCCACTACGACGCGATCGCCACGCCGTTCGCGGCACTGATCGACACGACCGGACATGTGGTCACCTCCGAGCCCGTGGGCGCCCGAAACGCGCTGTCCACGCTGATCCGGCGGGCTGGCCAACTCCGGGAGCTCGGCATTCACGCCGCTGTCAACTCATCACCGGGAGGCTTGCGATGAACCTTGTGGCGCCAGCATTGCGGGGCGCGGACCCAGGGACCGGCGCCGCACGGCGGACCGGCAGGCTGCGTTCGACCGCCTCGTGGGCGTTGTCCAGGCGGGCCCTGCTCCAGGCCGGCACGGCGCTGGGGATGGCCGCGCTGAGCGTGTTCCCGGCGGCGCGTCGGGCGCACGCGGACGGATACGACATCTACACCGGCGCCTGCCCCTCGTACGCGATTGATCATGACTGCTCGCCGGGGTGCGGGCCGAGCACCATCTTCGCGGCGGCCTGCGTCACCAGCGGCGCCAACCTCGGCTTCCACAAGAACGACGGCGTGACCTGGAAACTGCGACCCAACCAGTGCTTCTCCGGCACGTACGACGGCTGGTTGTGGCGTTATCAAGGCGCCTGCGGGGCATGCTCATGCTCGGTGGAGCGGCGTTGCCACGACGGGTATCACAACGCCGGTTCCGGGTGGGTGAAGTCGATCTGCCGCTGGAACACCGAATGCGGGTG
>JBOGDL010000341.1:0-4821 GCA_050701815.1 Micromonosporaceae bacterium | reverse complement strand
CCGACTCCGGCGTGGTCCGGTTCAACCGGCCGCCCCGGATCCTGCCGCCGACCACACGGCCCGAAGTCGAGGTGCCGGCCGAGCCGGAGAAGCCACGCGGGTTCCGGTTCCCGATGGCGACGGTGCTGTTGCCGCTGCTGCTGGCGGGCCTGCTGTACGCGTTCATGCCCAACTCCTGGTACTTCCTGATCTTCCTGGCGTTCTCCCCGGTGATGGCGATCGCGCACCTGATCTCGGAGCGTCGCAGCGGCCGTAAGGACTACAAGGAGAAGCTGAAGGCGTACCAGACCGAGATGGCGGCGGTGCGGATCACGTTGAAGCAGCTCGCCATCGACGAGGAACGCAACGCCTCCCGGCTGGCGCCGGACCCGGCGACGGTCGTCAGCATCGCCACCGGCGGCTCGGGGCGGCTGTTCGAGCGCCGCCCGTCCAATCGCGATTTCCTGCGGCTGCGAGTGGGTGTGGCGAACCGCCCCGCGCAGGTGCGGCTCACCGGCCAGGGCGCGCGCGAGGACCTGCTGCCGACGGCGTACGGGGCGCCGGTCTGCGTCGACCTGGCGGAAGCCGGGGTGCTCGGGGTCGCGGGGCCTCGCCGGCACGCGCTCGCGATCGCCCGGGCGCTGCTGGCACAGGCCGGCGCCCTGCACGCGCCGCATGACCTCGGCGTCATGGTGCTCACCGGTCATGACGGCGCCGCCGACTGGGAGTGGGCGAGCTGGCTGCCGCACACGCTGCCGCACCGCGCCGACATCGCCTGCCGCCGCATGGTCGCCAGCGACCGGGGGCAGGCCGAGGCCCGGATCAGCGAGCTGCGGCGGCTGATGGACGAGCGACGCGCGGAGCGCCAAGCCGGGCTGCGCCACAGCCTGCCCGGTGGTCGGCGGGTGCTGCTGGTGCTGGATGGCGCCCGCCGGTTGCGGGACCTGCCGGGCCTCGCGGACGTGCTCGCCGACGGCCCCACCCTCGGGGTGTACGCCGTCTGTCTGGACACGTCCGAGGCGAGCCTCCCGGACGAGTGCCGCGCGACCGTGGTGGTGAGCAGCCCGTCCGGCAGCCGGGTGAAGGTGAACCGCCCCGAGAAGCTGCCCCAGGACGAGGTGCTCGCCGATGGGATGCCCCGGCGGCTGGCGAGCCGACTGGCGCGGGCGCTGGCCCCGATCCGGGTGTTGGGCGCCCGGTTCGGCGACGATGGCGACCTGCCTGACAGCGTGCGGTTCCTGGAGCTGGCTGGGCTGGGCGCGGACCCGGCGCCGTCCGATGTGGCGGCGGCGTGGGCGGCGGCGCCGGGTGGGCGTGACACCAGGCTGCTGCTCGGGGTCGGCCACGACGGCCCGGTGACCGTGGATCTGCGCCGGGACGGGCCACATGCCTTGATCGCGGGCACCAGCGGCGCCGGCAAGTCGGAGTTGCTGCAGACCCTGGTCGCGTCGCTGGCGTTGCACAACGCGCCGGACGCGCTGAACCTGGTGCTGGTCGACTACAAGGGCGGCAGCGCCTTCGGACCCTGCCGCGATTTGCCGCACTGCGTCGGCATGGTCACTGACCTGGACGGTCACCTGGCGAACCGGGCGCTGGCGTCGCTGTCGGCGGAGCTGCGCCGGCGGGAGGCGATCCTCGCTGAGGCGGACGCGAAGAACCTGGAGGACTACTGGGCGATCACCGGCGGCAGGCTGCCCCGGCTGGTGATCGTGATCGACGAGTTCGCCACGTTGGTCGAGGAGGTGCCGGATTTCGTCGCCGGGGTGGTCGGGATCGGGATGCGGGGACGCAGCCTCGGGGTGCACGTGGTGCTGGCGACGCAGCGACCGGGCGGCGTGGTGAACGCGGAGATCCGCGCCAACGTGAACCTTCGGGTGTGCCTGCGCGTCACCTCGGTCGACGAGAGCAGCGACGTGGTGTCGGCCCCGGACGCGGCGCGGATTTCCCGGCTGCACCCGGGGCGGGCGTACCTGCGCACCGGGCACAGCGACCTGTCGGTGCTGCAGTGCGCCCGGGTGGGTTGGCCCCGGGTCGCGGCTGCGGACGACTCGGCGGCGGCCGAGGTGACCGTGTCCCGGCGGCGCTTCGCCGACCTGGGCAGACCCCGACTGGGCGGCGGCAGCGGCGGTGTCGACGACGGGCATGACGGCGACACCGACCTGACCGCGCTGGTGGGCGCGATCCACGACGCCGCCACGCAGGCCGGGTTGTCGGCGCCGTCCCGCCCCTGGTTGCCGCCGCTGCCGGAGATCGTGCCGGCGTCGCAGCTGGACACCGGCGGCGCCGAGAGCCCGGTGGCCGCCGTGGTCGGGCTCGCTGACCTGCCGGCCAGCCAGTCCCAGGCGCCGTACCGGCTGGATCTGGAACGCACCGGGCCGGTGGTGATCGCCGGGATGGCCCGTACCGGCAGGTCCACCGCGCTACGTGGCTTGGCCACGGCTCTGGCCAGCGACGCCAGCCCCGCCGACGTGCACCTGTACGCCCTCGACTACGGCAACCGCGCGCTGGCGCCGTTAGCGGCCCTGCCGCATTGCGGGGCCTGTGTGGACGGCGACGAGCCGGACCGGGTGGAACGGCTGCTGGCGCTGCTCACCGCGGACGTGGCGCGGCGGGGCCGGGTGCTCTCGGCAGGCGGGCACGCGTCGCTACGGGAGCAGCGGGCCGCCGCGGGGCCCGAGCAGCGGCTGCCGTACCTGGTGCTGCTGGTGGACCGGTACGAGACGTTCCTGACCCAGCACCAGGACGTGGACGGCGGCCGGCTCGTGGACACCCTGGACGGGCTGCTGCGGCGTGGCCCCGCGGTGGGGATCATCCCGGTGATCGCCACCGACCGCACCGGCTTCAACCACCGTTTGAGCAGCGCAATCGCCACCCGGTTGGTGTTGCGTCAGGCCACCAGCGAGGACGTGGCGCATTTCGGGTTGAACCCCCGCGAGACCCCGCGCGCCATGCCCCCGGGCCGCGCGCTGGCGACGCCGGACGGCGCCGAGCTGCAGTTCTCGCTGTTGTCGCCGGACCCGGACGGGGCCGCGCAGGCACGGGCGACGCAGCGGCTGGCCGAGGAGCTGGCACGCCGCTGGGACGGGGTGCAGGACTCGCTGCGTCCGCATCGGGTGGACCCGCTTCCGACGTCCATCAGCGAGATCGAACTGGACTCGCTACGGGCGGAGCCGCCATCTGCCGCGCCGGGCTGCTGCACCGTCGGCGCCGGACGTGACCACCTCGGCCCGGTGGACGTGGACCTGACCGAAGCCGGCGCCGCCTTCCTGATCGCCGGCCCGCAGCGCTCCGGTCGCAGCACCGCGCTGGCGGCGGTGGTGTCGTCGTTGGCGGGGCGGGTCACCGGCGAGTTCTCGGTGATCGTCTGCTGCCCGCGACCGTCTCCGCTGACCGCGTTGGCGGCGCTGCCGGGTGTGCAGGTGCTGCGCAGCGCCGACCCCACGCTGGAGTTGGAGCAGGCGCTGGCCGTGGCGGATCGTCCGGTCGCGCTCGCGGTCGACGACGCCGAGCTGCTCGTTGAGGGCCCGGCCGCCGACCTGCTGGAGGGCTTCACCCGCACCGCCCGGGACAGCGGCAACCTGGTGATCGCCGCGGGCGGGACCGAGGACCTGATGCTGCAGCGGTACCGGGGCTGGCTGGCGATGATGCGACGGGTCCGCTGTGGGTTGCTGCTCAATCCTTCGTCGTACGTGGACGGCGAAGTCTTCGACCTGAAGTTGCCGCGCTCCACCCACGGCGGATGGCCACCGGGACGGGCGCTGCTGGCCGAGCGCGGCGGCGCCATCGCGATCCAGGTGGCGGTGCCCGGGGTGCTCAGCGGGCGAATTCGGGACCAGAGATGACGGGAATGCCGGGCTATCGTACGGGTGCTCACCGTGATGACCCCCATCTCGAGCAAAGGACGGCCCGGAACGTGGTGGAAGGGACCAGCCCCGGCGACCAGCCCCGCGAAGCCGCCGCGCAGGCCGGCGACGCGGCCCAACAGGCCAGCGACGCTGCCACCGCGAGCCCGACCTGGTCCCGGCAGCAGACCTTGCCACCCACCGCGCCCCCACGAGCGGGGGCGGGCAAGCCGCTCGGCAGCCAGTACCTGCTGGACGAGGTGATCGGCGCCGGCGCCGCCGGCCTGGTGTGGCGGGGGCGGCGCCGGGACGACCATTCCCCGATCGCGGTGAAGGTGCTGCGGGACGTGTACAGCCAGGAGCCGAACGCGGTGGTGCGGTTTCTGCGGGAGCGCACCACACTTCGGGAGCTGCGCCACCCTCACCTGGTACGGGTCCACGACCTGGTGACCGAAGCCGACACGTTCGCGATCGTGATGGATCTGGTGGAAGGCGAGGATCTGCGCCGGCTGACCCGGCGTGGGGCGTTGACGCGGGTGCAGGCGCTGACGGTGCTGTGCCAGATCAGCGCCGCGACGGCGGCGGTGCACGCCGCCGGCATCGTGCACCGCGACATCAAGCCCGAGAACGTGCTGGTCACCTGGCCCACCGGTGCGGCGGGCCAGCCGCGGGCCCAGCTCACCGACTTCGGCTGGGCGTGGACACCTGACGGTCCGCTGCTGACGCAGGCGGCGCAGCTGATCGGCACCCCGGCGTACGTGGCGCCGGAGCTGGTGGCGGGGCGCCGGGCGGAGCCGGCCAGCGACGTGTACGCGCTCGGCGTCACCGGGTACGAGCTGCTCGCCGGCCGCCGTCCGTTTCGCGCCGAGCACACCGATGCCCTGCTACGCGCCCACATCGACACCGAGCCGCCGCGCCCGCACGGGCTCAGCGACGAGGTGTGGGACCTGCTGCGGCAGTCGCTGGCGAAGCAGCCGCACACCCGTCCCAGCGCCGCCGA
>JBOGDL010000340.1:0-5757 GCA_050701815.1 Micromonosporaceae bacterium | reverse complement strand
AGCGTGGCGAGCACCACGATCACGGCGAACAACTGGGCCGCGTCCAGCGCGTTCAAGCTGGAGACCACCAGGAAACCCAGGCCGTGGTTGCCGCCGAGGAACTCGCCGACGATGGCGCCGATGACCGCGAACACCACCGCGACCTGCATTCCGGTGAAGACGTACGGCAGCGTGCTCGGCAGCTCCAGTCGGCGGAAGGTCTCCCACCTGCTGGCGCCCAGCCCGATCATCACGTCCCGATGCCCGCTGTCCACGGAACGGACCCCGAGCAGCGTGTTCAGCATGATCGGGAAGAAGGCCAGCAGCATCGCGATGACCACCTTCGACGACATCCCGAAGCCGAACCAGATCACGAACAGCGGCACCAGCGCGACCTTCGGGATGACCTGCATCGCCACCAGAGCCGGCCGCAGCGCCACTTCCAGCCAGAGCACCCGGCCCAGCACCACGCCGACGACGACGCCGATCACCAACGCCAGACCGGCGCCCAAAAGCACCTCGGACATCGTGGCCGTGACGTGCTCGGTCCAGAACGTGTCGCTGGTGAGGAGCGTCCACAACGTGTCGCCTACCGCGGCCGGCGCGGGCAGCACAAACTCCGACACCCCGCCGAAACTCACCGCCGCCTGCCAGCCCGCCACCAACAGAACCAGCATCACCGGGGTGCTGACCCACGGCAGCAGCTTCATCCGCTGTTCCCGGTCCATCACTGGTCACCGTCCTCGTCAAGCAGACGGCGCAGATCTCGGACGATCTCCTGGAACTCCGGCTCGGTCTCGGTCTCCATCCGGCGTGGCCGTTCCAGCGGCACCGGCACGATCGACCGGAGCTTCCCCGGCCGTGGTGTCAGCAGCACCACCCGATCTGCCAGGAAAACCGCCTCGTTGATGGAATGGGTGACGAAGACGATCGTCGCCTTGGTCGCCATCGAGATGTTCTGAAGCTCGAGGTTCATTTTCTCCCTGGTGAGCGCGTCCAGGGCCCCGAACGGCTCGTCCATCAACAGCACGCTCGGGCGGTAGCTCAAGGCCCGGGCGATGGCGGCCCGCTGCCGCATCCCGCCGGACAACTCACGCGGCAGCGCCCTCTCAAATCCCTTCAGTCCCACCAGCTCGCAGAGTTCCGCCGCGCGAGCCAGCCGTTCCTTCTTGGACTTGTGCCGCAGCGCCAGCGGCAACGCGATGTTGTCCCTGATGGAGTACCAAGGAAAAAGGTTGGGGTCCTGGAAGACCATTCCGAATTTGGCGATCACCTCGGAGTCCCGCGCCGAGCCGCGCCACAACGAGCGGCCATCCACCTCCACCGCGCCCTTGGTCGGCTCGATCAACCCGGCCAGGATGCGCAGCAGTGTGGTCTTCCCGCATCCAGAGCGGCCGATCAGTGAGATGAACTCACCTCGGTTCACCGACAGGTTGATGTCGCGCAACGCCTCGGTGGCGCCATGTTTGGTGTGGAACACCTTGTGCACCCCGGCCAGCTCCAGCTCAATGTGGCCAGACTCGCCGGGCGACGGCGCCGGCGAGACGACCCGGTCCACGGCCTGACCCTGGGGGGTGTCCGTCGAGTCGGTTTCTTGAGGCGGGGGCGTGGGATGCATCGCCGGCCTATCCTCTTGCGTCATCGGCGTATGAGCCCGGCTCATCACGGCACCAGCTCATTGGTGATCCACTCGCCCGGGTCTTTGCCCGGCTTCGCGACGCCGACGTCGACCATCTTCTGGTACAGGCTGTCCCAACGCTTCTCGTCGACCTTGAGGAGGTTCGCCTCCCCGTCCTCGACCCAGGTGTCCACGTACAACTCAAGGCTCTTTTTCGCCAGTTCCGGGGTCTTCAGGATCGGGACGTCCCGGGCCTCCCCGATCAACTTGAGGGTTTTGTCGAAGCCTTTCTCGCGGTCATCGATGACGAACTGCATCGCTTTGGCGACCGCCTTGAGGTACTTCTTGATCTTCTCCTTGTTGCCGGCGTCAGCGAGCGCCGGCTTGGCGGCCACGTAACTCTGCGAAGCGGGCACCACCGACGTCGGGTCGAGCAGGATGGCCGACGGCTCTGCCCCCTGAATCGCGACGGCGGTGTCAGCGGACACCACAAGACCGGCGATGCGGCCCTTCTTGACCAACTGGAAGTTGGCTGGTGACAGCCCCACCACCTGCTTCTTCACGGACTTCGTCGACACCCCGCCGGCAGCGGCCATCAGGTCAACGGTGGTGTCGCTGCTGCCCTTGGCGGACGGCACGCCGATCTTCTTGCCCTCCAGGTCCTCCGGCTTCTCGATCGGCGCCTTGGTGCTCGACACCAGCCGCAGGGTGGCTGATTTCTGCGACGAGCTGACGTTCACGATCGGCGCGTCGGCGGTGGCGATGTTCTGCATCGAATCAATGTCGCTGGTACGGGTCAGCAGCGCGGTGTCGGTGATGACCGACTGGATCGCGGGCGAGGAGCCCTGCGCCGACTCGAACTTCACATCGAGTCCGACGTCTTTGAAGTAGCCCAGCGACTCCGCCACCAGTTCCGGGGTGAAAGTGAGGCTCTCCATCGGCAGCGTGGAGACGAACGTCATGCTCCCGTCGTCCGAGCTTCCTCCGGCCGCTCCTCCGCCGCATCCGGTCACCGCCAACGCGACACTGGCGAGACCGGCGACCATGACGTGAGGAGCCCGTCGGCGAACGTGACCGGCGCGGGTGTGGTGCTTGGCTGTCTGTTCCACTGCGCAGTCTCCTTGTTTTCGCGGTGGGGGTGGGGTCAGGGCTTTCGTGCCGCTTCGTTGCGTATGACCTGCCGAGCGGACAAGGCCAACAGCGGGTGCGCCCCGAGTTCGACCAGGTCGTCGAAGGCGTCGCCACGCAGCGCGTCACGCTCCTGGTCGGGCAGACCGCTGGCGGCGATCAGCGCATCCCGGTCGTCCACAAAACTGCGCCTGAAGTCGGACTCGGTGATGACGCGGTGCAGCAGCTTGTTCAGCGGCAGGCTCTTCGGCTCGGGGAACTTGTAATAGACGTAGTCGTCGGCGGTGAAGGTGTGCCCGCCGTGCCGGGGGGCTGGTGGGCCGGTTGATTCCCGGGCAGGCAGCGGCGGCACGAACTGCACCACACCCTGCCCGTGATGAGACAGCGCCTGGTACGAGAGCAGGGCCCCTGGCACATCGCCGATCAAGCCCAGCATCGTGAACCAGGTCAGCAGCTCGCTCTCGCCGACCTCGTCCAAGTTGACCGGGGTCAGATCGAGCAGCTCCTGATAGCGGCCGGCGGCTGTCTCCTGTAGCACCCATTCGTCGAAGCCGTACTCGGGTGAGGTGTAGCGGGAGGTGCCCGGGAAGTGCGACATCCCGCCGCTGGCGATCACCGCGATCCGCTCCGGGCGGTGGGCCAGCGCATTGGCGATGGCTCGTCCGAGGGCGTGGCAGCGGCGGGGGCTCGGGATCGGCGGCAGGTACGTGTTGACCAGCAGCGGAATCACGGGGACGTCGGAGTCGCCGAGGATGTGCTGGAACGGGGTCAGGAAAGCGTGTCCGAGCACCGCGTCCTGGGAGTACGTGAGGTCGAAGTCCTGTGCCACCACACCCTTCAGCAGATCGACCGCGAGATCGGTGTGCACCGGCTGCCGGCGCTGCCATTTCGTGTAGCGGGCCTCGCACTCCTCCGAGATCACCAATGTGAACGCGGGCACCGCCTCCAGCCAGAACGTCTCAAGGTGGTCGATCCCGACAACCAGCACCGCGTCCGGCTCGCTCTCCGCGAGCACCCTGCCGAACTGTCGTAGCGCGTCTGTGCTGTTGTCGAGCTTGTCCAGCTCCTCGTACGGGGGGCGGCTGAGCAGTTGCGGCGCGTGCACCGCGGCGGCCGCGGCGACGATCTCAACCATCGCGGGCGTCCCTCTGCTCGGCAGCGGCGCCGGGGGCCGAGGTGTTGGAACTTGTGGCGCCGGGGGCTGGTTGGTCGTCTTCGTCGACGTACCGGACGCCAAGAGCGGCCAGTTGCTCCCGGAGCCCGTACATGTCCAGGCCCAGCACACCAGCGGTGAACTGCGCCCGTTTCGCCTCCTCCGCCTCCTCCCGCGCGCGGCCGGCCTTGGCCACGGTCGCCGCCTCATGGCTCGGCACCACCACCACGCCGTCATCGTCAGCGACTATCACGTCGCCGGGTCGCACGTAGGCTCCGGCGATCACGATGGGCACGTTCACCGAGCCTGGGGCGGTTTTCACGGTGCCCTGGGCGGAGATCGCCCGTGACCACACCGGAAACCGCATCTGGGTCAACGCGGTCACGTCCCGCACCCCGCCGTCGATCACCAGCCCGGCCACCCCGCGGCTGCGCAGGGACGTCGCCAGCAGCTCGCCGAACATCCCGTCGGTGGACGGGGACATGGTCGCCACGACCAGCACGTCACCCTGCTGGCATTGCTCCACCGCGGCATGGATCATGAGGTTGTCGCCAGCCTTGCTGAGCACGGTGACCGCGGCGCCCGCCATGCGCGCTCCGCGGTAGATCCCGTTGAGCACTGGCTGCACCAGTCCGCGCCGGCCCATCGCCTCGTGCACGGTCGAGACACCGAGTTCACCAAGCTCCGCGATCACGGTGGGATCAGGCCGTTGCGTGTTGCGCACGATCAGGTGGGTCACCGCAGCTCCTCACTGGTGGTCGGGAAGACTCGCTGGCACGCCTCGGCGTGGCCGTCGCGGCCGAGCCGCCGTCACGTGCGAATTGGACTGCCGCGGGCGAGCCGCCGTCAGGTGCGAACTGAACCGCACGTCGGCGCGCCACACCGCGAGCGGCTGCGTCGCCAACACGCCGCACAAAGTCGGTCGAGTGGGCGCTCACGATCAGCATCGTCTTGCCGTCAGTCATGGTCCACCTCTGGATCCGTCCCACGTGTATACCGTGAAATACCGAGCGGACCTGGCTCACCATAATTGTCAACAATCTAGCGGGCAAGACCTTGGCGAGTCGTAACGCCGATGTTTTGTCGGGGCCCGTTCGCACCGCGCGTCGCGTTCAGATATGCGTCCTGAGCCGCAGGAACGCAACGTACACGTTGTCTCATGTGGCAGTGCCGGCCGCTGGACAAAGGGATGCAATATTGTCAACAATCGAGAGCAGCATCCGTACGGATGGGACGCCGACGAGAGGAGACGCGGACGTGAGGTTCGTGCTGGTGTCCGGCGCGTGGCACGGCGGGTGGTGCTGGAACCGGGTGGCGCCGCTGTTGCGCGCCGCGGGTCACGAAGTGCACACCCCCACCCTGACCGGGGTGAGCGACCGGGCCCACCTGCTTGGACCTCATGTCGGCTTGAACACCCACATTGAAGACGTGGTGCGGCTGCTCGACAGCTATGACCTCACCGACGTGCGACTGGTGGGGCACAGCTACGGGGCGCAGGTGGTCTCCGGCGTGGTCGACGCGCGACCGGAGCGGATTGGCCTGCGGGTGCACCTGGACGGTTTCATTCCGGACGACGGAGACGCCGCGATCGAGCTGCTGCCGGAGCAGATCGGGCGCCACTATCGCGAGTCGGTGCGTGACGCCGGGTTCGGTTGGCTGATCCCGCCCCGGTCGCTGACCACGCTGGGCGTCACCGACGACGCCGACATCGCGTGGTTGACGGAACGGCTGACGCCGCATCCGTGGGCGACCTACACCCAGCCCGTACGGGTGGGAGCGAACGCGAGCTGGGTGCCGGGGCGGTACCTGGACTGCACCGACTGGCTCGGGGTGTTCGCACCCAACGCGGACAAGGCGGCCTCGTTGGGGTGGCAGGTGC
>JBOGDL010000339.1:0-18702 GCA_050701815.1 Micromonosporaceae bacterium | reverse complement strand
GCGGTACGGGGCGCCAGCGAGCTGCTCGGCATCGATCCGCTCTACATCGCCTGCGAAGGGCGGATGGTCGCGGTGGTGGACGGCGCTGACGCCGACCGCGCGCTGGCCGCGATGCGGGCGCACCCGTACGGGGTGCAGGCGGCGGTGGTGGGGCGGATCGTGGATGACCCGCCCGGCCTGGTGCTGTTGAAGACCAGCTTCGGTGGCTCAAGGATCGTGGACACCCTGGTTGGCGACCCACTGCCGCGGATCTGTTGATACGTGAGGCCACGACTAGGCGAGGCGTCGGCTGACGCTGCGCATCTGGTCGCGGGTTTTGTCGCATACCCGGCCTAGTTTGACGTCGTGAGCGACAAGTCGACGTTTCCTGAGGGTGTCTCCGATGAGCGTGAGTTGCTGCTGCGCTGGCTCGGTTTTCTGCGGGGCGCAGTGGCGCGCAAGATCGAAGGGCTCAGCGACGACGACGCCAGGTGGCGGCCGAACGGCGCGTTGATCTCGCTGCTGGGCATCGTCAATCACCTCACCCACGTGGAGTGGCGGTGGATCGACGGTGGGATCCGGGGCGAGCAGGTCAGCCGGAGCGAAGCGGAGTTTCACCCCGGCGAGGAGCTGAGCGTGAGCGCCGCCTTGACGGCGTACCGGGAGCGCGCCACTGCCACCGACGCGGTCGTCAGGACCACGCCGCTGACCCAACCGTGCCGCTGGGGCGCTGACACCGACCTGCGGTGGGTGTTGCTGCACCTGATCAACGAGACCGCCCGGCACGCCGGCCACGCGGACGCGACCCGGGAGCTGCTCGACGGCGTCACCGGCGAGTGAATCAGTTCGCTTCCGACGCCAGTCGAGCCGCGGCGACGGCTACCTGGCCGAGGCTGATCCCGCCGTCATTGGGCGGGACCCTGGAATGTGTCAGCACCCGAAAACCAGTCTGTTCCAGGCCGTCGACGACCCGGGTCAGCAGGGTCAGGTTCTGGAACACGCCGCCGGACAGCGCCACGGTGGCAAGGCCGGTGCGTTCTCGCAGCGTGACGCAGCTGGTGGTGACCGCGGTGGCGAGCCCATTGTGGAACCGCGCCGCGATCACGGGTGTGGCGACGCCGCGTCGCAGGTCGTCCACCACGGCGCGGATCAGGTCGGCGCCGTGCAGCCGCAGCGGCTCATCGGCGGCGGCTGCCGAACGCACAGGCTCCAGGTGGTAGGCGCCGCGCTCGTACGGGTCGACCAACTGCTCCAACTCGATCGCGGCCTGCCCCTCGTACGTCACCTCGTCGCGTACCCCGAGGATCGCGGCCACCGCGTCGAAGAGCCGCCCCGCGCTGGAGGTCAGCGGCGCGTGAATCTGACGCCGCACCAGCCGCCGCACCTGGGGCCACTGCTCGGAGTGCCGTTCGAACAGGTCCAGGTTGATCGGCAACGCGTGGTCGTACGCGGCGTTCAGGTGGGACACCGCCATCCGCCACGGCTGCCGGATCGCGGTGGCGCCGCCCGGCAACGGAACCGGCTCCAAGTGCCCGACCCGGTGGAACCCGGCGAGATCGGCGACCAGGAACTCGCCGCCCCACAGCGTGCCGTCCACGCCGTGGCCGAGCCCGTCGAACGCCACCCCCAGCACCGGCCCGACCTCCCCGTTGTCCACCAGGCAGGAGGCGATGTGCGCGTGATGATGCTGCACCCCGATCAGCTCGACATCGGGCGCCTCGAGGGCGTGTTTGGTGGACAGGTACTCCGGGTGCAGGTCATGCGCGATCACCTCGGGGGTGATGTCGAACAGCTTGGAGTAGTGGCGGATGCCGTCTGCGTACGAGCGCAGGGTTTGATGGTTCTCCAGGTCGCCGATGTGATGCGAGAGGAACGCGTGCTGCCCCTTGGCCAGGCAGAACGTGCTTTTCAGCTCCGCCCCGCACCCCAGCACCGGACGCTGCAGCCGCAGCGGCAGCCCGAGCGGGCGGGGCGCCTGACCCCGCGAGCGCCGCAGCGGCAGCGGCGCTGCCCGGAATGACCGCACCACCGAGTCGTCGGCGCGTACGTGGATCGGCCGGTTGTGGGTGAGGAACGCGTCCGCGATGTCGGCGAGCCGGGTGTGCGCGTCCTCGTCCTGGTACGCGATCGGCTCATCCGAGACGTTGCCGCTGGTGAGCACGATCGGCCCGGCGACGGCACGCAATAGCAGGTGATGCATCGCGGTGTACGGCAGCATCACCCCCAGCTCCCGGGTCCCCGGTGCCACCGAAGCCGCGACCGCCGGCGCTACCGGCGCGCTGCCATCCGGGAGCGGTTCGCCGTCCCTGCGGGCAAGCAGCACGATCGGCCGATCCGGCCCGGCCAGCAGACGACGATCCTCGTCGGTCAGCATGACCAGCTCGGCGGCCTGCTCCAGATCGGCTGCCATGATCGCGAACGGCTTCTGCTGGCGGTGCTTGCGCCCCCGGAGCGCCGCCACCCCGGGCTCACAGCGAGCGTCGGCGGCCAGGTGGTAGCCGCCCAGCCCTTTCACCGCGATCACCGCGCCGTCGGCCAGCAGCCGCGCCGCCTGGCGGATCGGGTCATCGCCGGGCAGCTCTACGCCGTTGCGGTCAAGCAGTGTCAGCCGGGGCCCGCAAGCGGGGCAGCACACCGGCTGGGCGTGAAACCGCCGGTCCGCTGGGTCGTGGTACTCCCGGGCGCAATCGGCGCACATCGGGAACCCGCGCATGGTGGTGCTGGCCCGGTCGTACGGGACGTCGGTCACGATCGTGAACCGGGGCCCGCAGTTGACGCAGTTCAGGAACGGGTAGTTGTGCCGACGGTCGTGGGGATCACACAGCTCCCGGAGGCAGTCCTGGCAGGTGGCCACGTCGGGGGAGATCAGGGCACGGCGCTCGCCGTGATGCGTGCTCTCCGCGATTTGAAACCCGGAGTCCCCGGTCGGCGCCATCGGGGTGGTGCGGATCCGCTCCACACTGGCCAACGGCGGGGGCTGCTCACGTAGCAACTGGAAGAACTCTTCGACCCGCTCCGGGTCACCTTCCAGCTCCAGGAAGACCCCGTGCGGGTCGTTCCCGACCCGCCCCGCGAGGCCGAGACGGGTCGCCAACCCGTGCGCGTACGGGCGGAACCCCACGCCCTGCACGATCCCGTCAACGCGGGCCCCGATCCTGATCTTGGTGGGCACAGTTGGATTCTGCCCCGCTCAGAATCAAGGCGCCGTGAAGATCGACAGCGCCGCACGTCCCGCAGGAGGCGCCGCGAGGCATCGTCACCAGGTCACGGGGAGGCTGGTGAGGCCGCCGGTGAGGACGTCGTCGCGAACAGTGAGAGCTTCGACGGGCACGGCCAGCCGCATGGCCGGGAACCGTCGTACGAGTTGGCCCAGGGCGACGTCCAGCTCAATGCGGGCCAGCGGAGCGCCGATGCAGTAGCGGGCGCCCTGCCCGAAACTGAGGTGGGCAGCCTCGTTGCGGGTGACGTCGAACCGGTCGGGGTCGGTGAAGACCCCGACGTCGTGATTGGCGGCGCCGTTGTCGAGCAGGACAAGGCTTCCGGCGCGGATGAAGACGCCGCCGATGTCGAGGTCGGTGCGGGCGTACCGGGGGATGCCGCCCCCGCCATTGGCTGGTGTGCGCAGGACCTCCTCGACCGCGCCGGTGATCAGCCCGGAGTCGCGCCGCAGCGCCTGCCATGAGTCGGGGTTGGCGAGCAGCAGCAGCGCGCCGAGCCCGATCTGGACGACGGCGGTCTCATGACCGGCGAACAGCAGCGCCATCGACAGCATGGCGGCCTCGTTGTCCCCGACTCCGTCAGTCGCGCACAGCCGGGAGATCACGTCGTCGCCGGGTTGGCGGCGTTTGCGCGTGACGAGCTGCTGGCCGTACTGGAACAGCTGGCCCAGCCCCTGCTCGGAGTGGGACCGGTCGGTGATGTCGGCTGCGGCTTGAGTCCAGGCCCGGAACTGGGCGCGGTCTTCGTACGGCACGCCGAGCAGCTCGCAGATCACCAGGATCGGCAGCGGCACGGCGAGCGCGGTGTGAAGGTCGGCGGGCGGTGACTGCTGTGCCAGGTCGTCCAGCAGGTCGCTGGCAAGGGTCTGCACCCGAGGGCGGAACGCCCGCATCCTCCCGGGCGAGAAGTGCGGCTGCAGCAGGCGGCGCATCCGCGTGTGGTCGGCCTTTTCGGTGTCGAAGTTGCCCAACGGCCCACCGAACAGCGCTGATTCGCCGGCACGGGCGGCGTTGCCGGGGTCGGGGTGGGAGCGGCCCAGGCGCTCGTCGTCGAGCAGGCGCCGCACCAGCTGGTATTCGGTGACGAGCCAGGCGTCATCGCCGGTCGCGGTGCGGATCTTGTGGACGTGCGCGTGGCTCTGCAACTGGCGCAGCAGCGGCGGCGGCTGCAGCGGGCCCGCCTGCTGGAACGGCAGTCTCACGGTCATGGCGTGCTCCTGGTTCGGCTGATTGTAGAACACAGCCTTGTACACTCGAAGTTAAACAACCGTACACATAGACTCTGGAGTTAACAAGAGGTGGTGAGACGCAAATGGCGACCAAGGACGTGGCGTCCCAGGCTGCGCCGGTGAAGCGGATGCCCCGCATCGCACGGCGCGAGCAGATCCTTCAGGCCGCCACCAGGGCGTTCGCCCGCAACGGGTTCGTCGCCACCAGCCTGGACGACGTCGCAAGGGAAGCAGGTATCACCCGGGTGCTGCTGTACCGGCACTTCGACTCCAAAGCCGACATGTACCGGGCAGTGCTGGACCGCGCCTGCGCCAATCTGGAAGCAGCGGTCGGTAGCGAGCACCTCGACAACGACTCGATCCCCGCTCTGATTCGCGCCGCCGCGGCCGATCCCGACGCGTTCCGGCTGTTGTTCCGCCATGCCGCCCGGGAGCCGGAGTTCCGCGGGTTCACCGACACGCTCGCCGCGTCCTCCACCGAGATCGCGCGCCGCAACCTCGCACAGCAGGTCCCGGCCGGGCCGTGGCTGGACTGGTCAGCCCAGGTCATCCCGGCCTTCGTGATCGAGGCGGTCATCAGCTGGCTCGACGCCGGACAGCCCGACCCGCAGCTGGCAGCCGAGCGGATCGATCGAGCGATCCAGGGCATCATCCGGGCAGCACACCCCGACGGGCGTGACTGAGGCGCGCAGCGGGCGCAAGGTGTCCATGAACCATCCGGGGGCAGACGTGACGGACGATGAACTGGCGGACGCGCAGCGAGGGCACTGGCAGCGCATGTACGCGGCTCATCCAGGCATGTACGGCGAGCAGCCCTCAGCGGCGGCTGTGCACGCCAGCGAGGTGTTCCAATCCGCCGGGGTCACGGACGTGCTGGAACTCGGCGCCGGGCACGGCCGCGACGCGCTGCACTTCGCCCGCGCCGGCTTCACTGTCCACGCCACCGACTTCAGCGCTGCCGGCATTGAGCAGCTACAGAAGTCCGCCGACGCCCAGGACCTCGGGGGTCACGTCACCACCGCGGTGCACGACGTACGCGAGCCGTTGCCGTTTCCGGATCGCTCGGTGGACGCGGTCTTCGCGCACATGCTGCTGTGCATGGCGCTATCCACCCGGCAGATCCACGACCTCGTCGCAGACGTACGCCGGGTCCTCGGGCCCGGCGGAACCTTCGTCTACACCGTGCGCCACACCGGAGACGCCCACTACGGCGCCGGCGTCGCCCACGGCGACGACATCTTCGAGCACGACGGCTTCGCCGTGCACTTCTTCACCCGGGACCTCGTCGAGGCCCTCGCCGACGGCTGGACCCTCAACGACGTGCACTCCTTCGAAGAAGACGGCCTACCCCGCAGGCTGTGGCGCGTCACCCAGACCCTGCCGCGCTGACCGTCGATCGCCAGGCAGGCCGCGCGGGGGCACGCTCGCATGGGGCCGATTCAGGACGGAAAAACGAAACTCGCCTCGAAGGAGTTGTAGTTGATGGTCGTGACGCCGTTTTGGTTGCTTCCCCGGTAGGAGTCCTCGCCGGGACGCATCTCGATAATCACCTTGCCGCCGCGTTCCAGCGGTATCTTCCGTGCGTGGACGGCAGCGGTGCACACCGACGAGTCCGCGGTGTACACATCGGTGCCCCAAGCGGTTTCGGCGGTGCCGTCGGGCGGACAGTCGTACTCGATGGTCAGGCCTTTCTTGCCTGCGTACTTGCTGGCGTCGGTGGTCCAGTCGACGCTGGGCGCCTTCCGATCCGCCTCCTCGGGCCCGAGCATCGTCGCCAACGCGGCGCCTCCGAGGCCGAGGACCAGCAGCACCGGAAGCCCTATCAGCAGCGTCCGCTGGGCGGTCGACCGCCGTGGGCGGGGAGTTGGCGGCGTCGGTGCTGTCCAGTTGGCCGGAGCGAACGCGGGAGAGGGCGGCGACTGTGGCGGCGGCGGCCCGAGCGAAGAAACGGTCGCAACGCCGGCAGGCGGGACGGGGGCGCCGGCGCCGTAGGGCGCCTGAGTCAACCCATGCGGCGGCGCCCCGGATGCCGCAGCCGCTTGCCAACTGGCGTTGGCCGGGCCGAGCGCGCGGAGGCCGCCTTCCGCGACGGCGAGTTCAGGCTGCTCGATCACCGTCGGCGCGATCCGGAACGCCTGATGCAGCAGCGTCGCCGCCAGCGGGATCCGGCTGCCGCCACCGACCAGGAAAATCGCGGCGACCTTGTCGGGTGAGATGCCGGCCGTGCTGATCGCCGCGCGGGTGCTCACCACTGTGGAGTCCAGCACCGGACGGGCCAGCTGCTCGAACTGGTCACGCCCGAGTGGAGCGTCCTGGTCGGCCAACGGCACGTGGATGGTCGTTGACGGGGCTCGCGAGAGCATCTCCTTGGCGGTCCGCACGTCCTCCCACAGCAGACGCTTGGCTCGCCGGTCGGCGGGCGTGGTCGGGTACGTGAGCCGCTTCCACAGATCGGGGTGACGGGCGCCGTAGACGGCGCCGAGGTAAGCCACAATCGCGGCGTCGATGTCCAGCCCACCGGCCTGGCTCAGGCCCTCGTCCGCGACGACCTCGAACCGGTTCGGTTCACGCCGCACCACCGACGCGTCGAAGGTGCCGGCGCCGAGGTCGTACACAACGACCGCTTCTCCCGGGGACACGCCACTCCGGGATTTTTCGACGAATGAGCTGGCAGCCGCGATCGGTTCTGGGATCAGCGTCGGCCGGCCGAGCCCGGCCCGCTCGGCCGCGGCTATCAGGATCCCGCGCCGGGTCTGCCCCCACGCCGCCGGGTGGGTCAGGGCGACTGTGGGAACCGGCCCGCCGGTCACCCGCTGCGCCTCCGCCGCGACCCGTCGGAGCACCGAAGCGATCAGGTCGTTGATGGGGATCTCAGCGTCGCCCAGCAACACCGTCGGCTCATCGATGCGGCGTTTCGGGTTGGGTTCGAACCGCTCTGGCATGGCCCGAGCCGCGTGGGCGGCGTCCCTGCCGACCAAGAGCCCGGCGTTGGGGTCGGCGTACACCGACGATGGCAGCAACGGCGAGCCGTCGAACAGCAGCGACCGGACCTGACCGTCGGGCCATTGCAGCATCGCCACGGTGTTCGATGTGCCGAAGTCCACGCCTAACCGGTAGCCCGCACTCGTCACCTTGCCTCCCGTCTCTTCATTAAGCGACCACACTCCGTCACGGGGGCCATGGCGGCCGATCCCCGCCGGTGCGCGCGCCGCAGCTGTCCACGGTGTAGAGCATGTGGGGGCTGGAGGTCCATGCCGGCAATCGCCGACAAGCCGGATATCCGTGGTGAAGTTACCAACTACCGCAACCCGCAGAGTCCCCGCGGTCCGGAACCCGGGGAGCCTCTGACGAGGCGGTACGTTACGGGCGCGATGGGCGTCTGGGAAGGCCAAGGAATCGGTGAGCGTCACATCATCGCTATTCGGATTCGATTGGCTTGGCTCGTTGGGGGGGCAAGCGCCGCACTCCGCCGCGGTCCGAGCCGGTCGCGGGGCCCAGCGCGGGTGCAAACCGGGCGTGGGTGGCGGCAACACAGAGAGCCGGGTTCAACTGCTGAGCGCAATACGGCCAGTTCGACAACGGCACGCGCAGATCCGATGCCCACAGTGGTCACGTCCAGTGATCCCCACCTGGTGTGTACATGGTGAGGCGGGCGCCGACCGGCTCCTGGCCCGCGCGCTCGCGCCAGTTGGTTCGAAGCTCAGCAGGCCCCCTGGGCGGGCATCTGCTGTACGCCTTTGACGAAGGCGACGTGCCGCGCCGGCTATGGCGGGTCAGCCGCGATGGCGGGCGATCGCCAGGTGGCCCGCAGAACTCCGCTCACGTGGTTACCGTCCGACCTCGCTGAGACCCTTCTGAAGATCGTCTTTGTTCATCACAGGCACCACGTCGATCTCGGCGCCCAGCTCCCGGAACAGCGGCTCCAGCAGAGGGGGCATCCGAGAGGGATCTTCCAGGTCGAACACGATGTAACAGGTCCGCTTGCCCCTGACGGCTCCGAAGTAGGCGGACTCGGGATGAACCTGTTCCATGAACGATTCCACGATCTTTGGCAAGGTGCCGGTTTCGATGGCGCGGCTGCTCACCTCGGTGTCCAAGCGCATGGTTACGAGAACTCGCATCACAATCACCCCCTGCGGCCGCAGGGCGAGCATGGCCGCTCGCAGCTCCTCGTCGGCCGCTCCCTTGATGGTTTTCCACCACGCCAGGCTGGGGCAGAGTCAAAAGTCCCTTCGGCCCCCTGATTGCAGGGCGCCGCCTCGCCGGACGTGGCGCCAAGGCGCCAGGCCAGAAAGACGGGAGATCTAGGCGGCGACCTCGATGCCGAGCCACGCGGCGAGGTCCTTGATCTCGGCGCGGACTGCGGCGGTGGTGGCCTTGGTGAACGGGACGTCTTCGTGGATCGCGTTGACGGTGAGCACACCGGCCTTGCGATCCACGTTCGCGTCCAGCTTGCCGACGAGTCGGTCACCGTGCAGGACGGGCAGGGCGAAGTAGCCCCAGCGTCGCTTGTCCTTGGGTTTGTACATCTCGAGGATGTACTCGAAACCGAAGAGCTGCGTGGCGCGCACCCGGTCGTGGATGAGCCGGTCGAAGGGCGAGAGCAGCGCGGTGCGCCCCTGGAACGGCAGCCCGAGGTACGGCGGGTGGACGCGCCACGTCCCCGGGGCGTCCTCGACGATGGCTTCTTCGCCGGCGTCGCCGACGTACGGGGACTCGCCCGGCGTCTGCGTGCCGCCAGAGCGGGCGATGCCCAGCGCCGCGAGCCGCCGCGCGTTGCGGCGTGTGGTCGCGGCGTCGGAGTCGAGGGTCGGCAGGTCAGCGGGGTAGACCCGTTCGGGGAGGTTCCAGTAGCGCTGCCGCCCCTTGCGTCCCGAGATCGCGATGTGCCCGCGGCGGGCGAGGAACTCGAGCATCCTGGTGACGTTCTTGTTGTCAGTCCAGCCGGACGACGGCCACGGCGCGATGCTGGTGTCGGGGATGTCGCGGGAGAGCAACGGGCCCTTCGCGTCGAGCAGTGCGAGGATGTCGCGCCGGAAAGGCTCGTTCTTCTCGACCCACGCCGCCATCGTGGGGTGGGTCTGGCGATCGCGGACCTCGGCGATCACGGCGGGCAGGTCGCGCGGGGGCCGGATGTAGGCGACGGTTTCGACCAGGGTGCGGTCGGCTTCCAGGGCACTGGTCAAATCGTCGCGGTCGTACGATGAGCCGAGCCGGCTCCACAGCACGAGGTCGGCGCTCGGCGCTATCGCCGCGGTGGGGTCGATCTGCAGGATCGTGAGGCGGTCGACCACCTCCACAAGGTCCGTCGGCCGCGGCTCGTCGAGCAGCTGAGCATGGATCGCGATCCGGCGGGCTTCGTCCTTGCTCAGGCGGTGTGCGGCCATGCGCTGACCCTAGGTCGTGTCTCAAAGCCCCGCTGGCCGGCCGGGGACTGTGAGACACGACCTAACCGCTATGGCTGTGGCGTTGTGTCCACTGTGGCGCCTGGATGGACAGATGGTGTTCTCGCGGTGTTAGCGTGAGGTTCCACCGAGCCGCTCCCTTTCACAAGCCCCGCCGGAATGGCTTGTTGCGAGACATTCCTCGAGTGGAGATCAGAAGGTTCGGGGAGAGGTCCTAAGGCGTCGAGTCGATAATCCTGCCCACGGCAGCATGGTCGAACCAGAGGGGTGCGCGCGGTGTCGGGAACGAAACCGATCTTGACTCACGTGGCCGTCTTATTGCGGGCGTTGCGCATTCTCATGTGGCCCAACTGGAGTGAGAATGGCGCCTGGCGCCGCCCGATAACCGTGATCGAGGGCACCCGCGGCAGCGGAAAGACCGTACACCTGGACACCATCGCCGCGCGGATCGAGCGGGTTGTTCCCTACGGCCGGTTTGATTTCTCCAGGCATTCGCATGCCGACGTGCCACGCGTCCTCTCAGCGCTAGCCGCCGGGCTCAGCCGCTACCGCCCCCGGTACGGACGGATCCCTTTTCCCCGGCTGCTCATCGGCCTTCTGGTGGTAGAGCACCACTTAACCGACGGCAATTTCGAGAAGGCCCGGGAGGAAATCAAACAGGTGCTGCGGCAGCGCCGCACCCAGGGTTGGGCGCGTCGGTTCTTCTCGGCCACAGCAGGTGAGATCGAGTTGAGCCCGCCCATGCGCCTGGGATTCATACTCCGGCTGCAATTGCCGTTCGCTCTGATAGGCGAGTTTTTCGACAGCAATGCGAGCAGTCGATTCCGAGCCTGGTACGGCCACCGCGACCAGGGAAAGTCCGACGACCCGGTGGACGCCCTGATCGCCCTGAACACGGCGGCACACGACACCGAGGACGACAGCGGCAACCGAAAGCTCCGGGACGAACTGCTGTGCGAGGCCTTCCTGGCGGACCTGCGTCACTGTCCGCAACGGGTTCGGCGGCTGCTCAGCCCGGTGATCCTGCTAGACGATGTCGACACCGAGGCCGGGAGGGTCTTCCTGCGGCGGCTGGTCGAGGCACGGCCATCGTTGGCGCGGCGTGACCTGGCCGAGCCGTTGACCGTGGTGGCGACCAGCAACGGGCGACTGCTGGAGACTGTTGAAGCGCCGGTCGCTCCGGTCCTGGACCTGCTGAAGACAGACCAGAAACCGTCCGATCCGGCGCCGATGTGGCTGGTCTACCGGTTGCCGGCGCTCAGCAGGACGGACATCGAGGACGCGATGACCGGGGCCTCCGGCTCGTCGCAGAGCGTCGACTCCCGCCTGGCGCGGCTGATCCACTTGTTCACCGCCGGGCACCCCGAGGCGGCCGCGACTCTGGCCAGGGTCGCCTCGGCGCGTCCCAGCCCCGCGGGCGGGGTCGGTGAGTTGCTCTCGCTGCCGGCGCCGGACCGTGACCCCGGCGACCCCGCAACGGTGCAGGACGTGTTGCTGCGCCGCCTGCTGGACACCGGCGAGGGTCCATGGGACGACCGGGTCGCTGCCTTCGCGACATGTGCCGCCGCCCGTACGGAGGCGGAGATGCTGCAGCTGGCGAGCGGGAATGGGTTGGCGGATTCCTCCTGGGCGTCAGAGTTGCAGCGGCTGCGATTGTGGGACTCGGACGGTGAACCGGGCGCGGTGGTGCTGCGCCGGCTGCTGCTGCGCCGGCTCGCGGCCCGCCCACGCGACGGCAACGCCAACTGGTCCGCCGTCCACCAGCGGTTGCTGGCTCATGCCCGCAGGCACGACCGTCAGGACCTCCTTGGCGAGCTGTACCACCGGCTCGCCGACGGCGATCTGGTGAACGTGGCAGGGGAGCTGCTCCGCATGGTCCGCGAGCGGCCCGCCCGGGACTGGCTGCAGCTGCTGCACGCGGTCGTCGAGGCGCCCTGCGGCGAACCGGACCAGCCGGGGCTGGCCCCGCACGCGAGGTTCCACGGACTGGTCGCGGGGCAGCAGGACGGCCCGCCGGACACGGCTTCGGCAGTGCGTCTGGTCGCGGCCCTGTGGATCGTCACCGACCCGCGCAACGGTCCGGAACGCCGCTTCCTGCACAAGACGATCGCGCAGGAGTTGCGCAGCCTTGCCCAGTTGTCTCCTAGCGGGCTGGTCGAGCTGTTCCGGGAAGCCGAGGAACACGACAAGCAAGCGAAGTTGTGGACCTAACCTCCAGGAGATTCCGTGAGCAACGATGAACTGCCCGACTTCACACAGCCGGTCTCGTGGCGGCGCCGGGCGCTGCTGTCGGCCCTGGTCGTTGTGGCCCTCGTCGCCGTCGCGGGCGCGGTGGTCTGGCTCCCGCCGCGGCTCGCCTGTGGCGGCCTGTTCTCCGGGGTTCACCGGGTGGCCGGGGAATGTGTCGGCGTGACCGACGGCTCGTACGTGTTCCACCCCCGGTTCCGGGCCATCCAGGAGAAGATCAAGAAGGAGAACGACTGGGTCGCCGCCCGCGCCAAGGCGAAGGGGAAGCCGTACGTCAAGGTCGCGTTGCTGACCACCCTGACGCCCACAGAAGACAGCCCGCTCAGTCCGGAAAGGGTCCTCAGCTCGCTCGAAGGCGCGTACGTAGCGCTGCGCCGCGCCAACCGCACCCACGAGTTCAAGGATCCCGAACCGCTGATTCAGCTGCACCTCGCCAATGAGGGGAGTCGTCAGGCGCAGTGGGAAACGGCGGTGCAGCAGATCGAGGACATGACCGGGGACGAGGCGCCGCTGGTCGGGGTGGTAGGTCAGGGTGTGAGCAGCGACCGCACCAAGGCGGCGGCGCTGCGGCTGTCACGTAGCGGGATTCCGATGGTGTCGGGTGTCGTGACGGCCGACGGTCTGGACCACGCGCACATTCCCGGTCTACTCCGCGCCTCCCCAAGCAACGTCGACTACGTCACAGCCCTTCGCCGGCGCCTGAACCAGCGCCCAGATTTGAAAACCGCGATCATGGTGTACGACAACACCGAGCCGGACCTTTACGTGACGACTTTGCGAAAGGCGTACGAGCGGAAACTAGGCAAATATCTCAAGCTCGCGCATCAACCGTTCCGGGGGATCACCTTCGGCCAGCAGGCCCATTCGGTGTTCAGCACGATCACCACCAACATCTGCTCGGCGGAGCCGGAGCCGGACATGGTGCTGTACGCGGGGCGCGCGCACGATCTGCTGGGATTCGTCGAGGCGCTCAGCAACCGCACCTGCCGCGAACAGCCGTTGACCATTCTCTACGCCGTGACCGGGCTGCTCATCGAATCCGAATCAGCCACCGCGCGGCATCTCAAAGAAGGCAATCTCACCATCACGCTCGCCGCGGCGGCGCACCCGGGGTGGGCGCGGGGAACGGTCAAACCTCCAGAGCATTTCGAGCAGTTCCAGGGCCATTTCCAGGAGTTGATCAGTCGCGACCCGGCGGCACTCGACAATGGCTACGCCGTGATGTACCACGACGCCCTGGCGACCGCGGTCAGCGCCATCCGCCTCACCGCCACCCGGTGGGACGACCCTGTGGTGCCGCGTCCGGAGGACGTACGTGACCAGCTGTTGCTGCTCAACGGTGCCCATAAGGTGCCGGGTGCCAGCGGCACGTTGAGCTTCACCGAGAACCGCGGCGGGAACCCCGGCGGCAAACACGTTCCGATCGTGGTGTTGCCCTACGATCCGCGCTCTGACGCCAAGGCGGGCGACCCGTACATCACCCCTGACCATTGACCGATCCGCTCCACCCGGTCGGCTACACGGCATCGACGTTTTCGTTGTCCAGAAGCGCCCTCAACTGGGCGGCGTTGCGCTGCGCGTAGTCGGAGTAGCAGTTGTTCATCAGCACGTGGGTGTTGTCGGCGTGCCGGGCGAGGGTGGCGAGCTTCGGCGCCCAGTCGGCGAGCTCGCGTTCCGAGTAGAGGTAACCGAACTTCTCGTAGATGTCCTTGCTGGTCCACTTGTCGCTGTGGCCGTGGAACCGGACCGCCGCGAGGCCGCCGTTGGTGGCTTCGAGCACCGGCGGAATCGACGAGCGGTGCCCTTGCGGCATGTCGACGCAGACGTACGGGATCTCGTGCTTGCCAAGGAAATCCAACGTCTCACGAGCGTTGTCGCGGTCGAACCAGCTGGCGTGGCGCAGCTCCACCAGCACCTTGAGCGGTTCGCACCGGTGCGCCACTTCGAGGATGCGCTGCTTGTTGGACCGCCGGATCGTGAACCACGGCGGGAACTGGAACAGCAGCGCGCCCAGTTTGCCGGCGGCGATCAGGGGGTCGAGCGCGGAGAGGAACCGGGTCCAGACGTCCTCCTGGACCTGCGGGTCGAGATCCTTGAGGTAGACGTTGGTCTTGTCGGTCTCGGGCCGGAGATCCTTGTAGATCGAGTTGACCCGGGACGGGTGTCCGGTGAGCAACCCGTACGCCTTGATGTTGAACGTGAACTCTGGCGGGGTGCGCGCGGCCCACAGCTCCGCGGTCTTCTCCCCAGGCGGGGTGTAGTACGTCGAGTCCACCTCGACCAGCGGGAACTGCCGCGCGTAGTACGCCAGGCGCTTCTCGGCCGTGTCCTCGCCTTTCGGGTACCAACCGGACGCCAGCAGCGTCTTGTCGGTCCAGGACGCCGTGCCCACCAGAATCTTCCCCATGCGAAACAGTCAACCCGTTGTGCCGGTTTCGGCAAGCGGTTGCGCGCGAACAGCTCGTGGGCCCGGCTCCGTCAGGGTCCCGGCCGGAAAGGGCGGGAGCTCTCGGGGTCACTAGGCTTGCCGCATGAGCCTGCCGCGTCCGGTCCTGGTGGTTGACTACGGAGCCCAGTACGCCCAGCTGATTGCGCGCCGGGTGCGCGAAGCCCGGGTCTACAGCGAGATCGTCCCGCACTCCATGCCGCTGTCCGAGATGCTGGCGCGCAAGCCCGCGGCGATCATTCTCTCCGGCGGACCCGCGAGCGTGTACGAGCCCGGGGCGCCTCAGGTGGAGGCGGCCCTATTCGAGGCCGGGGTGCCGGTGTTCGGCATCTGCTACGGATTCCAGGCGATGGCGCAGGCGCTGGGCGGCGCCGTTGATCGTAGCGGCCAGGGTGAGTACGGCAGCACGTCGCTTGCCGTGGCTGACCCGGGCGCCCTGTTCGCGGGGTTGGCCGAGGAGCAGTCGGTGTGGATGAGCCACGGCGTGTGCGTGAGCGAGCCGCCGGCCGGGTTCACGGTCACCGCACGCACACCCGGGGCGCCGGTGGCGGGGTTCGAGGATCGTGACCGACGGCTCGCCGGGGTGCAGTTCCACCCCGAGGTGGCGCACACCCCTTCTGGTCAGCGGATCCTGGAGCGCTTCCTGTACGACATCGCGGGCATCGAGCCGACCTGGACCATGGGCAACATCATCGAGGAGCAGGTCGCTGCGATCCGGGCTGCGGTGGGGCCCAAACGGGTGCTCTGCGGGTTGTCCGGCGGGGTCGACTCCGCGGTCGCGGCGGCGCTGGTGCACGAGGCGGTGGGTGACCAGCTCACCTGCGTGTTCGTGGATCACGGCCTGCTCCGGGCCGGCGAGGCCGAGCAGGTGGAGAAGGATTACGTGGCGGCCACCGGCGTGCAGCTCAAGGTGGTGGACGCGGCGGATGAGTTTCTCGCGGCGCTGGCCGGGGTGTACGACCCTGAGGCGAAGCGCAAGATCATCGGGCGGGAGTTCATCCGAGCCTTCGAGCGAGCCGCCCGCGAGGCAGAGGCCGAGGCTCACGTGGAATTCCTGGTGCAGGGCACGCTCTATCCGGACGTGGTGGAGTCCGGTGGCGGCGCCGGCGCCGCCAACATCAAGTCTCATCACAACGTCGGCGGGCTGCCGGAAGACCTGAAGTTCACCCTGATCGAGCCGCTGCGGACGTTGTTCAAGGACGAGGTGCGCCGGGTGGGCCTGCAGCTCGGGTTGCCGGAGGAGATCGTGTGGCGGCACCCGTTCCCGGGGCCGGGGCTGGCGATCCGGATCATCGGCGAGGTGACCGCCGAGCGGCTCGAGGTGCTGCGGGCTGCCGACCTGATCGGTCGCGAGGAGCTGACCCGGGCCGGGTTTGACCGCGAGGTGTGGCAGTTCCCGGTGGTGCTGTTGGCGGACGTGCGCAGCGTCGGAGTGCAGGGTGACAGCCGCACGTACGGGCACCCGATTGTGTTGCGTCCGGTGAGCAGCGAGGACGCGATGACGGCAGACTGGTCTCGGCTGCCGTACGACGTGATCGCGAAGATCTCGAACCGGATCGCCAACGAGGTGCCTGAGGTGAACCGGGTGGTCCTGGACGTGACCAGCAAGCCGCCCGGGACCATTGAGTGGGAGTGAGTTGGTGGACGCGCTTCTACGCGGGGGAGTTGGTGGACGCGCTTCTACGCGGGGGGGTTGGTGGACGCGCTTCTACGCGGGGAGATTGGACTGTTGCTCTAGGCGGTAGCTCTCTGTCAAGCTACCTGTGCTGATAGTGATGCCCCTCACCGGAGAAAGAGCCCGTACTAGCCCAAACCACTCTCGATAAGGGACAATCCCGGCCGTGACCCCCGAACTTGAGCCCCTGCGCCGAATTGCCGCCTACGCCCTGTGCACCGACCCGGATGGCCGGGTCCTACTGGTACGAGCTGCCGCTGAATCCGGAACCCCTGGTGTCTGGTCGTTGCCAGGCGGTGGAGTGGATCACGGCGAGCACCCCCATGACACTCTGATGCGAGAAGTCGCCGCCGAAGCCGGCTTAGCGGTCGATGTGGGCAACCTGCTTGAGGTGCTCGCGGACCTGCGTGCGCTCCCGGCTCGGGGGCTGGCCCTGCACACCGACCGGCTGATCTACGAGTCCACCGTGGTGGGGCACACCGCGGCCGTCACCGATGCCGCAGCCGAGGCTGAGGCGACTCCGGGCTCGCCGGACGGCTTTGTGCCGCTTCGCCAGTCGGGTGTGGACCTGGCGCGGTGGATGTCGATGGCGGAGGCAGAGCGCCTGCCGCTGCGGCCCTTCACCGCGAAGGCGCTGGGGTTGCCGCCCGGGACCGGAGACCTGCGGCCGGAAGACCCGCCGGAGCTGCCGTCATTCCTCGCGGTGCCGGGCCCGGACGGACGTCCGCGGGCGCAGCGCTTCGCCGCGTACGCGGTGGCGACCGATTCCGCGGGCAGGGTGCTCCTCACCCGGATCGCCGACGGCTATCCCGGCGCTGGCCGGTGGCACCTGCCGGGCGGCGGCACCGACTTCGGCGAGGATCCGATCGTCGCTCTGCTCCGTGAAGTGGTCGAGGAGACCGGGCAACATGGCCGGGTGACCGGCCTGCTGGGGGCGGCCAGCCATCGGGATTCGCATTCACTAGGCCCGGAGGGGTACCCGATCGACTGGCATGGCGTCCGCGCGTACTACCGGGTGGAAGTGGCTGAGCCCACGGCCACGGTGGTGCATGACAGTGGCGGCTCGACGGCCGAGGCGGCCTGGTTCAGCAGGGATCAACTGGCTGCTCTGGAGTTGACCGAGGTGACCGCTGAGGCGTTCGGCAGCGCGGGGGTGCTCAGCGAGTCCTCCGGGACCCCGCGTATCTAGTCTGGTGGTCTTTATGGTCCCGGAGGGTTCGCACACCCTCCGGGACCACACCTGTCTACTCTGGTGGCCTTTGGGTGTCCCGGACGACTCGATCACCGTACGTGACCGACCATCGACCCTGATGTTGGCGATATTTCCCAGAGGGTGTTAAATAGCCCGCTGAGAACCACCATCAGTAATGCACGTTTTGAGCGCTATCAGGGTTTATGTAGCTAGTTGTGAGCAACTCGGCGCCGGGCAAGCATCGCCAACCATCGCTGGTATGTGCGATCGTGTAGATCGCACTGTCGGAGCGGACGCCGAAGCGGCGCGACTCCAGCCGATCGGGAGGATTTAGGTGCCGAGTACACCGTGGCGGCGGCGCCGAGTGGCCGTTAGTCCGCGCCCTGCGGGCCGTCGCTGGACCCGTGGTCTACGCAGCAGCGGATCCTTCGCGCGGCGGGTCCTCGCCGGCCGACGCCGCATCAAGCGCGTGCCGCAGATCCCCGCCCAAGCCAACTCCCAGGAGTCGATCGAAGCGCTCCGTAGGGATGTGGACGCGATCGCCCCCGTCAGCCCGGCTGTGGGCGGGCCGGCCCAGGGCTCCATTGCGACGCCTTCGCCATTGCTGCTGCCAGGCGAGGCGACGCTGGCGCGCCGCGCGAAGTTCGCCCTGGTCAACGCCTGCACTATCGCCAGCATCCTGCTTGGGCTCAGCGCCGTCTTCCTGGCAGCGAACCAGGAGATCCGGTTGGCCGCGTTGCTGGTGCTGGGCTGCGTGGTGCTGGACGGCGCCGATGGCGGGCTGGCTCGCAGGCTCGACGTGGCCAGCCCGTTCGGCGCTCAAATGGATTCGCTCGCCGACATGTGCTCCTTCAGCCTCGCCACCCCGGTGGTGGTCTTCTTCTGGATGCACGGTGGCGGCGTGCCGTTGCCCGTGCTCGGGCCGGTGTGCGCGCTGGTGACCGTATGTGGCGCGATCCGGCTGGCCAGGTTCAACGTCTCGCCCAGGGATGGCCATTACTTCACCGGCGTGCCGACCACCATCGCCGCAGCGATCATGGCCATCACGGTCCTGCTCAACCCGGACCCGCACCCCGTGGCCCTGATGCTGACGATCGTGGCTGGGTTGGCGGTGCTGATGGTCAGCAGCTTCCCGTACGCGAAGCTGGCCCAGATCGTGCAACTCCCGCCGTGGCTGTGGGTGCTGCCCCTGGTGGGGCTGTTCATCGACGCCTCTGGCGTGTTCGCGGTGCTGGTCGTCGGGTACCTGCTGTCCGGACCGCTGCTGTGGGTGCGCAGGCGTCAAGACGCCAGGGCCTGATCAGGGCTCCG
>JBOGDL010000338.1:0-19969 GCA_050701815.1 Micromonosporaceae bacterium | reverse complement strand
CACCCGCCCGGACGATCCACTTGAACCCGGTGAGGGTCTCCCCGTACGGCACGCCGCGAGCCGCGCACAGGGCGCGCAGCATCGATGAGGAGACGATGGTGGTGGCGTAGAGCCCCTTCACGCCGCGCCGGATCAGGTGGTCAGCCACCAGCACACCCACCTCGTCGCCGCGCAGGACGCGCCAACCCGCGGCTGCGGCGCCTCCGCCGCCGGTGGGGACGGCGATGGCGCAGCGGTCGGCGTCCGGGTCGTTGGCGATGGCCAGGTCGGCGTGCCGTGCGGCGGCGAGGGCCAGCAGCAGGTCCATGGCGCCCGGCTCTTCCGGGTTCGGGAAGCTCACCGTGGGGAAGTCCGGATCCGGCTCAGCCTGCTCGGCCACGGCCACCGGCGCCGGGAACCCGCCCGCCGTGAACGCCGCGGCCAGCACGTCGCCGCCCACCCCGTGCAGCGGGGTGCACACCGTGGTCAGCCGCCGTGGCCCGTCCGGCGCCAGCACGCTTGCCGCCGTTCGCAGGTAGCCGTCGAGCACGCTGCCGTCGAGCACCTCGCCCGGCTCGCCAAGCGGCACCGCCGACAGCGGCCCCACCGCGTCGATGGCGGCCGAGATCTCCAGGTCCGCCGGGGGCGCGATCTGGGCGCCGGCGCCCTCGACGCCCCCGAGTTCGGCGCCCAGGTACACCTTGTACCCGTTGTCGGCGGGTGGGTTGTGGCTGGCGGTCACCATCACCCCGGCAGCGGCGTTGAGCGCACGCACCGCGTACGCCAGCACCGGGGTCGGCAGCGCCCGCGGCAGCAACAGGGCGCGGCGTCCGTGCCCGGCAGCCACGCGTGCGGTCTCCTGCGCGAAACCGAGAGAGCCGTGGCGGGCGTCGTACCCGATCACCAGCGGGCCGGCGGCCCCTCGTGAGTCCAGCCAACGCACCAGTCCGGCTGCCGCCGCACGCACCACGGCCTGGTTCATCCCGTTGGGCCCGGCCCGCAGCGTGCCGCGCAGCCCGGCAGTGCCGAACCGCAGCGGACCGGCGAACCGATCAGCGAGCTCAGCCGCGGCGCCGGGCAGGCCATCCAGAAGCGACTGCAGCTCAGCCCGACAGGCCGGGTCCGGGTCCTCGGCGAGCCAGGCTTGGGTCAACCGCCGGAGCTCGGCAGTGTGATCGGGTGCGGCGGCCCCGGCTCGGGCGGAGTCTTTTCGCGTAGAAGCACGGCCACGGTTTGTCACTTCGCCAGTTTGAACGAGCGGACCGCCTCGTCGAACACCGGCCTGCTGTCTTGGTACAGCTTCTGGGGGACCGACATGTAGAGCTCGTAGGTCTTCCCGCCTTTGACCACCACGCGCCAGATCCCATGCCGCTTCTCGCCGGTGGAGGCGCGGACCCCCGTGTACTCCAGCTCGGCGGCCGCCTGCCCACCCAGCTTCACGTTGCGAAGCGTCACCCGCCGGTAGTTCGTCACGTCGCAGCAACCATTTGCGAAGTTCTGGTCCGCGCCTCGCAGGATCGCCCTGGCGGGGCGGCCGTCGTTCGAGACCTTGACCCGCAGCCAAGCCCGGTCGTTGTCGGGATGGTGAAACTGCACGTAGCCGCTGAGGTTCTTGCGGTTCCACATTTTCGGGACGTTCAGGCGCACCCCCCGACCCTGGTACGGGCGCACCTCGAACGGCGCCGACACCGCTGTCGGCTTGCCCTCGGGTGACTGAGAGTCCTCGAACCACCCGGACGCGAAGCCGACCGCCGCGATCACCAGCAGCATCGCGACCAGCACCGCCGTGGCCCCGAACACCCAGGCGCCCAGCGGGCGCTCGGACTGGAAAGGTCCGCCGGGCCCGGCGTCGGGCTGGTATCCGAAGTCGCCGCCCGGGGGATCGTGCCGGTAGCCCCTGACGTCGTGACCCGAGCCGGGTCGCCGCTCGCCGAAAACGGGGCTGGACGCCTGCACGCTGGCCCGCCCCGTCTGCCAACGCTCACGCGACTCGCTCATCGGGGCCGGTCCGTGCGGCGGCGGCGCCGCCCCGTACGGCGGTGTGGCACCGTACGGCGGTGACGGCGCGGAGGCCGGCATCACCGTGGTGGACGACTTGTCGACCGGCGGCGCCGGCACGGTGCTTGTCACGTCGGCCCCTGGTCCGGCCGTGCCGCCGGCGCCGATCAGGAAACCACGCAGGGCGCCCCGGGTGCGCTCGACGTCCCACCGCTTGGCCGGATCCTTTTCCAGCAGTCCGTAGAGCACCGGGGTCAGCTGGCCGGCGCGCTGCGGCGGCTCCGGAGGATCGTTGACCACCGCATGCATGGTGGCGATGGCGTCGCCGCGGTCAAACGGAGCGACGCCCTCCACAGCCGCGTACAACGTCACGCCCAGTGAGAACAGGTCGCTGGGCGGCCCGAAGCTGCCTCCGACGGCCCGTTCCGGGGAGATGAAGTGCGGTGAGCCCAGCACCATCCCGGGACTGGTCATCTGGGAGTCGTGGGCGCTTCGTGCCACCCCGAAGTCGGTGAGCACGCACCGGCCGTCCGCGCAGATCAGCACGTTGCCCGGCTTGACGTCACGATGCAGCACCCCGGCTTTGTGGGCCGCTTCCAGGGCGCCCAACATGGCGAGCCCGATCTTGGACACGGCGCGCGGGGCGAGTGCACCGTCACGTTCGATCAGGTCCGCCAGACTGTGCGCCTTCAGCAACTCCATCACGATCCAGGGCCGGCCGCCGTCGGTCACCACGTCGTACACCCGGACGACCGATGGGTGGGACAACCCGGCTGCGGCGCGGGCCTCCCGGAAGGTGCGTTCGGTGAGCGCGTCGCGCTCCTCCGCGGGCATGCCGGGCGGTGGCGCCACCTCCTTGACCGCGACTTCACGACGCAGCAGCCGGTCGGTGGCGCGCCACACCGCGCCCATCCCCCCGGCGCCGACCGGCGACACCAGCGTGTACCTGCCAGCGATCACGGTGCCGACGTCAGCGCGGGCGCCCGCCTGCCCGGACGAGGTGGCCGGTTGTCTGGGGGCAGGCGCCACAGCGGGTTCACGGTCGAACGGGCGCTGCCACGCGTCTGAAGCATGCTGCGCGGGCCCATCGGTTGGGTGCTGTCCGCCCACGCCGTGCACGATGCCAGGCGTGATGTGCCCGCCAGAGGGTGGGGTATGGGTGCTCACGCAGATATTCCTCCGGAAAGTCAACCTGTCCAGTGTGCGCAACCAACGCCGGGATGAGAAATCGGCGGATCTGAATGCGTACCAGAATCGCCCATAACGCTGGTCGAGTGGCTGCGGGCAGGCTGTGGAATTCGCCTCAGCAACCGAACCGCAACCCGCATCCGACCTAGGATCAGCGGATGAGTGAGCAGTCCCCCACCGAGGGTCGCGCCGCGCAGTCGGGCTTCCCGATCCAGCCGGTGTACCGCGCGTCGGACGTGGCGTCCGGCCTGTCGGACCGGCTGGGCGAGCCGGGGGAGGCGCCGTACACCCGCGGGGTCTACCCGACGATGTACACCACGCAATCGTGGACCATGCGGCAGTACGCGGGGTTCGGGACCGCCCGTGAGTCCAACGCCCGCTACCACCAGTTGATCGAACACGGGGCCAAAGGGCTCTCGGTGGCGTTCGACCTGCCGACCCAGATGGGGTACGACTCCGACGACCCGATGGCGCACGGGGAGGTCGGCAAGGTCGGGGTGGCGATCGACTCCGTCGACGACATGCGACTGCTCTTCCACGGGATCCCGCTGGACTCGGTCTCCACGTCGATGACCATCAACGCACCCGCCTCGGTGTTGCTGCTCCTTTATCAACTGGTGGCCGAGGAACAAGGGGTGGCCGGCGACCAACTCCGGGGCACGATCCAGAACGACATCCTCAAGGAGTACATCGCCCGGGGCACGTACATCTTCCCGCCGAAGCCGTCGCTGCGGCTGGTGGCGGACACCTTCGCGTACTGCAAGACCGAGCTGACGCGCTGGAACACCATCTCGATCTCCGGCTATCACATGGCCGAGGCCGGCGCCACGCCCGTGCAGGAGATCGCCTTCACTCTCGCCAACGGGGTCCAGTACGTGCGCGCCGCGCTTGACGCGGGCCTGGCCGTCGACGACTTCGCGCCCCGGCTGTCGTTCTTCTTCGTGGCGCGCACCACGCTGCTGGAGGAGATCGCGAAGTTCCGGGCCGCCCGCCGGATGTGGGCCCGGCTGATGGCGGAGGAGTTCGGCGCTCGCAATCCCAAGTCGCTGATGCTGCGGTTCCACACCCAGACCGCCGGGGTGCAGCTCACCGCCCAGCAGCCCGAGGTGAACCTGATCCGGGTCGCGGTGCAGGCGCTGGGCGCTGTGTTCGGCGGCACCCAGTCGCTGCACACCAACTCGTACGACGAAGCGCTCGCCCTGCCCTCGGAGAAGGCCGCCCGGCTGGCGCTGCGCACCCAGCAGGTGCTGGCGCACGAGACCGACCTGACCGCCACTGTGGACCCGTTCGCGGGCTCGTACGCGATCGAGTCGTTGACCGACCAGATCGAAGCCGAGGCGGTCGCGTTGATGGACCGGGTGTTCGAGCACGGCTCGGCGGTGGACGCCATCGAAGCTGGTTTCTGCAAACAGGAGATAGAGCGCGCGGCGTACCAGGTGTCACAGGAAGTGGACAGCGGGGAACGGGTCGTGGTCGGCGTGAACCGGTTCGCCAACGAGGCTGAGGAGCCGTACCAGCCGCTGCGGGTGGACCCCGCGATTGAAGCCGAGCAGGCGGCCCGGCTGGAGAAGCTGCGCGCGGAACGGGATGGGAGCGCGGTGTCCGGCGCCTTGGACACGCTCCGGAAGGCCGCCGAGGGCAGCGACAATGTGCTCTTCCCGATGCGAGACGCGCTGCGGGTCAAGTCCACCGTGGGCGAGGTGTGCCACGCGCTGCGTGAGGTGTGGGGCGCGTACGAGCCGACCGAACGGTTCTAGATCGCGGCGCCAGCGCGGCGGTCCCAGTGCCGCGTGGCACGAGTGTTTGGTCACAAGTCGGTCTCACGTCGGGAGTCTCTGGGAACTCCGCGTCGCGGATTCTCAGATGGTCGCGCCAAGCCCGCATTCTCGAATGCCCCCGTGGGTATGTGTACTGTGCGTAGTCTTAACGCTGGCGACCTGTAGTGACGCAGAGTGATTTGTCTAGGGGAGCTCGCCTGCTATCGCCACCACGTGATCCGTGACTTCATGGAAACTCACGCGTTGTAGGGGGTGTGGCCCGGTGTGGCATCCGTACTGCGATGAAGCCACCGCCCGGCGGACTGCGAAGGGTCAGGCCGATCGATACGCATTGCGAGGAGCCGCCGAAGCGCTCACCGAGGTGACATTGCGCAGAGTCACCTACCTGGGTCTAGGCTGTCCGGTGCCGACTCTTGGCCAGGCGCCGACAACTTCCTTCACTGCTACCGAGAACGAGATCTGACCGTGACGAGCATGCCCACGTTGGCTTCCAGCTCCCCATTTGCTGCTGGTTCCGCGCCAGCCTCCACTGCGACCACCCGGGCTCCGCAAGCCGGGCCTGAGGTCGCCCCGCTACCCGACCTGCTCAACCACTGGTTGGCAGCGCATGGGGCGGAGCTCATCACGGTACGTCGCCACATTCACGCCAACCCGGAGCTGTCCGGTCAGGAGCACGGCACCGCGGAGTACCTCGCCGCTCGCCTTGCCGCGGCCGGGCTGTCACCCCGATTCCTGCCCAACGGCAACGGCGTGATCTGCGACATCGGTCCGGAGCGCCCCGGCAGGGGGGTGGTCGCGTTGCGCGCCGACCTGGACGCGCTGCCGCTGTCGGACGTCAAGGACGTGCCGTACCGCTCCACCGTGGAGGGTGTCTGCCACGCGTGCGGCCATGACGTGCACGCCACCGTCGCCTTGGGCGCCGGTCTCATGCTCGCGTCGCTGGCGGAACAGAACCTGCTCCCGGGCCGGGTGCGGCTGCTGCTGCAGCCCAGTGAGGAACGTTTCCCCAGCGGCGCCCCGGAGGTGATCGACGCCGGAGGTTTGGACGGTGTGGCGTCCATCTTCGCGGTGCACTGCGACCCGCGGCTTCCCACCGGGCTGATCGGGGTGCGATCCGGCCCGCTCACCGCCGCCGGGGACCAACTGGAGGTCAAGCTCACCGGCAACGGCGGGCACACCGCCCGCCCGCACCTGACCGCAGACCTGGTCAACGCGCTGGGACGGGTCGTGGTCGACGTCCCGGCGTTGCTCTCCCGTCGAGTGGACCCGCGCGCCGGAGTGTCGCTGGTGTTCGGGGCCGTGCACGCCGGGCAGGCGGCCAACGCCATACCTCGGGAAGGGCACGTGCGCGGCACCGTGCGGGTGCTTGACCGCACCGTGTGGCAGCAGGCGCCCGAACTGCTGCGCGATCTGGTGCGTGACGTTGTCGCGGGCACCGGGGCCGAGGTCGAGGTGGTCTACACGCGGGGTGTCCCGCCAGTGGTCAACGACCGGATGGCGACCGCCACTGTCGCCGGCGCCGCGGCTGCGGCATTGGGCAGCGACCACGTGGTCGAGACTCCGGTGAGCATGGGCGGGGAAGACTTCGCCTGGTACCTGGAACGGGTGCCCGGCGCCATGGCCCGGCTCGGTGTCGGCCGGCCCGGGGAAGAGCTCGATCTGCACCAGGGCAGCTTCGACGTCGACGAGCGCGCGATCGGGTTCGGGATGCGCACCATGGTGCACACCGCGCTCGCCGCGCTCGACAGCGGCATCACACCGCCATCCTGACTACCCACCGTGAAGCGCGGCACGGGTCGGGACGACGGGATCACCCCGCCGCCCCGAGGGCCGCATGGTCGGGGTGGCGGGGTTCTTCTGGTGAGGGGATCGTGGGCAGCGCCGGCGGGGGCAATGCTTACCGGCGGGGGCGCTTGACCGGCACGTCGAGCCAATCTCGAGTGCGCTTGCCCGGTCGATACACCGAGTCCAGCCGTTTCGCGACCACACCTGACAAACCCTGCTCCTGGCTGGTCGCGACCGCGGCCGCGCCATTGCCCGGAAAGTACGGCGGCGTCTGCCAGTGCTCGCCGGCTACCTCCAGCGCGGCCAACCGTTCCCGGCGCTCGGCGTACCCCAAGGCGAGCAGCGACTCTCCATCGGCGTGAAGCAGGTCGTACGCCAGATAGCTGATCGTCTCACCGGGCAGGCCGCGGGAAGCCCTGCGGCGGGAACGCCCGGACCGCTGCTGGTCTGCTCCCTGGCGGGACGCTGACCGGCGCTCCAGCGCGTCAGCGCTGGGCCGGCCGTCCCGGAACCCCAGGATCTCGCCGTCCAGCACACATTCCACCGGCGCCAGCGCTTCCGCCAGACCACGAAGCTCGGGATAGCCGCTGGTGATGTCCTCGCCGTCGGGGTCGGTCAGGTGCACCTGGCCGCCGCTGACGCGGCTGATCGCGCGTACGCCGTCCCACCGCATCTCGTACCCCCAGCCATCGGTGTCCGGCAGCGAGCCGCGAGTCGCTCGCATCGGCAGCGTCAGCTCGGGCAGCGGTTGCCAACCCGCCTCGGGCGGGTCCATTCGATGGATCATCCAGTCGTCGCCGCGGGTGTGGAACAGCACGTGTCTGCCGGTGATCCGCTCACCATCGAGGATCACGATCACCTCGTCGTCGCGCCACTTCTCGACGCGGTACGTGCCACGGTCGTAGATCTTGACCAGGCCGCCGCCGTACTCGCCTTCGGGGATCCGGCCCGCGAAGTCCAGGTACTCCATCGGGTGGTCCTCGGTGCGTACCGCCAGGTGGTTGTGCTCCGGATCCCGGGGGACCCCCTTCGGGACCGCCCACGACACCAGCACGCCGTCGCGTTCCAGCCGGAAGTCCCAGTGCAACCGGCGCGCGTGGTGCTGTTGGATCACGAAGCGGAGCCGGTCCCCGTCCGCTGGCTTGGCATCGGCCGAGCGGGGTTCGGCTGGCGGCACGGTCGGGCTGGGTTCGGCCTGCGGCACCGGCTCCGGCGTACGTGCGACGTCACGTTTCGCCCGGTACCTGCGCAGCCGATCGGCCATGCCGCCAGTGTCGCCCACCCTGGGCAAGATCGCTGGGATGCCGCCCCAGGCACTTGGTGGGTTGCGGAGTCGTCGACACGCCATGGCGCACGGCGTGTCGACAGCACGTCAACCCACCAAGTCGGGCGGGGGCGGCTGCGCCAAGCCCTAGCCAGCGTCGCGGTGCGCTACGGGTTTGCCGCGCTGACGTCGCCGGGTCAGCCACCAGATCACGCCGATCGGCGTTCCCAACGCGATCGCGTACGGGAGCAGAGCCCCGAGCGCCATCAGCGTCACCTGCACGGTGAACACGAATGAGCTCCACCCCGCCTTGATCCCGGTCAGGAACCCCACCTGCACCGGAGGCGGCGGCGGTGGCTGCTTGCCGGTCAGCGAAAGGGTGAGCGTGGAGTATTCGATCTTCCTTGCCAGGTCGCGTTCCCGTGCCTCAAGCGACGCCAGAGCGGATTCCCGTTCCGTGAGCTCCGCTTCCACCATCGCGATCTCGCTGATGGTGCGCGCCCGCTTCAGCAGCGCCCGCATCCGTTTCACGCTGTCTCGTTTGCTCGCGATCTCGCTGTCGAGGTCGCGCACCGCGTCGGTGACCTCATCAGCGGAGATGGTGCGCTCCAGCTCCTTGCCTAATCCAGCCAGCCGGCTCAGGCTCGATGTGAATTCGTCAGCGGGTATCCGCAGCACCAGCTCCGCGCTGTGTGTCCCGTCCTGGTTGGTTCGGTCGTCACGGCCGACGTATCCGTCGACGTCGCGGACGATCTCAATCGCCTCCTCCGCCGCGCCGGGCACGTCCTTGACCGTCAGGTGCAGGTCCCCGGTGTGGATCACGGCGCCCGACGGCTTGCCGATCTTGGGCTCGTCCTTGCCGGGTTGCTCGGGCGCCTGGTCCGGCGCGGCTGCGCGGCCAACTCCGGTCTCCGCCGAGCTGCTGTCTGACTGACCTTCGCTGCATCCGCTGACTGTCATCAGGCCGACCAGCACGGCTGCGATCAACGTTGCGCTCTTGCGGACCTTCGGGTGGCTCATGCGCCTACTCCTGTTCCCCGTCGCGTCTTCCGCTGTTTCGACGGAAAGACACGCGTGGCCGTTCCCTTCATGGTCCCGACACAAGATCACGCTTCGGCGACGGAAAGAACACGTGTAGGGACGAGGCGAGTTCGCAGGGTGATAACAGGAGGCGGCGGTCGGCAGGATCGACCAGGATCTACAGAACGGGCATGGTCGATGGGCGCGGGGGATCTACAGAAAACAGGGCCTAGTCGATGGGGCGCGAGGGGCGTGCGCGCAGCTCGGTCACGTAGTCGTCGGGCGCTCCGGCCTTCTCCGCCGCGTCAGTCAGCTCCCGCAGGTACCAGACCGCCGGCAGGCCGCCCTCGTAGCCGTTGAAGACGTACATCCAAGCGGTTTTGTCGCCGTCAAGGGTGGCGACCTGGGCGTGCAGCTTGCTGTAGAGCCCAGAGGACGCCGCTTCTAACTCGTCCAGGTTTTTCTGATCGAAGGGGTGGACGTCATACAGCGCCACAAAGACTCGGGACGCAGGATGCTCCACCACGGTGGCGAGTGGACTCTCCCAGCCAAGATCCTCACCTGCGAAGGTGAGTCGCCACCCCTCCAGCCAGCCGGTGCCGACCAGGGGGGAGTGTGGGCAGGTGGCTTGCATCCGCCCGGGATCGAGGTTGGAGCCGTACGCGGCGTACATCGACACGTTGACGACCATAGCGTGAGGAAGAATCTGACGGAGCGCATAAGAGCAAGTGAAAAATCGAGTGTCGGAGGGTCAGCGTGGCGCGAGTGGTGGTGATCGGGGGCGGCCCCGCAGGGTACGAGGCCGCATTGGTGGCGGCCCAGCTTGGCGCCGAGGTGACGGTGGTGGAACGGGAAGCTGCGGGTGGCGCCTGCGTGATCTCTGACTGTGTGCCCAGCAAGACCTTCATCGCCTCATCTGACGTGGTCACCGCGGTCCGAGGCGCCGAGGGGCTCGGGGTACGGGTGGACGGCGCCTCCCCGCGGGCGGACGCGGACGCGGTGCACCAGCGGGTACGGCATCTGGCCCAGGCCCAGTCCGACGACATCCGCTCCAAGTTGATCAAGTCGGGAGTGCACTACATCAGCGGCTCAGCCCAGCTGGGAGAGGACCGGCTTGGCCACACCCACCGGGTGGTGATCGAACCCGACGGCGGGACGCCGTTTCACATCGACTCCGACACCGTGTTGATCGCGACCGGGGCGACGCCGCGGGTGCTGCCGGACGCGGTCCCCGACGGTGAGCGGATCTTGACCTGGCGCCAGGTGTACGACCTGGACCAGCTCCCCGAGAAGTTGATCGTGGTCGGGTCCGGCGTCACCGGCGCCGAGTTCGCAAGCGCGTACCTGAGCATGGGCGTGGACGTGACGCTGGTGTCGAGCCGGGACCGGGTGATGCCGCATGAGGACGTGCACGCGGCCACCGCGATCGAGCAGGTGTTCACCGACCGGGGCATGATGATCTTGTCGAGGGCGCGGGCGTCGGCGGTGCGCCGTGCCGACGACGGGGTGGTGGTCGAGCTGTCCGACGGCCGCACGGTGGAGGGCAGCCACGCGTTGATGGCGGTCGGGTCGGTGCCCAACACCCGCAACGTCGGTCTGGAGCAGTACGGCGTGCAGCTCGCCGACGGCGGGTTCGTGGCGGTGGACCGGGTCTCGCGTACCAACGTGCCCGGCATCTACGCGGCGGGAGACTGCACCGGCCTGCTGATGCTCGCCTCGGTGGCGGCGATGCAGGGCCGGATCGCGATGTGGCACGCGTTGGGCGAGGCGGTCACGCCACTGCGGCTGCGCACCGTCTCCGCGAACGTCTTCACCAACCCCGAGCTCGCCACCGTCGGGATCACCCAACAGGACGTGGACTCCGGGCGGGTGCCCGCGCGGGTGGTGATGCTGCCGCTGGACGGCAACCCGCGCGCCAAGATGGCCGGCTTGGAGGACGGGTTCGTGAAGCTGTTCTGCCGCCCGGCGTCCGGCCTGGTGGTGGGCGGTGTGGTGGTCGCGGCACGGGCCAGCGAGTTGATCCTGCCGGTGACGCTCGCGATCACGCACCGGCTGACTGTGGACCAGCTGGCGCAGACCATCACGATCTACCCGTCGCTGTCCGGCTCGATCAGCGAGGCCGCCCGGCAGCTGATGCATCAGGACGACGACGGTTAGGCCACCACGATCCCGGCATCGACCAACTGTTCGCGGACGTGGCCGCGTTCGGCGCCATCCAGCGGGATCATCGGCGTGCTGGTGGTGGCGTGCCGGATCACCCCTTGGGCGGCCAGCGCCTCCTTGAACGCGCCGATGGCTGAGGAATACCGGCCCATCCGCCGGGGATCGCCGACCCGGATGATGCCGAACAGCCGGCGCAGCCGCTCCTGCTCATGGGCCGCGCCGTCCCAGTCCCCGGCCTGGGCGGCCTGGTAGAGGCGCAGGTAGCCGTACGGGTCGACGTTGCCGAGCCCCGGGACCAGGCCGTCGGCCCCGAGCTGCAGGGACACGTCGGCGAGGGTCTCGGAGCCGGAGTAGAGCCGCAGTTGGGGGGCGGCGGCGCGGACGTCGCGCAGGCTGTCGAGATCACCGCTGGAGTCCTTGACCGCGTCGAGCACCTTGTCGGCGGCCAGCTCCGCGAGCAGGTCCGGCGGCAGCTTGGCGCCCACCGCAACGGGGATGTCGTACGCCAGCAACGGCAGGTCGACGGCGGCTCGGATCGCCCGGAAGTGCCCGGCGAACTCGGTGACGTCGGTGGGGGAGAAGAACGGCGCCGTGGCGACCACGGCGGCGGCCCCGCTGGCCGCGGCGGCCCGCGCCTGCGCGATCACGCGAGCGGTGCTGGTGTCGATGGCTCCGGCGTACACGGGGACCTGACCTGCGGCGACGCCGACAGCAGTACGCAGCGCGGCGAGCCGGGTGGCGTCGGGCAGGTACGCCGCCTCGCCGGTGGACCCCGACACGAACAGTCCGTGCACCCCGGCGTCGAGCAGGAATCCGCAGAGGCGTTCCAGCGACGGCACGTCGAGTTCTCGTTCTGGCGTCAGCGGGGTGCACACCGGCGGAATCACGCCGTGCGGGGTCGCGGCGGGGCCGGCTGGTATCGCCGAATGATCTGTCATGGCACCCGTTCATCACACGTAGGACGTAGGATGTCCGGACCCTACCTGCGCGAACCTGACTCGACAAGAGGGCCCGCACGGCGGCCCCAGAGAGGAGGCTCGGCGGGCGGCAGGTCAGCCCGGCGGGTGGGCGACCCGGGCCTCAAGCTCGGCGAAGTGCCGGCGCATCGCGTCCCGGGCCGCGTCGGCGTCGCCGTCACGCAGCACCTCGACGATCTGCCGGTGGCTGCGGGCGATCGCCTCCGGGGCGACCTTGGGCGGGTCGATGCTGGGCTCGACTGCCCGGTAGACGTCCCAGAACAGGCCGATCAACTGCAGCACCAAGTCGTTGCCGGATGACTCGTACAGCAGAGTGTGGAATGACTTGTCGGCCTCGGGGTCGTCGGCCATCCGATCCACCAGGGCGTCCAGCGCGGCCAGCCGGGCGGGGCTCAGCTTCCCGGCGACATCCCCGATCAGGCCGACTTCCAGCAGCTCACGCACCTGCACCAGGTCCTGCAGGGCGCCGACGTTGTGGTTGATCCGGGATCTGATCCGGAACGCCAGCGAGGGGGTCAGGGCGTCCAGCGGCGCGTTGCCGACAAAGGTGCCGTAGCCGTGCCGGATCTCCACGATGCCGAGCGCCTGTAGCGCCCGAATCGCCTCCCGCACGCTGTTGCGGCTGGCCCCGAGCAGGTCCATCAGCCGCGGCTCGGTGGGAAGCGCGGCACCGGGCGCCAACCGCTGCTCGTGGATGAACGCGACGATCCGCTCCTGCAAACTCATGCCACGATCGCGTCGGGCCACGGCCCACCTCCTGGGAGTGATCAGCCGATTTCGCATGGTCATGCCAAGGCGAAGGCCGCACAGACATCCAATGTCCATGCCGTTCGCAGTCTTGACCGGGTTCATCCGGTAACTCTAGTGTCCCATGGACGAGGGACGTCCTACGTCTGGAGGCACTGATGATGGACCGAAGGCAACTCCTCAGGGCAACCGGCGGGCTGGCGGGGCTCGCCGCCCTCGGGACGGCGGGGTGTGGCAGCCAGAGTCCCTCCGGCGACGCGACGCTGAACTTCTGGAGCTTTTACGGCGAGCCATTCGGCGCCGTCTTGACCAAGGTCTTTGACCGCTACAGCAAAGCCAACCCGGGTGTGAAGGTGAACCACCGGGTGATCCCGTTCGGCGACTTCAACCGCACCTTGCTGCAAGCCGGGTCCGCGGGCAAACTCCCCGACATCGCCCTGATCAGCGCGCTCGACACCGGGACCTTCGCTGAAGCCGGGATCGTGCAGGACATCACCGACCGGGTCGAGCAGTGGGGCGAGGTCGACAACTACTTCAAAGGCGGCATCGACACCACCCTCCACAAGGGCAAGCGGTACGGTCTGCCGCACGTCTCCGACTGCTACGTGCTCTGGTGCAACACCGACCTGGTGAAGACCCCGCCGCAGACCTGGGACGAGCTGGCGACCACCGCCGAAGACCTGAGCAAGGGCGACCGGTACGGCCTGACGCTCTCCGCCGTGAAGGGCGTCGAAGGCGCCACGGCCTGGGTGATTCGGTTGCTCAGCGCGGGTGGCGACGTGACGAAGCTGGACAGCGAAGCCGGGCGCACCGCGTTGCGGCAGTGGGTCGATCTGGTGAAGACCCGCGGCATGTCCCGCGAGGTGCTCACCATGGTCGAGGACGACGCCAAGGACCGGTTCGCCGCCGGCAAGGCCGCCATGATGATCAACTCGGCGTCGTACGTGAACACCCTCCGCACCGAGAACCCGGACCTGAAGTGGAAGGTCGCGAAGATCCCGGAGGACGTGCAGTCGGCCACCTTCCTGGCTCAGGAGAACCTGACCATCACCGCCGGCGCGAAGGATCCGGACGCGGCCTGGAAGCTGGTGGCGTACCTGCAGAAACCGGACGTGCTTACGAAATATCTGCCGGAACGCAACAAACTGCCGGCACGTGAGGACCTATCCAGCCGGGAGCCGTGGTCCGACGACCCGGTGTGGCAGGTCTTCCTGGATCAGCTGCCCAGCGCGTGGGCCCCCACGGGAAAGACAGCGCAGGTGTCGGCTGAGATCCTGACGCACGTGCAAGGAGCGATCCAGGCCGCGGTGAGCGGCGACAAGACCGTCGACGCGGCGCTGGCCCAGGCGCAGCAGAAGATCGATGGCGCGCTCGAAGCCTAGCCGTGCCTCGCGGTCCCCGGCGCGGCGCGCGAGCAGCCGCACCACGCGCCGGCTCGGCGAGCATCTGTTCGTGCTGCCGGCGCTGGTCTTCGTGTTGGCGGTGGTGGGCTACCCGCTGGCGTACAACCTGGATCTGAGCGTCCATGACGTGCGGGTCGGCAACGTGGTGTACGGCAACGCCCCGTTCGTCGGGCTGGACAACGTGCGGGCGGTGCTCAGCGACGGGGCGGTCTGGCATTCCCTGCTGGTCACGCTGATCTACACCGGCGCGTCGATCGGAATCTCGTTCGGTGTCGGGTTCGGGCTGGCGGTCTTCTTCTGGCGCGGCTTCCCTGGCAGCCGCCTGATGCAGGCGCTACTGCTGCTCGGCTGGGTGCTGCCGACCGTCGCCACCGGAACCGTGTGGCGCTGGGTCCTGGAAGGCGACTACGGCGTGGTCAACGCCGCGCTCACCGCCGTCGGAGTGATCGACCATCCAGTGTTCTGGCTGGCCGAGGCGCAGACCGCGATGGCCGGCGTGGTGCTGGCGACGGTGTGGGTGACCGCGCCGTTCATGATGATCCTGCTGCTCGCGGGCCTGCATGGGATCCCGGACGAGATCTACCAGGCGGCCCGGATCGACGGCGCCGGGGCGTGGCAGCAGTTCTGGCGCCTGACTTTCCCGATCATGCGTCCGGTGTCGCTCACGGTGCTGCTGCTGGCGACCGTGCTGACATTCAAAACCTTCGACAACGTGTACGTGATGACCCGCGGCGGCCCCGGCGAGGCCACGAACGTGCTGGCGATCCAGGCGTACCAGAAAGGGTTCGAGTTCTTCCACTTCAGCGAGGGCGCCGTGACCACGATGCTGCTGCTCACGGTCACGCTGCTGCTGTCCGGGGTCTACTTCCTGCTCACCCGCAAGGAGGAAGCGTGAGGCGACAGGGACTGAGCATCGTAGCGAGCGAAGCGAGTGAGGAGCAGAGCGACCGCGGAGCCGAACCGGAGGACGCCGCATGAAGTACGGCAAGACTCTGGCGGGCGTGCTGATCCTGCTGGTCTACCTGTTCCCGATCTACTGGATGGTGTCCACGTCGCTGAAGAGCAGCGGCGACGTGTTCAGCGCGCCGCCGCAGCTGATCCCGTCCCCGGTGACTCTCGCGTCGTACCTGGATGCCGCCTTGACTGAGCCTGCGGTGCTCCGAGGGCTGCTGAACAGCACGGTGATATCGCTCGGCGCCCTGCTGCTGACGCTGCTGCTTGGGGTGCCGGCGGCGTACGGGTTGGCCCGGCTGCGGCTCGGGTTCACGCTATTGATCTCGATGACGTTCCTGGTGGCGCAGATGCTGCCGTCGATCAACATCGCGCTGCCGATCTTTGTGATCTTCAGCCGGCTCGGGCTGGTGGACAGCTATCTCGGGCTGATCCTCGCGAACACGGCGTTCTCGCTGTCGTTCGCGGTGATCGTGCTGCGGCCGTACTTCTACTCGGTGCCGGAGAGCCTGGTGGACGCGGCGCGGGTGGACGGGTGCAGCCGGTTCGGCGCGTTCGTGCGGGTGGTGCTGCCGTTGGCCCGGCCCGGCCTGATCACGGTGGGCGCGCTGTCCCTGGTCGGGACCTGGGGGGAGTTCGTCTTCGGGCTCACCCTCACCACCAGCGAGCAGATGCAGCCCGTGACGGTGGTCCTGAACCGTTTCATCGGCCAGTACGAGACCCGCTGGAACGACCTGATGGCGGTCGCCACGATCGCCGCACTGCCGGTGATGGTGCTGTTCACCGGGCTGCAGCGGTTCATCGTCAGCGGGTTGACCAGCGGGGCGACCAAGGACTGAGGCCCAGCCCAGCCGGGCCGGCGGCCTCGCGATGTGGCGGCCTCGCGATGCGTTGAGGCGAGGGGAGCGTGCGTGAAATTCGACCGGATTCACTTCGGCGGGGACTACAACCCGGAGCAGTGGCCCGAGGCGGTGTGGGCCGAGGACATGACGCTGATGACCGAGGCCAACGTGTCGATGGTCACCGTCGGCATCTTTTCCTGGGCCACCGTGGAGCCCCGCCCGGGGGAGTACGACTTCGGCTGGTTCGACACCGTGATGGACAACCTGGCTCGCCACGGGATCCGCGCCTGCCTGGCCACGATGACCGCGTCCCCGCCGCCGTGGCTGGCCCGGCTGCACCCGGAGACGCTGCCCGAGCGGGAGGACGGCACCCGGCTCTGGCCCGGCGCGCGGCAGCACTACTGCCCGTCCAGCCCGGTGTACCGGTCGTACGCGGGCAGGCTGGTGGAGCAGCTCGCGGCCCGATACGCCGAGCACCCGGCGCTCGCCCTGTGGCATGTCGGCAACGAGTACGGCTGTCACGTACGCGCCTGCTGGTGCGACGTTTCCGCGGCAGACTTCCGGCGCTGGCTACGCGAGCGCCACGGCGACATCGACACGCTCAACGCCGCCTGGTCGACCACATTCTGGTCGCAGCGGTACGACTCCTTCGACGAGGTGCTGCCGCCGCGCGCCGCGCCGACGTTCCCGAACCCGGCGCAACGGCTGGACTTCGCCCGGTTCAGCAGCGACGCGATCCTGGACTGCTACCTGGCCGAGCAGCGGATCCTGCGGCGGATCACCCCGGACGTGCCGATGACCACGAACTACACCGGGCTGGTGCACAAACCGATCGACTCGTACGCCTGGGCTACCCACCAGGACGTGGCAAGCCTGGACGCGTACCCGGACCCGGCTGACCCGCAGGCCCACATCGCGGCCGGGTTCGGGTACGACCTGGTTCGATCGGCCCGCTCCGGGCAGCCCTGGATGCTGATGGAGCAGGCCCCGAGCGCGGTGAACTGGCGGGAGCACAACGCGCCGAAGCCACCCGGTCTGATGCGGCTCTGGAGCTGGCAGGCGGTCGCCCACGGCGCTGACTCGGTGCTGTTCTTCCAGTGGCGGCAGTCAGCCGGCGGCGCGGAGAAGTTCCACTCCGCGATGCTGCCGCACGGCGGCCCGGCGACCCGCGTCCACCAGGAGACGCGGGCGCTGGGGCACGAGCTGGCGTCCGTGCCGGAACTGGCGGGGACCAGAGTCGAGGCGGACGTGGCGATCCTGCACGACTGGGCGAACTGGTGGGCGGTGGAGCTGGACGCCCGGCCTGCCCGGATCGATCTGATGCAGACCAACCTCGCGTGCTACACCGCGCTGTACGAAGCGCATGTCACCTGTGACGTGGCGCCGCCGACGGCGGACCTGAGCCGGTACCAGCTGGTGGTGGCGCCCAACCTGTACCTGCTGCCATCGCAGACGGCGGCGCGCCTCAGCTCGTACGTGGCTGGCGGCGGTCACCTGGTGGTGGGCTGCTTCTCCGGGATCGTGGACGGCGACGACCGGGTGCACCCCGGCGGCTACCCCGGACCGCTGCGAGAGCTGCTCGGGGTGCGGGTGGATGAGTTCTGGCCGCTTCCGGGCGACGCCGCGATCGAGGTGGTGTTCGACGACGGGCAGGTGGCGCGGGGGACCCTGTGGTCGGAGTGGACCGAGCCCGAGGGCGCCGAGCCGGTCGCCGTGTTCGCGGAAGGCCCGCTGGCAGGCCGGCCCGCGGTCACCCGCCGCCCGTACGGCGACGGCGTCGCCTGGTACGTGGCGACCCAGCTGGATCCGGCGTCGCTGCGCAGCCTGTTCGATCGGATCCGGGTCGGGGCTGGCGTGGCGCCGGTGCTCGATGATCTGCCGGAGCAGGTTCAGGCAGCCGTACGCCGTGCCGATGGCCGCTCGTACCTGTTGCTGCTCAACCACGGAGACGAGGAGGTGACGGCGCCGCTGCCGGCGCCGGCCCCGGACCTGCTCACCGACCCGGAGCGTCCCATCGACGCCGTCACGCTGCCGCCCCGCGGCGTCGCGGTGCTCCGGGCAAGCTGAGTCCGCGATCAGGCGCCGATGGCGATCAGCACGTCATTGACCTCGATGGTGCGCAGCTCTTCGGAGCTGGGCCGCCGCCCCAGGGTCCGCAGCCGCTGCGCCTGACCCTTGCGCACCTCTTCGAAGAGCTTGCGCGCCTCACGCGCGTTACCGAAGTTGGGGCCCCGCTCCATTCGGTGGAAATGCTCGGTGATCGCCGCCATGGTGTCCGACGTGCAGATGTAGTCGTCGCTCTTGGCGATCCGCTCGATGATCAACACAAGCTCGTCCGGCTGGTAGCTGTCGAACTCGATGGTCTTGGCGAACCGGGACGCCAGACCAGGGTTGGCGTCCAGGAAGCCGGACATCTCGCTGCTGTACCCAGCGGCGATCACCGCGATCTCGTGACGGTGGTCTTCCATCATCTTGACGATGGTGTCGATCGCCTCTCGGGCGTGCTGGCTGGACTCGCCCTGTCCCCGGGAGAGGGTGTACGCCTCGTCGACGAAGAGCACGCCGCCCATGGCTTCCTCGAACACCTCGGCGGTCTTCGTCGCGGTGTGGCCGATCCAGTGGCTGACCAGGTCCTGGCTGGCGACCTCTTTGAACCCACCCTTGGGAAGAGCCCCGAGCGCCGCCAGCAGCTGCCCGTAGATCCGGGCAACGGTGGTCTTGCCGGTGCCGGGCGGGCCGGCGAAGACCAGATGGTTGCTGGTCGAGGTGACGGACAGCCCAGCGCTGCGGCGCCACTCGTTGACCTGCATCTCGTCGATGATGGAGCGGACTTCGTTCTTCACCCCGGGCAGGCCGATCATCTTGTCGAGCTCGGCGAGCAGCGCCTCGACCTTGACTTCGTCTCGTTGCCCTGCGGAGGACGAGCCGGCGTCGGCGCCCACCATCGGTTTGGCGCTGCCCTCCCGGTCCTGCAGGTTCGTGATCTCCACTGTGGCGCCGGGGACGACCTCGACCGCGGGGCTGGCCGTGTTGGTGACGGTGCAGTCTTCCACGACGCCCCGGCAACCGGCGCCGAACCAGACGCCGACACCCTGGGTGTCGTGCACCCAGCAGCGGCGGATCACAGGGTTGCTGGAGTGCGCCGCGGCGATCCCGACGCCGGTGGTCTGCGAGATGTCGCAACCCTCGATGACGGGCTTGCCGTACTGGTAGACGTAGATGCCGCGGTACCCGCAGGAGCTGATGGTGGTGCTGTTGATCACTGGGTCGGCGCCCATCCGGACGATGATGCCGTCCTCGGAGACGTCAGTGATCTTGGAACCCTCGACGGTGCCGGTGGCGTCTTCGATCACCAGACCGTACCGCCCAGAGATCTTCGACTTGCTGATCTGAAACTCAGCCTGGTCGCGCAGGTTCACGCCGGCGTCGAGATTCGAGGAGAGCGTGCATTCCTCGATCCGCAACTTGCCGGCTCGCGCGTCAACGCAATGGCCGTCGTTGCCCTTGAGAGTGAGTTGGTGCAGGCCGATCGAACCGCCCGTGCAGCCCACCACCGGCTCGTACGCCGACGCGGCGGTGATGGTGACGGTGCCCGCGCCATCCGTGGCGTAGATCGTCAATCGCCGATTGACCAGTGCCAAGGATTCGGTGTATTCGCCCGCGCCCACGGATATCACCGAATCATCCGGGGCGGCTTCGATTGCTTCGCGGATCGTCGGGAATGCGCCGTGCTCGACCGACGACACCTTCAGAGTGCGCGCCATAGCTCCACAGGGGGTTGTAGTCAGCGGGTAGAGGTCGATGTCAGTGGTTGACCAGAGCGTATCGCCGGGGCCAACCATCCGGAAGCGACAGTATCGCGGCGGCCCCACCC
>JBOGDL010000337.1:0-7542 GCA_050701815.1 Micromonosporaceae bacterium | reverse complement strand
CCGCTCCGCCGGTGAGCACGATCAACACGTTCGCGATCAGCGAAGCCAGCGCGAAGCCCCGGATCTGACCGGGGGAGGCGGACCACAGACGGGGTCGAGTCACACCGGACATCGTATGGACGCCGCGGAGCCCCGCTGACCCGGGCCGTCACCCTCGTCACCAGCGGCGGTCGGTTCGAAGCCCCAACCCCCGGTGCGGCCGGCGAGATGGCGTGCGAGGCCGCCAGCGTCGTGCCTGTGAGGTGATCGATGGTCAAGAAATGGGAACGTGGATCAGAAACGCGCCGTCTGCCGCCTCGGCAGCGCGTAGAGCCTCACGCAAATCGCCCATGGCGTCGACGGTGCGGGCGGGAACCCCGAACCCTGCTGCGAGGTGGGGCCAGTTCAGCCCATGGATGTCCAGGCCGGGCAGGTTCCCGGCGTCGATGTGTCGCGCGACGGAACGCATCGTCTCGTAGCCCCGGTTGTCGAGGACCACGATCACCAGTCGCGGTGAGACCTGCGCCGCGGTCCACAACGCCTGAATTGTGTACATGGCGGACCCGTCGCCGACGACCGCAACCACCTGTTGGTCCGGCCGCGCCAGCGCGATCCCGATGCTGCCGGCCAGTCCGCCGCCGAGGGTTCCAGCGGCGGGTGTGTAGTAGCCCCCGCCGTGAACAGAGTCGATGGGGTGATGAGCATGCAGGTCGGGCCTCGCGGCTGGCGCTTCCTCAGCGAGAATCGCGTCTGGCAGCACCTGTCGGATCGCGTGATACACCTGTCCGGTTGCGCTGGTTGGCGGGTGTCCCGCACGGGGCGCTGTCGGCGCGGGGCGGACGATGCCGCTGAACATGCCGGAGAGCACATGCAGGGCCGCGCCGACGTCACCGAGGATCGACACTCCGGGTGTCCGGGCGAGAACGTCTGGAGCGTCGGAGACCACCCACCGATAGGGCATGGGTGGCATGAGGCCGTTTTCCGGCGGAGTGTGATACGTGTCGACGGTGCCGAATGCGATCACCAGGTCATAGCCCGAGTCCTCAAGCGCCTTGGCGGCCTTCGTCGGGGCAGGTGGCAGGTGGCCTTTGAAGCGCGGGTGCGTCTCGTGGGCACTACGTCGCCAGGACATGGGCGCGTGCCACACATCTGCGCACACCGCGTCGGCCACGTCCATCATCGCCTGCACCGCATGCTCGCGGTCGACTTCAGCCCCGACCACAAACGCTGGAGACCGCGCCTTGAGCAGCGCCGATGCCAGCTCACCGAGGACACGCTGGTCAGGATGCGCGGCGACTGGCTTCGGTTTGACGGTGTATGGGCCCGCTGTGGCCAGCCAATCGTCGGCCGGCACGGTCACCAGCACAGGGCCTCGCGGGGGCAGCTGCGCCAGGTGACACGCCTGGGCCAGCAGCTCTGGGGCGTCGGCAGCGCGTTGCGGCGCGTACGCGCGCTTGATCAGTTCCCGCAATTCGAGTCCGTAGGAGTCGACGAATGGGGCCCCGGTCAACAGTGTCCGGTGCTGCCGGCCGACCAGCAGCACCAGTGGGGATCCGCTGCGTGCCGCGTTCACGATCTGCCCGGCTGCGTTGCCGAGGCCGGCGGCGGCATGCAGTAGCACCGCGACTGGGTCACCCGCCAGCTGGGCGTATCCGTCTGCGATGGCCACAGCGACGGATTCCTGTAGCACGGGGATATAGGTGAGGTCGTTTGGCAGGTTGGCGAGGACCGGAAGCTCCGACGACCCCGCGTTCCCGGTCATGATCTTCACGCCAGCCCGCAGCAACACGTCGTGGCTGGCATCACGGACGGTGATCTCGGGGAGCTCACGCATAGCTGCCTCCCGTTTCCGTGGGCTTATGAGGGAATTAGTATCCCTCGGAAATCAGCTGGCTGGTGTCCCCGACCTGGCGCCGTGGGCGCCTTGAGGTCGTTCGGATCCCGTCAACGAGGACCGTGACGCTTGGTGACCAACCCATGCCGCTGGTCAGATGCGGCAGGTCCTCGCCGGGCTGGGTTCCGAAAGCGGCCAGCTGAGCGCCGGGGTTCATCACGGTGTGACGTGGAGACCGATCACGGGTGGAGTGTCGGGCCTGCCAGGTAGGGTCGGCGAACGTGGATTCGGCGCTGTTCGAGCTAAGCGACCCCGACACCGGATCTGGCGACAAATCCGGCGCCAGCCGGGCCGGCGGCAAGGTTTCGGCCGGCGTCGGACGGTTCTCCGACCCGGCGCCGGACGCCCCCCTCGCGGTGCGGATGAGACCGCAAAGCCTTGACGATCTGGTCGGCCAGCAGCACCTGCTCGGGGCCGGCGGGCCGTTGCGCCGCCTGGTCGAAGGCGACGCGCCGCTCTCGGTGATCCTGTGGGGCCCGCCCGGCAGCGGCAAGACCACAGTGGCTCATGTGGTGGCCCGCTCCACAGGGCGGCATTTCGCCGCGCTCTCGGCGCTGAACGCCGGGGTCAAGGACGTGCGCGCGGTGATCGAGACGGCGCGGCTGAAGCGGCGCGGCGGCGGCGCGCAGACAGTGCTGTTCATCGACGAGGTGCACCGCTTCACGAAAACCCAGCAGGACTCGTTGCTGGGCGCGGTGGAGGACCGCACCGTCACGCTGCTGGCGGCGACCACGGAGAACCCGTACTTCTCGATCGTTTCCCCGTTGCTGTCGCGTTGTGTGCTGCTCACCCTGGAGCCGTTGGGGGACGACGCCATCCGCTTCCTGGTGCGCCGGGCCTTGCAGGATGCTGGGGGCCTCGCGGGAAAGGTGGCGCTGACCGACGAGGCGGAAAATCATCTGGTACGGCTGGCCGCCGGCGATGCCCGGAAGGCGTTGACCGCGCTCGAGGCGGCCGCGGGCGCCGCACTCGCTGACGCGGGCGCCGCGCTCCCGGCAGCGGACGGCGCCGCCGACCCGGTGGCCGTCAAGGCCGGGGACCGCGAAACCGATCCAGCCGTTGAGGTGGACCTGGCCGCCGCCGAGGCGGCGGTGGACGTGGCGGCGCTGCGATACGACCGCGACGGCGACTCGCACTACGACATCACCAGCGCCTTTATCAAGAGCATCCGGGGATCGGATGTGGACGCCGCGCTGCACTGGCTGGCGCGGATGCTGGTGGCCGGGGAGGACGCCCGCTTCATCGCACGCCGCCTGGTGATCCTGGCGAGCGAGGACGTCGGCATGGCCGATCCGACGGCGCTGCAGATCGCCGTCGCCGCGGCGCATGCGGTGGAACACGTCGGGCTTCCGGAGGCGCAGCTCAATCTCGCCCAAGCGGTGGTCCATCTGGCCACCGCGCCCAAGTCCAACGCCGTGACCACGGCGCTGGGACGGGCGATGGAGGACGTACGGGCGGGGCGGATCGGCCCGGTGCCGAGGGCGTTGCGCGACTCTCACTACGCGGGCGCCTGGCAGCTTGGCCACGGCGCCGGCTACAGCTATCCGCATGACGTGCCCCTGGGCGTGGTGGAGCAACGCCACTTCCCGGAGGGGCTGCCTCAGTCAGACTATTACCGACCCACGCAGCACGGCGCTGAGGCGTCACTCGCACAACGGCTGCCGCGATTGCGGCGTATCGTCCGTGGCGATCGCGGCGCGGTGAGTGACCGTACGACTGAGGAGAACGCGTGAGGGGTAGCCGGTGATGGCCCCGGACAGGTCGCGGCGGCGTCGCAACCCAACCGGGCCGGACGCCTCAGGGCCCCCGCCGCCAGCCGGTTACGGCGACGAGATCGACTGGCTGACGTCGCTGCGCACAACGCCACGTCGGGACCGCTCTGGCGCCGCGCGTCCGCCGGAGCAGGGGCAGCAGCCGGGACCGGGGGACCCCCGGCAGTCATGGGGGCCGCAGCGGGACGCGGGGCCTGGCCAAGGCCGCCCCGGCGCCGGGGCGGAGCCGACCCGGCAGCGAGATCGGGGCAGACAGCGCCAGCAGCCTCGACAGGACCCACGCCAGCAGGCCCGCCAGGCGCAGCCCAGGGATCCGTGGCAAGGACCGCCTCCAGGGCGGACTCAGGGGCCGGCTTCAGACCCACGACAAGGTCAGCCCCATCAAGGTCAGCCCCAAGGGCAGCCTCGCCAAGGCCAGCGAGGTCGGCGAGGTCGGCGTCAGGACCCCCGTAAGGCCCGGGGCCAGAATCCCCGGCAGGCCCCAAACCACGGTCAACCCCCGGCGCCGCCGGGCGTCGAGCCGCGAGGCGGACCCGATGACCGGGTGCAGATGCTGCCACCGGGGCACACCATCAACGATCGGCGGGGGCGGCGCAGCCGTGGGTCTATCATCGACGGTGAGGTGACCGGCGAGATCCCACGGGTGGTGGACGGCGAGGTCACAGGCGAGCTGCCCGCGGTGCGGGATCAGGATCCCGCGCGCCGACCCCCCGCCGCGGGGCAACCGCCGCGAACCCAACGGGCGCCGCGGTCGAGATCTGACGAACTCCCGATCAGCACCCCTGCGGGCGCCGGGCCAGCTCCGGACCAGGCTGCGCGATCGGCACGGCGGCCCGACCCGGCCGCGCCGCCGAGTCGCACGGCTGGGCCATCGGATCGCGCGGCCGAGCCACCGGGTCGGACGAGGCCGGCAGGCCGACGCCCGGGCCGAAAGGGGGCGCCTGCCCAGGCTGGATCCCGGCCGGGTCGCAGTCAGTCGCGGCGCCAGCTGCGTCAAGTGGAGCGGCTGCGTTTGATCACCTTGGCGTGCGTCACGCTGGTGCTGTTAGCCGCGGTGCCAGGGTTCTTCGTGCTCAAGAGTGTGGCCAGGGATCCCGGGTTCCGGGCGATGGACTCGATTGAGCTTCCGGGGTGGGCGTCCCAGCGGCCGGTGGATCGTGCGGTCGGCAGCCGTTGGTGCTTCGACTCCTGCCGGGTGCGGCAGCGCACCTGGGAGTCCGACCGTCCGGTGATGCCCACGATGAAGGCGTACCGGACTGCTTTGAAAAGCGAAGGCTGGAAGCCGTGGAAGGCATCCGGGTGCCCGCCGGGCCAGGTCCCGGGCCAGTACGACTGTTGGCGGCGCGACGCGCACACCCTGGACTTGTGGGCTCGCCCGGCCACCTGCACGGGTGGTGGCGGCCAGGGGAAGAACGGGGCAGCTGACTGCCCCGTGTCGCTGGTGACCATCGTGATCCGCAACGCCAGCGCCGACCGCCGCGTCCAATGACCCAATCCGCCGGCCCCTGGCACCCATTTCAATCCGGTTTCAGATGATGCGTCGGCGCCCTCCCGAGAAGTCTTGCCACAACCTCGACACACCTTCTCCACGGGTACGCCGGTGCGTGTGCGCACTCGGCGGGTAGGGTCACTGCGGTGTGATTCAGGGGCGTGTCGCGTCGACAGCCCCGGGCCCAGGGCCGTCTCGAAAGGAGAACCGCCGTGTCAGGTGGCCAGATCGCGGCGCTGATCGCCGCAGCGGCATTCCTGCTGCTGGTAGGCGCCATCTCGGCGCCCATACTGCGGCTGAGGCACACGGTGGACGCGGCCACCCGGGCGATCAACGAGGTGGTCGACCGCACCGGGCCTACCCTGGACAAGTTGGATGTCACAGTGGGCCAGGTGAACACGGCGCTGACCCAGGTGCATGAGTCGCTGGAGGGCGTCAACCTCCAATTGGCGCGGATCGACACGATCACCGGGCACGCGCAGCAGGTCACGGGCACGGTGGCGAATCTGGCGACGGTGATCGGCGCCGCCTCGTCGAGCCCGCTGGTCAAGATCGCGGCGTTCGGGTACGGCGTCCGGAAAGCTGCCAGGGCGCGTCGCCACGCCGAGGAGGAACGTGAGGTGCGGGACCGGCTGAAGGCCGAGCGGGCAGCACAGGACCCAGCGGCCCGCGCCCGGCATAGGAGAAACTCATGATCGGTCGGTTGTTGTGGATCGGCGTCGGGGTCGCCGCCGGTGTCGTGGTGTATCGCAAGCTCACCCGCGCGGCTGAGTCGTACAGCCCGCGGGGGCTCGCCTCGTCGGCGCAGAAAACCGCTGTCGGGGCGCTGGAGTCTGTGCGTGAATTCGTGGCGGACGTGAAAGAGGCGATGGCCGAGCGCGAGGAGGAGATCCACCTCGCCTTGCTGGAGAACGTGGAGTCAGGGCACGGGACCGAGTGGGGAGCGGGCAGCTTCCGGGGTCCGGGCGGCGACGACGTTCCCGACTGGCCGGATCTGGGTCAGCCGCCTCGCTAGCGCGACGAGCCCTCTCGCCAGCCCAACGAGTAGCCCGTACCACCAGAAAGGCGACTGCTGCCAATGAGGACCGCGGAGATCAAGCGTCGGTTCCTGCGCCACTTCGAACAACGGGGCCACCAAGTGGTCCCGAGCGCCCCGCTGCCGGCGATCGACGACCCCAACCTGCTGTTCGTCCCCGCCGGGATGGTGCCGTTCGTGCCGTACTTCCTGGGGCAGTTGACGCCACCTTTCTCCCGGGCGGTGAGCGTGCAGAAGTGCCTGCGCACCCCGGACATCGACGAGGTCGGCAAGACCAGCCGGCACGGCACGTTCTTCCAGATGAACGGCAACTTCTCCTTCGGCGACTACTTCAAGGCCGAGGCGATCCGGTTCGCCTGGGACCTGGCGACCGGCGGCGTCGACGAGGGCGGGTTCGGCCTGGACCCGGACCGGGTCTGGGCCACGGTGTACGTCGACGACGACGAGGCGATCGACATCTGGCACAAGCAGATTGGGCTGCCGTCTGAGCGGATCGTGCGTCGCGGCAAGAGGGACAACTACTGGAGCATGGGAATCCCCGGCCCGGCCGGCCCGTGCTCGGAGCTCTACCTCGACCGCGGTCCGGAGTACGGGCCCGACGGCGGCCCCGAGGTCGACGAGGACCGGTACCTGGAGTTCTGGAACCTGGTCTTCATGCAGTACGAGATCGCCGACGTGGCCGACAAGGAGACCTTCAAGGTCCTGGGCGAGCTGCCGGCGAAGAACATCGACACCGGGATGGGTCTGGAGCGGGTCGCCGCGCTGCTGCAAGGCGTGGACAACCTGTACGAGATCGACGAGGTGCGGCCGATCCTGGACAAGGCGGTCGAGCTGACCGGCAAGCGGTACGGGGTCTCGAAGAGCCATGTCGCGGCGCAGGCGCACCCGGACGACGTCCGGCTTCGGGTGATCGCCGACCACGTCCGCACCGGGCTGATGATGATCGGCGACGGGGTCACCCCCGGCAACGAGGGCCGCGGCTACGTGCTGCGCCGGATCCTGCGCCGGGCGATCCGGGCGATCCGGCTGCTGGGCTTCGAGGAGCCCGCTTTCGGCCACCTGTTCCCGGTGGCCCGGGACTGCATGTCGCCCAGCTACCCGGAGCTCGCGACCGAGTACGACCGGATCGCGCAGTACGCGTACGCGGAGGAGGAGTCGTTCCTCTCGACGCTGCGGCAGGGCACCGTGATCCTCGATATGGCGGTCGCCGACACCAAGAAGTCGGGTGCCGGGGTGCTCTCCGGCGACAAGGCGTTCGCGCTGCACGACACGTACGGGTTCCCGATCGACCTGACGTTGGAGATCGCGTCCGAGCAGGGTCTGTCCGTGGACGAGGACGGCTTCCGCCGGCTGATGGCCGAGCAGAAGCGGC
>JBOGDL010000336.1:0-6989 GCA_050701815.1 Micromonosporaceae bacterium | reverse complement strand
CCGGGTCTGGCATGGTGGGCTCATGTCCGAGGTCGCGCACCCCTGCACCCGGCGGTTCGAGGCGCCGCGGCGGTACGAGCTCGCGGGCACGGTCGGCGCGTTGGTGCTGGGGCGCCACGACCCGACGGCTCGGCTGTCGGCACGGGAGTTCTGGCGAGCCGCACGGACCCCCGATGGGCCTGGCGCCCTCTGCCTGAGCCACACCGGAGCTGATCTGGTCGCCACCGGGCACGGCCCAGGCGGGCCCTGGTTGGTGGAGCGAGCCGAAGCCCTGGCGGGGCTGCACCGGGAGTCCGAGGCGGGCGAGTTCGTCGCGGCAGCCTCTCGGCACCCGGTGACAGCTCAGCTCGCCGCGCAGCGACCAGGGCTGCGGCTGCCGCGTAGCGAGCGGGTGTTTCAGGAACTGCTCGCCACGGTGCTGCAGCAGAAGGTCACCGGGATGGAGGCGTTCAAGGCCCACACCGCGGTGGTCAAGCACTTCGGCGAGCCCGCGCCCGGGCCGGCGGGGCTGCTGCTGCCACCGGATCCGGCCGCGATCGCCGCCGCGCCGTACTGGGTGTTCCATCCGCTGGGGCTGGAGCGGCGCCGCGCTGAGACCCTCCGCCGCGCGGCCAGCGTCGCCGCGCGTCTGGAGGAAACGGTGCAGATGTCGGCGTCGGACGCCGCCCGGCGGCTGCGTGCGATCCCCGGAGTCGGTCCGTGGACGGTGGGTGAACTGGGCCGTCTCGCGTACGGGGATCCCGACGCGGTCACCGTCGGTGACTTCCATCTGCCGCACATCGTGGCGTGGCGGCTCACCGGGCAACGCCGTGGTGACGACGAGCAGATGCTGGAGCTGTTGGAGCCGTTCGCCGGCTTCCGCGGCTGGGTGCTTCGGCTGATCATGTCCGCTGGCGGCCCGCCCCGGCGTGGGCCCCGTAGCCCGGTGCGTTCCTTCGCCCGGTTCTGACCCCGTGCTGCGGCTGTCGTTAATGGTTGCGGTTTCCGGTGGCACTGTTGTGACTAAGGGATGTCCAGCCGACTGAAGATCGGCGGGACGCCCCTGGGGCCGCAGAGGAGGGAACCGTGACCGCGCCCACCGCCGCAGCGCCCGCCGGCTCGACGTGCAATGTGCTGATCCTCAAGTCCGACGAGCACAACCCCCGGGTCCTGTCCACCGCTGGCCACCCGTACGCGCAGACCCCGAATTTCGATCGGCTCGCCACCGCCGGCGTGGTGTACGAGAACGCGTACTGCCCGTCTCCGCTGTGCTGCCCGTCGCGGTCGTCCTTCATCTCGGGTCGCCCGGTGCATGAGATCCAGTGCTACAACAACTCGATGGCGGTGCCACGGCCGAATTTCCCCTCGTACGGGAAGGTGCTCGCGGCGGCGGGCGCTCACACCGTCCACGTGGGCAGGGTGGGTGCGTACCGACCGCCGGAGGAGCTCGGCTTCAGCGAGATGCACGGGCGAAGCTTCGGTGGCCCGGGCGACGTCTACATCAGCCGGGTCCCGCTCGCGCTCCGGCCGGACGGGCTCGAGCGGGCCGAAGGGGTGGGCGTGCGGCCGGACCCGTTCCGGGCTGACGATCACCGGATGGCGCAGGCGCTGGAGTTCCTGGACCGCGCCAGCGAGCTCGATCGTCCCTGGACCATGGAAGTGAACCTGGCGACGCCGCACTTCCCGCACCACGTGACGCAGCAATTGTGGGATCAACACGCCGGCCACGACGACCTGCCCGAGCACGGAGCAGACGCTGCGCCGGCGCATCACCCGTACGCCCGGGACCTGCGGCGTCACTTCGGTTTCGGGGCGTTCACCGAGCAACGCACCAGAGCGCACCGGCGGGCCTACTACGGACGGGTCAGCTATGTGGACGCGCAGCTGGGGCTGCTGCTGGACAAGCTGAAGGAGACCGGGCAGGCCGAGCGCACGGTGGTGGCGTACACCTCCGATCACGGCGAGATGCTGGGCCAGTTCGGGATGTGGTTCAAGTGCAGCATGTACGAGGAGTCGGCGCGGGTGCCGCTGATCGCAGCCGGCCCCGGGTTCAGTCCGGGCACGCGGACCCGTACCCCGGTGACTCAGTGGGATCTCGGCGCCGCCATCTTCGCGGCGGTGGGGGTGAGGCGCCCGGGTGAGATGGCCGGTCAGCCGCTGCAGCAGGTGGCGCCGGACGACCCGGATCGGGTGGTGTTCTCCGAGTATCACGGTCACGGCGTCCGGGGCAGCGCGTTCATGGTGCGGCAGGGCCGGTGGAAACTGATCTACAACGCCAAGGCGTCCCATCAGTTGTACGACCTGGAGGCCGACCCGTACGAGCTGCGCAACCTCGCCGAGTCAGACCAGCCCGCGGTGCGGCGGCTGACCGAAAGGCTGCACGATGAGTTCTGCGATCCGGAACTCGAGCAGAAGCGGGCAGAGGCCTTCATCCAACGCCAACTCGCGGCGCTGGAATCCGGCGTTCAGTCCGAGCGGGGCATAAGCCCAGGTGGCGGGGTCAGTTCGCCCCTCGACGGTGATCAACGCGACGTTCCATAGCCTATAGAATTAGTTGCATAGACTATAGGATCGGTGCTGGCCGTCGCGTGGCAGCGCGTTCACATTCCTTCGCGTGGCAGCGCGTCCACATTTTGACGCCGAGATGAGGGAGCAATCGTGTCGGTCCACATGCCGGTGGCCGACTCGCCTCCCCGATGCTCCGACGAAACCCCGGCGCCAGGCGCTGGCATGCCCCGGGCGCCACGCCGGGGTCGGGTCTCGCTTCAGGCTCACTCCGGGAACCGGGCGTCATGACCATCAGGCGCCTGGTTCTCGTCTCGTGCGCGCTCATGGTGTGCCAGAGCGCGCTGTTCATTGTCCGGCCGATGACGTCGTACCGGATCCTCGCACTCGGGCAGGGCAGCGTCGAGGTGGGTGTCGTCTCGGCGACCTTCGCCCTGGCGCCGCTGCTGCTCGCGGTTCCATTTGGTCGGATCGCGGGAGATCGCCGCGCCGGCGTGGTCGCCATCGCCGGCTCCGCGGTGATGACGCTCGGCTGCGTCGGCCACGCTCTGATGCGCACCGTCGCGGAGGCGATCACCGCCAGCGTGGTGCTCGGCGTCGGCCACATCGCGGTCGTGATCTCGCTGCAGATGGTGATCGCCGGAGAATCCCCGGAGCGGGAGTACGACCGGAACTTCGCCTGGTTCACGGTGGGCGCCTCGGTGGGGCAACTGCTGGGGCCGATGGCGGGGACCGCGGTGCTGGCCAGCGCGGGCGAGCCGATCCGGGGGACCACGCTCGCGATGCTGTTGGCGGCCGGCGCGGCTGCCGTCGTGATGCTGCTCGGCGTGCCCCTGCTGCCAAGGCGGGGGGGCCCGAGCGCAGGCGTCACCCGCGGCGAGAACGCCGGCGCCAAGGACGCGATCCGCAATGTGGTCTCGGTGCGCGGCGCCCCCTCGGCCCTGTACGTGGGGCTGGTGGTGCTCTCGTGCGTCGACCTGCTCACCGCGTACCTGCCGGTGCTGGGTGAGGAGATCGGGCTGGCGCCGTTCATCGTCGGGGTGCTGCTGGCGGTGCGGGCGGGCGCCTCGATCGCATCTCGGGTCCTGATCGGCAGCCTCAGCAGGATGTCGCGTACCGCGGTGCTGATCGGATCCGCCTGCGTGGCCGCGGTGTGTCTGGTGGCGCTCACCACCACCGCCGAGGTGTGGGCTCTGGTGTTGGTGATGGCGGTGCTGGGCTTCGCACTCGGCTTCGGCCAGCCCCTGACCATGTCGTGGCTGGTGCTGCTGGTTCCCGCCACTTCGCGCGGCGACGCGCTCGCGCTGCGGCTGATCGGCAACCGGCTGGGCCAGGTCGCGGGACCGTCGGCCGCCGCCGCGTTCTCCGGGTTGGCCGGCAGCCGGTCGGTGTTCTGGATGATGGGTGGGCTGCTGGCGAGTTCGGCGTGGCTGGTGCAACGGTTCCGGCGGGACGACCGGGCAGACGGCCGTGACTCAGCGCCGTGACCCCTTGCTCGGGGCTCGGCATCTTGACCCCTCAGGGCAGAACCTATACAAAATAGCGATGTGAAGCTCGCGCGCCTGTGACATGCCTGCGCGCCGAGACCTCACCGCCCGGTCGTGACGAACGCGAGGTGCGCTATGCCCAACCCGACGGCAATCCCTGGTGCGTCCGACGCGCCGAAAAGCCAGGATGCCGAACAGGACGTCGAGATCGAGATTCGCGACCTGACCATGAAATACGGGGACGTGGTCGCGGTGGACGATCTCACCCTGGACATCCGGCGCGGGGAGATGCTGGTGCTGCTCGGCCCGTCCGGGTGCGGCAAGACCAGCACCATGCGCAGCATCGTGGGGTTGGAGACCCCGGCCCGCGGGGTGATCCGGATCGGGGGTCGGGAGGTGTTCAACTCCGCCACCGGGGTTGACATCCCGAGCAACCGGCGCGGCATCGGCATGGTGTTCCAGTCGTATGCCATCTGGCCGCACAAGACCGTCTTCCAGAACGTGGCATTCCCGTTGCGGATGCAGCGGCTGAAACGAGCCGAGATCAAAGAGCGGGTCGAGCAGATGCTGGAGACCGTGGGGCTCTCAGGCATGGGCCCGCGCGGAGCCAGCCTGCTCAGCGGCGGTCAGATGCAGCGGGTCGCGCTGGCCCGAAGCCTGGTGATGCGCCCCAATGTGCTGCTGCTCGACGAGCCGCTGTCGAACCTGGACGCGAAACTGCGAGATCGGCTCCGGTTCGAGCTCAAAGACCTGCAGCAGGAAATCGGCGTCACCAGCGTGTACGTGACCCACGATCAGGGCGAGGCGCTGGCTCTGGCCGACCGGGTGGCCGTGATGAAGCTCGGCAAGATAATGCAGTTCGGCGACCCGATCTCGATCTACGACCAGCCCAACAGCGCGTTCGTCGCGGACTTCCTCGGGGTCACCAACCTGTTCAGCGGCGAGGTACGGGCGAGCGAAGCCGGCGTCAGCACGGTCCGGCTCGCCGCCGGCGGCCTGGAGGTGCAGGCCGCCAGCGAGGTTCCGGTTGGCCAGGATGTCTCAGTCTGCGTGCGTCCAGACGCGTTGACGGTGTCGGGCAGCGAATCAGCGGCGGGCGGGGCTCAAGCGGGCGGCGCTCAGGCAGCGGGCGGGGTCAACCGCTGGACCGGCGTGGTGCAGACCGCGAGCTTCCTCGGCACCCACCTGCGCTACCACATCAACGTGAAGGACTCGGTGTCGTTCGACGTGGTCACGTTCTCGCGCGGGACAGTCTTCGCGCGCGGCGACACCGTGACCGTGTCAGCGGACCCGAGTGACGTGCGACTGCTCACCGACTGAGGGATTCGACATGAACCTCGTGCGCCTGGCGGTGCGGCGGTCGTCCCGCTACCTGCCGATGTCCTTGATCATGGCGGCGCTGGCGCTGCTCGCGCTGCTGCCGATTGGCATGCTGGTCTACGCCAGCATCGTCGACGTGGTGCCACGCCCCGGCTCCACCGGCGGGGAGCTGACCGGCGAGTGGTACCGGCAGCTGCTCAACCCCGCCTACTACGCGGCGGCCCGCGACTCGCTGCTGATCGCCATCGGCGGCACCGTGCTGGCGCTGGTGTTCGGCGCGGGGCTGGCCTGGCTCGCCGCCCGTACCAACGTGCCGGGCAAGTGGCTGGTGCAGCTGGCCGGGGTGGTGCCGCTGTTCACCTCGTCCCTGGTGGGGGCGTTGGCGTGGGGCTTCCTCGGCTCCCCGAAGCAGGGCTTCCTCAACATCCTGCTCCGCCCCATCGGCCTGGACGTGATCAACATCTACTCGGTGTGGGGGATCGTCTTCGTCTTCGGGTTGTACTACGCCCCGTACGCCTTCCTGCTGATCTACAGCGCGCTGTCGCTGATGAACCCCGAGCTGGAGGAGTCTGCGCGCACCCACGGCGCGAGCAACTTCACGGTGATGCGCACCGTCACGCTGCCGCTGGTCTCGCCCGCGATCATCGGCGCCTGGCTGCTGTCGTTCGCGCTGATCATGGAGAACTTCCCGGTGCCCACGGTGCTGGGCACCCCGTCCGGGGTGAACACCCTGCCCACGTTGATCTACCGGCTGATGAGCGCGGCGCCGCCGAAGTCGAATCAGGCGGCGGCGGTCGGGGTGCTGCTGATGGCGCTGCTGATCGTCATCATCTACGTGCAGCGACGGATCCTGAGCCGCAAGGAGTACACCACCGTGTCCGGCAAGGGCTTCCGGCCCCGGATCATCGAGCTGGGGGGCTGGAGGTGGGCCGGCTTCGGCTTCGCCCTGCTGTACATCGTGCTGGCGGTCGCGCTGCCGGTGCTGGCGCTGGCGCAGATGGCGTTCCGGACCAACCCGTACATCGCGGGGCCGTCGGATCTGTTCGACCCGGCGGCGTTCGGCCTGGACTCGTTCCTGGAGCTGGTCGAGTACACGCCGTTCCAGACCGGCCTGGTCAACAGTGTCCTGGTGTCCGTCGGGGTGGCGCTGCTCGGCGTCGCGTTCTGCTTCGCGATGGCGTTCACCGTCGCGCGTTCCCACCTGCCTGGTCGTCAGGCTATCGAGTACGTGGCGATGCTCCCGGTGGCGGTGCCGGCCGTGGTGATGGGGATCGGCGTGCTGTGGTCCTGGTTCCTGCTGCCGATTCCGATCTACGGGACGCTGTTGATCCTGATGATCGCGTACATCGGGCGTTTCATGCCGCAAGGCTTCACCAGCATCGCCTCCAGCATCCGCCAGGTGCACCCCGACCTGGAGGAGTCCGCCGTGATCTCGGGCGCGTCCAGAGTCCGTTCCAGTGTGGAGGTGACGGTCCCGCTGATCCGCAGCAGCGTCATCTCGGCTGCTCTGCTGCTGATGATCCTGTCGTTCCGGGAGCTCAGCGTGGCGTTGTTCCTGTTCACCACCGAGACTCGGGTGCTGTCGATTGTGATCTTCGACTTCTGGGTGGGTGGCTCGCTGGCGCGTGCCGCGGCGGCCAGCCTGCTCTACAGCCTCCTGCTGACCGTGGTGGTGCTGGCCACCCGCCGCTGGATGGG
>JBOGDL010000335.1:0-7462 GCA_050701815.1 Micromonosporaceae bacterium | reverse complement strand
CCGGCCAAGGCTCGGTGCGGGTGCGCTGGATGACCCCCCGCGAGTACGCCCGGCTGATGGGCGCCGGCGACTACCGCCTGGACAGCGCCCGTGCGAACCAGGCGCTGTTCGGCTTCGGGGACGCGGTCTGCGTTCCGGCGGTGGAGTGGCTGGCCCGCCACTACGTGCTTCCGCTGGTCCAAGGCGAACTCTGAGACCGCCGCACCCACGTCAGGGCCGTGACGCGTTGACGTTCACCCGTTTCGTCGGCCTCATAGAGTGCTCGTGCTGTTCACGGGACTCGCTGTGGATGGTGTAGCCCGCCGACTTTGTCGTGCCAAGGAGGTCCTGTGTCAGAGCAGAAGCAGGTCAGCGAGGCGGAACTGGCAGAGCTGCGACGCACCCTGAAGATGGTCGCGACAGCGACCGAAGTCCAGCGCAAGTCCGTGGCCTCGGCATGCGTGGTGACTGCCGGCCTGGTGGTGGGGTTCATCGGCTTTGCCTTGACGCTGCAGGGCGAAGCGTTGTCACCAGCCCAGACGCTCGCCTTCCTCGGCTACGCGTTCCTGCTGACCCCGCTCTCGGTGGTGGCGGTCACCAGCAGCAGCGCACGTGCGGTGTACCCGGCCTTGTGCACCTCGGTTGTGACGGTGTTGGCGACGGGGCTGGGCATTGTGTATGGATTCTGGTCCGGCGACCCGGGGTTGCTTGGCCCGGGAGAGCTGTATCTTCTGTGCGCCGCAGTGATGACGACGCACGGTCTACGGATGCTCACGGGCCTGCTGGACGGCTGACCGCTCGGCGTTTCGCCGCCCGGCTGCGGCGTGGCGTTTGCGCAGCGTACGGGAGCAATTGAACCCAAGAGAGTGACCTGGATCGAACGTATGTTCGATAGCATGAGGCATGCGCGAAGTTGTGGAGAGCTGGTGGAACGGGTACCACGGGTCGATGGCCCGGGCCCGGGTCAGGTTATGCCGGAACGGCATGCATTGGAGCGTCGAGCGGGAGGGGCCGCGCCAGGCGTACGAGGAGACGCCCTGTTTCAACGAGAATCAGGCTCGTGCCGAGGTGCAGCGGCTGCTCTCCGAGGTGAGGCCCGCGGCGTGGCGCCGGGTCGACCGGCTGAACAAGCCGGCAGGCCGATAGCGGGTCGCATCGGCACGGCAACCGATTTTGTTCCGGCAGGCCCACCCGCGGTCACCGCCATCAGGGCCGGCCCGGTGATCCGGGTCGGCCCTGGCCCGGCGACGCCACGTGATCAGCTCGTACGTTTGATCAGCTCGGTCAACTGGGCGTGCTTTCCGGGGTCGTTGAACAACGCGGCGCCGATCCCCACCATCTGGGCGCCTGCGTCGAGGAAGCTCTGGGCGCTCTCGGCGGTGACGCTGCCGGTCGCGACGTACTGGATCTGGGGGAACGGGCCCCTCATGGCGCTGAACCACACCGGGGTGAGGGCGACGGCCGGGAACGCCTTCACCCAACGGCAACCCGCGAGGTGGGCGCGCTGCACCTCGGTGCCGGAGCCCACCCCGGGCAGGTGGGGCATCCCCGCCGCGACGCTGGACGCCAGCACCGCCGTGTCGAGGCCGGGCGCCACCGTGTAGCGGGCGCCCGCCTCAGCGGCCGCCTTGACCTGATCGTCTGTGATCACGGTGCCGGCGCCCACGATCTTGCCCCGCTCCGCGCCCGCCGCCACCGCGGCGGCCAACGCCGGCACCTGCTCGGGCTCCCCGATGGTGACCTCGAGATTCTCCACGCCCGCGTCCCAGGCCCGGTGCGCCGTCGCCGCGGTCTCCGTGGGCGACAGCCCTCGGAGGATCGCCATCACTCGGTGCTTTCCGAACACGTCCTCGAACTCAGTCATCACTGGTCTCCTGCCGGTCGCTGATGCTCTGCGGACTCCCGCGAGCGGACTGGGGGTGGTTTCCGGGCCGGTGCGAATCGGGACCTCACCTGCACCCGTACGAGGGTAGTGGCCCGATTCGCAACCGCTGGGTCACGTGACATGCACCTTTGCCCCGGCCGGCGCCAGTCAGGCCCGCGCGAGCCCGGCCAGCCGCGGCGGGACTGGGGGTCTGCTCAGCTGCGACCGGCCATGGCAGCGGGTGCGGTGAACCCCGAGGCCAGGGCCTTGATCCCACCACCTAGGCTGCCGGCGAGCCGTCCAATGGGAGGTGCTCGTGGATCGGGTTTTCCAGGTGGATCTACGCGGTGTCGTCGATCTGCTCAGCCACCATCTCTACGCCAGCCCGCGGGTGTACATCCGGGAGCTGTTACAGAACGCGGTCGACGCCATCACGGCCCGTCGCGGGTTCGACCCGGACGCCCCGGCGGTGGTGTCGATCGAACCTCCGGAGGTCACCGGCGACGGCACCCTGCGGGTGCACGACACCGGTGTCGGGCTGACCGAGGATGAGGTGCATGAGCTGCTCGCCACCATCGGACGTAGCTCCAAGCGGGACGACCTGGGGTTCGCGCGGCACGAGTTCCTGGGGCAGTTCGGGATCGGGCTGCTGTCCACCTTCCTGGTGGCGGACGAAGTCAGGGTGCTGACCCGCTCCGCCCGCGGCGGGCCGACGATCGAGTGGACCGGAATGGCGGACGGACGGTACCGGGTGGCGCCGGCTGACCAGGAACGCCCAGAGCCCGGCACCACCGTGACCCTGACGCCCCGGCCGGGAATGGCGCAGTGGCTGACCGGCACGATGGCGGCCGATCTGGCGGTGCAGTACGGCGACGCGCTGCCCGTCGACATCCTGATCTCCGATGGCGGCGCCGCTGCCGGCGCCACCCCGGCGGCCCCTGGCGCCGCGGCGCGACCTGGCGGCCGCAGACTCAACTCCGGCGCCCTGCCCTGGCATCACAGCCACTCCTCGCCCGCTGCCCGAACCGAAGCGCTGCGGAACTACGCCGAACGGACATTCGGCTTCAGCCCGCTCGACGTGATCGACCTCGCCGTTCCGGAAGCCGGGCTGAAGGGGTTGGCGTTTGTGCTGCCGACACCCGCCAACCCCGCGGCCCGTTCAGGTCACCGGGTGCACCTGCGCCGGATGCTGCTCGCCGACGGCGTGGACACGTTGCTGCCGGAGTGGGCCTTCTTCGTCCGCTGCGTGGTGGACACCAGCGAGCTGCGTCCCACCGCCAGCCGTGAGGCGTTGTACGAGGACGACCTGCTCGCCGACACCCGCGAGGCGCTCGGGGTCCAGCTCCGGGACTGGCTGGTACGGCTGGCCGCGACCGCGCCGGATCGGCTGCGACAGTTCCTGACGGTGCACCACCTCGGGGCCAAGGCGCTGGCGCTGCACGACACCGAAATGCTGCGGGTGGTGGACCAGTGGTGGCCGATGGAGACGGACACCGGACCGATGACGCTGGCCGAATTCCGGCGCCGGTATGACGTGGTGCGCCACACCACCACCGCGGACGAGTTCCGGGCGCTGGCGCCGGTGGCGCGCGCGCAGCACCTCGGCCTGGTCAACGGCGGGTACGCGTACGACGTGGAGATCATGCGCCGGCTGCCACTGCTGGATCCGGCGACCCAGGTGCGCCGGCTGGAACCCTCCGAGCTGATCACCCGGTTCGAGCCGCCCGACCCGGCTTGGGAGGGCCAGCTGCGACCGTTCCTGACGGTGGCGGCCGACACCCTCCGCTCCGCCGGATGCGAGGTGGCGCCGCGCCTGTTCGACCCCCCGTCGCTGCCCGCGTTGTACCTGGTGAGCCGGGCCGCGATGCGGGCCGATGAGATGCGGACGGCCAGGTCCACGGCGAACCAGCTGTGGTCCGGAGTGCTGGGCGCCGTGGACAGCTCTGCACCGGCGGACCGGCCGCAGCTGATTCTCAATCTGCGCAACCCGGTGGTACGCCGGATCGTCGAGCTGCCCGACCCGAACCTGGCCGGCCTCGGAGTGCAGGCGTTGTACGGGCAGGCGCTGCTGTCCGGCCACCATCCGCTGCGGCCGGAAGACAGCGCCATGCTCAACCGGTCGTTCCTCGGCCTGCTGGACTGGGCGATGGCCTCGCCCGGCCCGCACCCGCACCCCGGGGCCGGGCCGCACCCGGGGGGACCCGGATGAGCCGCAGCGAGGCGGACCTGGTCGCAACGCTCAGCCAGGCCGAGCAGATGCACCACGGCGAGGCGCAGACCTCGCTGATGGAGGATGTGGTCCGGCACGCGGACGCCGGCGGACACCACCGGCTGGCGTTCGCCGCGCGCCGCAGCCTGGCCAGCGCGTACAGCGTCGATCGGCAGTGGGACAAGGCGTTCCCGCTGTTCTCCCGGTGCCTGAGCGAGTACGACTCCAGGCCCGGCGACTTCGGCCCCGAAGAGGACTACGCGCTGCGCCGCTGGTACACGTCCATCGCCCAGTCGATGGCCGAGTTCCCCGAGATCAGCCTGACCCAGATCTACGGCGCGTTCGAAGACATGGAACGGCGGTTCCGCGCTGGCGGGCACAGCCTGGTCAAGGTGCACGCCGCCCGGCGCTGGGTCGCTCAGCTGGCCCGGGACTGGGGCAAGGAAGAGCGCAGCTACCGCGACTGGAAGGCGGCCGGTGGCCTTCATCCAGACTCGGTGTGGGATTTCGAGGAAGAGGTCGAGCGGCTGGTGTTGCGGGGTGACGACGCGTCGGTGGGCCACGCCCTCGACCTCGCCACACCGGTGCTGGCCGGTGAGCGCACGTTCACCGAGCCGCCGGCGCCGATCCAGTGCCTGATGCTGCTGCCACTGGCACGCGCCGGTCGGCACGAGGAAGCCGCGAAGGCGTTCCAGCGTTCCCGCCGAACCATGGAACACGGCGTCTACCGGTACGAATACTCCGGCATGCACATCGAGTTCTGCGCGCTGACCGGCAACGAGGACACCGGCCTGTCGGTGTTGCGGGAGCGCCTGCTCCACTTCCGCACCCTGAACCGGCCGAACGGCAAGATGGAGTTCGCCACCGCTACCGCGGTGCTCTGCCGGCAACTGGCCGCGACCGGTCGGGGCACGGAGACGATCCGCGCGAACGGCAGCGAATTGCGCTGGTCCGTGGTGCAGCTGCACCAGGAGATGGACGACATCGCGCGGGACCTCGCCGCGAAGTTCGACGCCCGTAACGGCGCCACGTGGCAGGGTGACGCGATCCGGGCCCGGCTGGTTGCCGAGCCGGTGGTGGACTTCCTGCCGCTGGCGCCTGGCGCCCGCAAACCGGTCCGGCCCGCGCTGCCACCGCCGGGAACCCCACCAGAGGCGGTGCTGGACCGGGCGGAGCAGCACCACGCCCGGCAGGAGATGGCTGCGGCCCGAGCGTGCCTGGCCGCGATCGGAGCTCCTGCGCCGCACCTCGCCGCCCGGCACGCGATGCTGACCGCGCTCACCGATTGGGACGGCGATGGCGTGGAACAGCGGCTGCGGTGGGCGGCGGACGCGTTCGGCCGGACCGGCGACCAGCGACGGCAGTTGCTGAGCCTGTGCTGGTTGGGGGCCTGGCTGAGCGAGCACGACCGGGTGCGCGAGGGTCTGCCGATGGTCGCCAACGCGATCGACGCGTTGCGCCGTACGGGCGACAATTGGGCGATCGCGACGGGCGAGCTGGAGCATGCCCGTACCTTGGTCCGGGCTGGGCAGGACAAGCAGTCGTACCAGGCGACAGCACGCGCCGCCACGCACGCCCAGCAGGCCCGCGACCCCATGCTGCTGGGCTCGGTCGCGCTGGTGGAAGCCGGCTGGCGCGAGTTCGACAAGTTCGCGCCGGATCTGGTGCTGGCGCTGGCCGCGACCGCCCGGGACGCGTTCGCCGCGGCAGGGGCGCCCGAACAGCAGATCCGGGCGTACGAGCAGGCCCGTGGCACGTACCAGCGGGCCGGAACCCCGGGCGCCTTCGTGGAGCTGGTGGAACGGGACCTCACCAGGCTGCCGCCGAACGCGCCGGCGTCGGTACGCGGCTACCTGCGGTACCGGCGCGGGGTGGCGATGATCGCCGCGGGCCGGGCCGCGCAAGCCCTGGACGACCTGATCGACGGCGTCGGCGAGGCGAAGTCACGTGACGCCGACACCGCCGAGCAGGGCTACCAGCTCGCGGTGGCGTACCAGGCGGCGGGTCGGCACGAGGACGCGGTGCACGCCGCCGACGACGTAACCACGTGGCTGGATCGGCTGCGGGAACACAACCTGCTGGACACCCCGGCGATGGCCGACTGGAACCGGCTCCTGCTCGCCGAGAGCCACTCCACGCTGGGCGACCACCACCTGGCCCTCGAGGAGTACCAGAAGCTGACGGCCGGCGCCCGGGAACGGCAGGACCCGCAGCTGCTGGTGATCTCGCTGGTCGGCTCCGCGGAGTCGCTGGACAAGCTGGACCACGACCTTGACGCTGCGCAGGCGTACCGGGCGGCCGGCGACCTGGCGCAGGCGCACCAGGACGCGCACACGGTGGCCCAGTGCCGGGCCGGTGAGGCGCTGTCACTGCATTGGGTCGGCGCCCACGAGCAGGCGCTCACGGTGCTGGCGGAGGCCGATCAGGCGACTCGCAGCCTGCCCGCCCAACCCGCTGACCGGCTCGCGCTGCAACAGGCGATGACGTTGCGTAGCGCGGCATACGTGCTGACGGGCGCCGGCCGACTCCGCGAGGCGGTCGATCAATCGGCCGCGGCGGCAGCGGCGTTGCGCCGCGTCGGCATGCCGGTCGAGGCGGCGAAAATGGACCTGCAACAAGGGCGAATCCTGGCGGCTGAACACCCCGACCACGCGGTGCCGGTGTTGCGGGCGGCTCTGCACGTGGCCGCTGACATCCCGCCGCTGCGTCACGTCGTGGCCCACACCCTGGCCGACGCCCTGGATCGCCTGGGGCAGTCCGCGGAGGCGACCCAACTGCGGAACGCCTCGGCCTGATCCCGCGTCGCTGCCGCAGGGCACCCTGCTCACCGCTCGGCAGCGAACAGGGTGCAGCTACTGCTCGGCAGCGAGCAGGGCGCGCAGCTGATCCCGGTCGGCCTTCGGCACGTACGTGGCGTAGTAGTTGAAGATGTTCCGTCGCGAGATGTCGGCCGCTGCCATGCCGTCGCCGGCCCGTATCGCCTCAAGCACTTCCTCATGGTGGTGCAGCGACTGGCGCATCAAAGCCTTGCTGTTACGTGCCCGCGAGATCTTGTCGGAGATCAGCGACAGCACCACGCCGCGAACCACCTCGTTGCACACCTGGATCAGGGAGTTGCGGCTGGCGAGCGCGATCGCGTCGTGGAATGCGATGTCGGCCTGGCTGAACGCCTCGTAGCCAGAATCGATGGCATCTCGCATCACGTCGATGGTGGACTCGATCGCGGCCAGTTGCTCGTCGGTGCGCAGCTGCGCGGCCAGCATGTTGGCGGAGCCGTCCAGAATCATCCGGAACGAGATCAGCTCCACCATGCTCACCTGGTCGACCTGCGCCAGCCGCATCATCTGCTTGGTCAGGCCGCTGGGTGAGAACGGCAGGATCTCGGGGCCGTTGGGGTCGCCGGGCCGGGA
>JBOGDL010000334.1:0-11286 GCA_050701815.1 Micromonosporaceae bacterium | reverse complement strand
CGCAGCCGCTTGTCGCGATCCATTCCGGAGGCGAGCATCCCCGCCACGATGTCGCCGCCCACGTACGCGCCGAGCGAACCGAACAGCATCGCGCGCGCTCGCGGGTGCGCCTGGATCCCGAGATCGGAGGCCATCAGCTCGGGAAACTCCCGGGCCGCCATCACGAACGGCGCCACCCCGAGCGGCTCCGGATCGATGCCGAGAGCGAGGTGGACCATGGTGGCATTGCCGGCGAGCGCGACCTCGTACACCTCGCTCGGCTCCACCCCGGCTTCCTTGCAGACTTCCCGGGTGAGCTGGTCCAACGTGTCGTGGGCGAGCGCCTGCAGCCGGCCCAGCGCGTCGGAGTCGAGCATGGTGGCGCTGATCCGGGTGATCACATCGCCGCCGTACGGCTGCTGCCGGTTCAGCATCGAACGCACCGCGACCGGGGTCCCGGTGGCGGTGTCCAGCAGCGTCGCCACCACGGTGGTGGTGCCCAGGTCGTACGCGATCCCGAACCGCCGCGCCGTGGTGTCTCCCGGCTCCACGTCGACCAGCACGTTGTCCACGATCACGGCGGTGAGGCGGTAGTCGCTGTCCCGCAGCACTGTGGGGAGTCGGCGTAAGGCGTGCAGGTCGACCCGCAGCTCGAGGTCGTCGATGGCGGCGAGCAGCCGCTCCAGATCGGGGGTCTGATCGGCGAGGCTCGGCTCGGCCAGCTCGACGTGCCGCTTCTGGATCGCCGGTCGCAGGATCACCTGCCGGCCGACGCCGACCGTGGCCGCCTTCGGCCGGGTCTGAAGCGGCGGCACGTCCACCCTCAGATCGTTCGTGGCCTGCGCCAGGCAGGCCAGCCGCCACCCGCTCTTGAGCTGATCGCCCGAGAACGCCCGCACGTCCAACCGGGAGACGGGGACCGAGCCGTCGACCACCTGCACCTTGCATTTCTTGCAGGTGCCATGCCCGCCGCAGGTGGAGTCGATCGCGATCCCGTGCCAGCTCGCCGCGTCGAACACGCTGACCCCGGGCGGCACCCGCACCTCACGCTCGGCGGGGGTGAACCGGACCCGCACCCGCCCTGGCTGTCCGGTCTCGGATGCGCCGTCGGGGCCGGCGCCGCCACGCTCGGCGGTCACGGGTTCGCGGCCTTGGCGCGCTGAGCCGCGATCCAGGCCGCGCCCCACTCGTCGTTGCCGAGCAGCAGGTCGGCGGCGCGCACCGCCTCCACGATCTGGGGATTGCGAGCGTCCATGATGGCGCTGGTCAGCCCGCACTGCGCCGCCATGGTCAGGAACGTGGCGCCGATGGTGTGCCGGCCCGGCATCCCGAACGACACGTTGGACGCCCCGAGCGTCATGTTGACGCCGTACTCGTCCCGGATCTTGGAGATCGTCTCCAGCGTCACCTGCACCACGCTGGTGTCGGCGCCGATCGGCATCGCCAGCGGGTCGATCACGATGTCCTCGATCGGGATCCCGTACGTGCCCGCCGCCACGTCGATGATCTTGTGAGTGAGCTCGACCCGGCGGTCCGCCGTCATCGGGATCTCGTCCTCGTCATTAGGGAGCGCGATCACCGCGGCGCCGTGGCGCTTCACCAACGGCAGGATCGCTTCCAACCGCTCGTCCTCGGCTGTCACCGAATTGACCAGCGCCTTTCCCTGGTACGCGGCGAGCCCGGCCTCCAGCGCCTCCACCACTGAGGAGTCGATGCACAGCGGAAGGTCGGTCAGCTCCTGCACCAGCTTCACGGCCCGGGCGAGCAGCTCGGCCTCGTCGGCCAGCGGCACCCCCATGTTGACGTCCAGCACCGCGGCGCCGCCGGCGACCTGGGCCGCCACGTCAGCCTCGATCTGCGACAGGTCGCCGGCCCGTAGCTGCTCCGAGAATTTCTTCCGGCCGGTCGGGTTGATCCGCTCGCCGATGACGCAGAAGGGCCGGTCCGGCCCGATGGTCACCTGCCGCGAGGCCGAACTCAGGACGGTGTGCATGGCGCGCTCCTCTAGCTGCGATGGTCGGGGGTCAGGCGCTGGCCAGGGCGTCCCGGCGGCGTGCCATCAGTGCTTTCGCCTGCTTCACGGTGGCTGAGGCGTCGGCGGCGTAGCCGTCGGCGCCGACCGCGTCGGCGTACTCCTGGGTCACGGGGGCGCCGCCGACCATCACGATCACGGAGTCGCGCAGGCCCGCCTTCTGGAGCGCGTTGATGTTGGCTTTGAACATCGGCATGGTGGTGGTGAGGAAGGCCGAGAACCCGACCACGTCCGGCTGGTGCTCTTCGATCGCCGCCACGAACTTCTCCGGGGCCACCTGCACCCCGAGGTCGATGACGTGGAAACCGGCGCCTTCGAGCATGATGTTGACGAGGTTCTTGCCGATGTCGTGCACGTCGCCCTTCACCGTGCCCATCAGGAACGTGCCCACGGTCTCCGCGCCGGTCTCGGCGAGCAGCGGACGCAGCACGTCCAGGGCGCCGCTCATCGCCTTGCCCGCGATCAGCATCTCGGGGACGAAGAAGTCGCCCCGCTCGAACCGGGCCCCGACCTCTTCCAGCGACGGGATCAGGGCATCGAAGAGCAAGGTCTCCGGCCCGAGCCCGGACTGCAGCCCGGTGTTGGTCAGCTCGAGCACGGCGGGGGCGTTGCCCACCAGGGTCTGGTCGTACAGGCCTTGGAGAATTTCCTCAGGAGTCATGCCACGGCTTCCTTTCGCGCCTTGTCCGCCCGGTAGCCCAGCAAGTGGGACAGCGCCCGGGTCTCAGTGATCAGCAATTTCGCAATGTGGTCGATGCGGTCATCCAGCCGAGCCGTTGGCCCGGAGACGGACACCGCCGCGATCACCCCGCCGTCGCCGCTGCGCACCGGGGCGGCGACGGCCGCGAGCCCCGGCTCCAGTTCCTCGTTGGTGATGGCGTACCCGCGGCGTTTCACCGTTTCCAGGTCGCTTTCCAGGGCCGCCAGGCTGGTCAAGGTGTGCTCGGTGCGGCGCTCCATCGGCTCGTCAGGCATCGGGAGTCGCCCGTACGCGTAAAAGACCTTCCCCAACGCCGAGGTGTGGGGCGGTGAGGCGACGTCGAGCCAGTTGGTGGCACTGAGCAGGTACGTCGAATCCACCTGCGCCACCTGAACCACGGTGTCCCCGCGCGGCACCGACAGGTTGATGGTCTCGCCGAGCGCGTCTCCCAGCCGCTCCAGTGTCGGCTCGGCGATCCGCACCACGTCGTCGACGGGGTCGTGGCGCGCCGCGTACAGGGTGAAGAGCGGCCCTGGGCGGAAGGCGCCATCGCGGTCGCGGCGAACCAGGTGATTGCGCTCCAGGGCGTGCAGCAGCCGGGAGCAGGTGGACTTGGCCAGCTCCATTTCCTCGACCAGCGAACTGAAGGTCCGGGGGTCTTCTGACTGCACCACGAGCGCGAGCAGTTTCGCGGCGCGGTCGATCGCCTGGGTGCCCGTCGGAGGCGGTCCTGACGCGGTTTCAGAAGGTGGCATCTAATAGCTCCAGAGTTCCATGATATGGAACCAAATTTCCATATCATGAGCGTACGATTCGACTAAGAGGGTTGTCAAGACGGAACGTGCCGCTACGGTGACCCTCAGACGTCGGCTGTCTCGGGAGGCGCAACATGTTCCGTAATCAGATGCCGCGCTACGAGGTGCTCTCACCCGACGCGATGGCTGTCCTGGACCGTGGCTGGCGTCGGATCCTCACCGAGATCGGCGTCGAGTTCATGTCCGACCGGGCCCTGGAGCTGTTCCGGAAAGCCGGTCAGACGGTGGCGGGCAACACCGTCAAGCTGGACCCGGAATTCGTGCTGGAGCAGGTCGCGAAGGCGCCCCGGGAGTTCGACATTCAAGCCCGGAACCCGGCGCACAACGTCCGGATCGGCGGCGACAACATGGTCTTCGGCGCGGTCTACGGGCCGCCGTTCACCCGGCAAGGCGCCGGAGCTGACGCGGTGCGCCGGGACGCCACCCTGGACGACTTCCGGCAGTTCGCCAAACTGGCCCAGTCTTACCCGGAGCTCGACTCCGCCGGCGGCGTGATCTGCGAGCCCAACGACGCGCCGCTGGACTCCCGGCACCTGGACATGACGTACGCGCTGCAGACCCTCACCGACAAGATCTACATGGGCAACGTGGTCTCCGGTGGCAACGCCCGAGACACGATCACGATGAGCGAGATCCTGTTCGGCGGACGGGCCGCGATCGAGCAGACGCCCGCGACCATCTCGCTCATCAACTGCAATTCGCCGCTGCGCTGGGACGACCGGATGCTGGACGCGCAGTTCGAGTACAGCGCCGCCAACCAGCCCGTGGTGCTGACCCCGTTCCTGCTGATGGGCGCCATGTCACCGGTGACCATCCCCGCCGCGCTGGTGCAGCAGATCGCCGAGGCGCTGTCGGGGATCGCGCTCTCGCAGCTGATCCGCCCCGGCTGCCCGGTGGTGTTCGGCTCGTTCCTGTCCAACATCGACATGCAGTCGGGCTCGCCCTGTTTCGGCACCCCGGAGTCGGCCATCGGGCTGTTCTGCACCGGTCAGATCGCGCGCCACTTCGGGTTGCCGTTCCGCTCCGGCGGTGGGCTCACGTCCAGTCAGACGCCGGACGCGCAGGCCGCGTACGAGGCTTTGATGACGCTGCTACCGACGTTCCTGGCCGGGGCGAACTGGGTGATGCACTCAGCTGGCTGGCTGGAAGGCGGCTTGGTCGCCTCGTACGAGAAGTTCATCATCGACATCGAGCTGCTGAAGATGCTGCGGGCGGAATTCACGCCGCTGGAGATCGACGAGGCGTCGCTGGCGTTCGACGCGCACGCCGAGGTCGGGCACGGTGGCCATTTCCTGGGCGCCATGCACACCCTGGAGCGGTTCCGCACCTGCTTCTACCGGCCGCTGCTGTCCTCGTCGGACAACTACGACCGGTGGCTGAACAACGGCGCCAAAGACGCTGCCGCACGGGCGTCCGAGATCAGCGAGAAGACGTTGGCCGAATACCAACAACCCCCGCTGGGTGACGCGATCAAGGCAGAGCTCGCCGAGTACGTGGCCAAGCGCCGCGCTGAGCTGGGCGACTGAGCTGGCCCAGGGGCCGGGTCGGCGTGGCGGCGGCAGGGCAGACCTGTGGCGGGGTCCGGCCCGCTCCTGCCAGATCAACCTGCGAGCAGTTCAGGCTGGCGAACGCGGTCACCCGGAGCAGGGCCCCCCTTGAGCTGTTTGCGACCAAACAGCCACGTGAGTTGCGACCAAACCTACACAGCGACGGCGGCTAAACGTACCCAGCCATGCCATGATCTAGCACATGACACGGTTGTCCCAGTCCCCACTCGGGCGCATCCTGCCTCGTCGTGCCGCCAATGCCGTTCGCGAGGCGTTGGCTGACACCCGGGTGGTCCTTGTGAACGGCGCCCGGCAGTGCGGCAAGAGCACGCTGGTGTCGCGGATCGGCCATGAGCACGGCGCGGTGTGGCGCAGCCTCGATCGCGCGGAGACTCGAGAATCGGCGCGGTACGACCCGACTGAGTTTGTCGCCGGCGACTCCGCGATGGTCATCGACGAGATCCAGCGGGTCCCGGAGTTGCTGCTCGCGATCAAAGAGACCGTGGACACCGACCCGCGACCGGGTCGTTTCCTGCTCACCGGGTCCGCGCGGATCCTTGGTCTACGTGGGTTGCCCGACGCGCTCCCAGGGCGCATGGAGACGGTTGAGCTGTGGCCCCTTTCGCAAGGGGAGATCGATGGCCGGCCGGACGGCTTCGTCGACGCGATCTTCGAACATGGGCCTGAGCTGCGTCACACCTCGGAGGAACGCCAGCGCGGCTACGTCGAACGTGTCGTCAGAGGTGGCTTCCCCGAGGCGATCGCACGCCCGGAGCGGCGTCGGCAGCGTTTCCTCGACTCGTACGTGTCCGACCTGATCAACCGTGACGTGATCCAGTTGTCCCAGATCGAGCGGGCGCCCCAGATGCGGGCGCTGACCAGACTCGTCGCCGCGCGATCCGGGCAGCTGCTGGTAGCGGGCAGTCTCGCGAGCCAGCTGGGGCTTCCCGCCAACACGGTCAACCGTTACCTGGGCCTGCTGGAAGAGGTCTTCCTGATCAAGCGGATCCCGGCATGGTCACGGAACCTGAGTTCCCGTGCCGTCGCCACGCCCAAGGTCGCGATGGTCGACTCGGGAATCGCGGCGAACCTGCAGGGTCTAGGCGCTGCAGCGCTGCGGCAACCGGGGGGCCTGATCGGCTCACTCCTGGAGGGTTTCGTCGCGATGGAGATCTCCCGGCAGCTGGACTGGTCGCAGATGCGCGTCGAGCTGTTTCACTACCGCACCAAGGACAAGGTCGAGGTAGACCTGGTGCTGGAAAACCGACGGGGGCAGGTGGTCGCGATCGAGGTGAAGGCCGCTTCGACCGTACGGGAGAGCGACTTTCGTGGGCTTCGGCACCTGGCGGAACGAGTGGGGGAGGACCTCCTCGTCGGGATCGTGCTCCACACCGGCTCGCAGACGCTGCCGTTCGGGCCCAAGTTTCGCGCCATGCCCATCAGCGCGCTCTGGGAGGCTCCTAACGCCTGAGCTCCGTCTCGCGTCGAATGGTGTGTCACAGGTGGGACGTAGCCTGCGGCGCGTGGACCAGACTTCCCAGACTCGGCAGGCCGTGCGCGCGTACGTAGAGCGCACCGAGCAACGCGACTGGCAGGCTCTCAGCGAGCTGCTCGCTGAGGACGTGGTGTACGAGATGCCGCAAACTCGCGAGACGATCCATGGCAGAGCGGCGTTCCTGCAGTTCAACAAGGAATACCCGGGTGACTGGCACCTGCGACTGCGTCGGGTTGTCGCCGACGGCCCCCATGCGGCTGCGTGGATCGATGCCCGGGTCGGCGCCGAGCAGCAGGACGCCTGCGTGTGGTTCGAGCTTTCTGAGCCCGGGCTGATCAGCCGGATCGTGGACTACTGGCCGGAGCCGTACGTTCCACCGCCCGGTCGGGAACACCTGACAACACGCCACTGACCGGGCGGGGAGCCGCGCGGAGAAGATCAGCCTCGGGCTGGAAGCAGCGCTGAGAACACGGCCGCCAATGGCATCGCCACGATCCGCACGATGAAGACAGCAACATGAAGCTGCCGACCGCGCTGGAGGAGGTTGGTCCGATCGCTGGCGACTCCCCGGACAATGTCTGGGTCCTCGGTGACACCTCCACTTTTGACGACGGCGCGGCGCCGGGGCGGGAGCGTCCCAGCGATGACAGAGCGCTGCACTGGGACGGTCCCGATGGACGGTCACGAAGCTGCCTCCCAGGCCTCGTGACGACGACTTCGACCCCATGGGCATTGAGGTGGCCGGCCCGCGAAGCGCCTGATTGACCGGGACGACAGAGCAAAAACATGTGGACTACGCGATGCGCTGGAACGGCAAAAAGTGGCGCAAGGCAGACCTGCCGGGCGACAAGGTGGCTGCAATCAGCGCGGTGTCCGCGAAAGACGTGTGGGCGGTGACGCACGGAACCGGTGCTGCCGGCCGTCGCCACCACATCGTGCGGTGGGACGGCGACAGCTGGCGTCGCCTCCGCGCGATCAATAGCAAAGGGTGGAGTCAGGCCGCGCTTCAAAAAGTAGGCGCCCCAGTGGGGCGAAGGACGTGGAGGTCGAGGTCCACGACGTTCGTGGCGAACTCCTCGAGGAACGTGTGGGTGATCGGCGGCTTCTCGTACGAGAAGGCCGGGGTCAGCCGGACCCGATCGCTGCTGATGCGGTGGAACGGGGAGAGTGGTCCACCCGGGTGTTCCCCAAGACAGGTCCGTACTGGAGCGCCACCCCGGATGGCGCCGGCGGGATCTGGGGAATATCTCACGGCTTTTACGTGCACCACGCCCGCAACAACACAATGACCCGCTGGCGGCCGCCCGTCCTGGACGGGTATGAGGTTCACGGCGGCGGACTCGACGTGAGCCAGGTGGAGAACGTGCCCGGAACCACGCGCATGGTAGGGGTGGCGATGCTCGCCAAGGTCGCCGAGCCGCACCAGCACCGCGAGGTGCACGCGATCTACTCGTACGACGAAAAGGGCCGTTCCCTGCCGGTGACCGGTTCGCGGGTGGGTGCCCTGGGGGGCTGCGGCTGCTGTGATGGTGCTGTTCGGCGCCACCTTGCTGTTGACGGTGCGCCGGGCAGCCAGGCGCAGGTCGGCGTGATCGTGGCTGCCCAGCCCAGTCGCTAGCCGGGTGCGGAGGCGCCATCTCATCGCGGGAAAGGCACGGCCCGCTCACGCCACCCGTTCTGGGGTCGTTTCCTTCGGCAGCGGCAGTCGGTCGCGTGGGTAAACCACCCAGACTCCATGAGGATCCAGGAAGTTGATCAAGTCGACCAGCGCATTGTGGATCACAGTCAACCGCCGCCGCGCGTTCGCGTCGCCCTGCGCCAGGCCGTCGATGAACTCGAGCACCGGGGCGAACCGCCGTTCGTATTCAGGGTCGGTCTTGAGCTTGGTGAGAAACTCCAGGTACCCCAGGCAGCCTAAGCGGGATCGGTCGCTGTCGACCGGCGCGAGCATCAGCTCTCCAATGAGCCGTTGCTCGCCTCCCTGTAGCACGCCGGTCTTCCCGTAGTCATCATGACCCGCGATAGTTCCGCTCACCCTGGCGAGCAGCTGCACCAGTCGGCGGTTGCGCCGACGGCTGCCCAGATCGAGGAAGCCCGCCTCTCGGAACAGGATGTGCACCCAGCCCTGATACACCGCGAATCGGTAGAGGCTCTCGTACCGGTTGTACTCCTCCTGTCGAGGGGTGTCAGGGGCCACCTGGGTGACCTGCTTGCGGTCCAAATGCGCCACGGCGGTTTCCAGTCGCCCTTGCAGGGCCGCGGCCGCCTGCAGCAGCGGATCACGGTAGCGGCTCACCCGGTCCCGCCGGGCTTGCTCGCGGTCGGAATGCCGGCGTCGCCACTCGAACAGCGCGCCCAACGCCACCGTCACGACCGCGCTGGCCACCGAGACGATTGCTGAGGCCAGCGACACGGCATCCATCGTTGAGGCACCCCCCGCACACGCGAGGCGTCAATATATACCGGCATCGTCCGATGTGGGTGGTCGCGCCGTGTCCGCCGGGCGGGGCCGCCGCACTCCCCAGGTCAGCGGAAGACGACGGTGCGGTTGCCGTTGAGCAGCACCCGGTGCTCCGCGTGCCACTTCACGGCACGGGCCAGCACCTGGCATTCCACGTCACGGCCGGCCGCGACGAACTGGTCGGCGGTGAGGTTGTGGTCGACCCGGATCACGTCCTGCTCGATCACCGGCCCTTCGTCGAGGTCGCCGGTGACGTAGTGCGCGGTGGCGCCGACCAGTTTCACCCCGCGCGCGTGCGCCTGGTGGTACGGCTTGGCGCCCTTGAAGCTGGGCAGGAACGAGTGGTGGATGTTGATCGCTCGGCCTTCGAGCTGCTTGCACAGGTCGTCGGAGAGGATCTGCATGTACCGGGCGAGCACCACCAGCTCCACGTCATAGTCGGCGACCAGTTGCAGCAGCGCCTGCTCTGCCTGCGCCTTGGTGTCGCGGGTCACGGGCACGTGGTGGAACGCGATGTCGTACTGGGAGGCCAGGTCGGCGGCGTCCGGGTGGTTGGACACGATCCCCGCGACGTCGATCGGCAGCGCGCCGGTCTGCTGCCGGAACAGCAGGTCGTTGAGGCAGTGGCCAAACTTCGACACCATGATCAAGGTACGGGTGCGCGCGGACTGCGGCACCAGCCGCCACGTCATGTGGAACGACTCGGCGACCCAGGAGAACCCGTACGTGAGCCGCTCCAAGGTCTCCTTCGGATCCAGAGCCTCGAAGTGCACCCGCATGAAGAAGCGGTCCTGCTGGCGATCGTCGAACTGCTGGCTGGCCAGGATGTTGGCGGAGTGCTGCACCAGGAAGCTCGACACCGCGTACACGATGCCGGGTTTGTCCGGGCACGCGATGGTGAGCACGAATTCGCGTGGCCCGCTCGGGATGTTCGCCATTGCGCCTCGCACCTCTGCCTTTCCTGTGGGCCTTGGGTCCTCCGGTCGCAGCCAGGTCCGGTCTCCGCATGTGTTTCTTAATAAGCAACAGAGGCCGCTATATGCAACAACATTGCTATCAGAATGCGGCCCGGAATCACCCCGAGTCAAGGTCTTGAGCCACCCTTGGTCAGGGCATGGCGCCAACTCCAGATCCCAGCCCGAGCCGCTGGCGCGGTAGCGAGAAAGTTGTCCCGGGCACCGGCTATCGTGTCGTGGTTGGCGCCGCATATGCGCGGTCGCGTCGATCGCCGGGGTGGGGTTAGTGGCTGAATCGTTTGCGCATCTGCACGTCCACACCGAGTACTCGATGCTGGACGGGTTGGCGCAACACGACCCGCTGCTCGCGGAAGCCGCTCGGCTCGGCCAACCGGCGCTGGCGATGACCGACCACGGCAACATGTTCGGCGCGTTCTCGTTCTTCCAGGCCGCGAAAAAGGCGGGCGTCAAGCCGATCCTCGGGATCGAGGCGTACGTGGCGCCGCACGATCGGTTCCACAAGAAGCCGGTGTTCTGGGGCACCAGTCAGCAGCGCGGCGATGACGTCTCGGGCGCCGGCGCGTACACCCACTTGACCTTGCTGGCGGAGAACGCCACCGGGGTGCGCAACCTGTTCGCGCTCTCCTCGATGGCCTCCATCGAGGGCTACTACTACAAGCCCCGGATGGATGCCGAGCTGCTGTCACGGCACGCCGAAGGCCTCATCGTCACCACCGGCTGCCCGGGTGGCGAGATCCAGACCCGGCTGCGCCTGGGGCAGGACGAGGAGGCCTTCGCCGCCGCCGAGCGACTGCGGGACATGTTCGGCGCCGGCAACGTCTACCTCGAGCTGATGGAGCACGGGCTGGAGATCGAGCAGCGGGTCCGCACCGGGCTGCTCGACATCGGCCGCAAATTCAACCTGCCACCGGTCGCCACCAACGACTCCCACTACGTGACTCAGGACCAGGCCAGCGACCACGAGGCGCTGCTGTGCGTGCAGTCCGGCAAGACCCTGGATGACCCGAAGCGGTTCAAGTTCTCCGGCGACGGCTACTACCTGAAGTCCGCCGCTGAGATGCGCCAGCTCTGGGACGGCGAGGTTGCAGGCGCCTGCGACAACACCCTCGCCATCGCCGAGCGGATCACCCCGTACGACGAGGTGTTCGGCGAAGTCGACCGGATGCCCCGGTTCCCGGTGCCAGAGGGGGAAACCCAGCAGACCTGGCTGGTCAAAGAGACCATGAAGGGCCTGCGGTGGCGCTTCCCCGGCGGCGTCCCCGATGAGCATCTCCGCCGTG
>JBOGDL010000333.1:0-10818 GCA_050701815.1 Micromonosporaceae bacterium | reverse complement strand
CCGATCTGAGCTGAGCCAGGTGGGGCGCACCCGCACCACACCTGCGCCCAACGCGGAGGCCAGCCAGATGTCCTTCGCGTTCGCGTCCTGCCACAACTACACCGCGGGCTATTACGCGGCGTACCGGCACATGGCGCAGCAGGACCTGGACCTGGTGTTCCACCTGGGCGACTACATCTACGAGGACGGCAACCCGGGAACCCTCGGCAGGGCGCACGTGCCGGCGTACGAGATCCGGTCGCTGGGGGACTACCGGATCCGGTACGGGCAGTACAAGTCCGACCCGGACCTGCAGGCGGCGCACGCCGCGGCCCCGTGGGTGGTCACCATGGACGACCACGAGGTGGAGAACAACTACGCCGATGAGGACTCCGACCCCGACAGCCCCCGGGATGAGTTCCTGCTGCGACGGGCGGCCGCCTACCAGGCGTACTACGAGCACCAGCCACTTCGGCGCTCCTCGCTTCCCGACGGCCCGGACATGAGGCTGCACCGCCGGGTCCGGTACGGCAACCTGGCCCAGTTCAGCGTGCTGGACACCCGCCAGCACCGCAGCGACCAGGCCTGCGGAGGCGGGATCAAGCCCCGCTGCGAGGCGGCGTTCGACCCGGCCCGCACCATGACCGGCCAGAAGCAGGAGGATTGGCTGCTGGCCGGCTTGGACAATCCGGGCGCACGGTGGAACTCGGTCGCCCAGCAGACGCTGATGGCCGAGCTCGACATGCAGGCCGGTGACGGCGAGCTGTTCAACATGGACAACTGGGCCGCGTACGTGCCGGCGCGGGAGCGGATTCTGAACTTCCTGCAACGGGGCCGGACACCCAACCCGGTGGTGCTCGCCGGCGACATCCACGCCACCTTCGTCAACGACCTGAAGGCGAGCTTTGACAAGGAGTCCTCAGACATCGTCGCCACGGAGCTGGCCTGCACGTCGATCAGCAGCACGAAGCCGGATGCGGTGAATGACCAGATCGAGGCGGCCCGCCCGGACAACCCGCACGTCAAGTACTACAACGGCCGGGAACGCGGCTTCGTGCGCTGCGACCTCACCCGGGACGAGTGGCACGCCAGCCTGCTCTTCCTCGACGACCCGAGGAGCCGGGAGTCGGGGATCAGCGCCAAGGCCCGGTACGTGATCGAAAACGGCCGCCCCGGCGCCCAGAAGGACTGAACACGGCAGTGCCGCGGCCCCTGCCTGGGCCACCCCCACAGGGCCATCCAGCTGGGCGGGGGTCGCGGTATGCGTTCACCGATTGCGGCGACAAGACCACTGAGCGCAAAAGAGCAGCCGCTGGCCGCACCAAGCCGGCCACCGGTCGCGAGCTGTCTCACGCCGTTGATTACTGTGTCGAACTAACCGACCCGTCGGTAAAAGACACCCACGCGGTCGGCATGGTTCCACACATAGCCTGATAGTTTTCTATCTCTCAACTGCTCGTTCAGCCAGCGCATGGCTCCGGGAGGCGAATGCGATGTTGACATTGGCCGACCTGACAACTGAAGGCCGGGATTCACACTCTGCGCAGCCGGCCGACCTCCGGCGACGCAACGTCTCGGCAGTGATGCGCACCGTGCTTGACCACGGTCCGATCGCCCGCGCCGACGTCGCCACCGTCACCGGGCTCGCCCGCGGCAGCGTCACCAAGCTGACCGCGCGACTGATTGAGGCCGGCCTGCTCCACGAGCTGCCCCCCTCCGAGCCGGACCGGCAGCCCGGGCGTCCCAGGGTCCCGGTCGCGATCGACTCCCGGTACCGCGTGATCGGGGTGCACATCGGGTTGCCGTGGACCATCATCGGCGCGGTCAGCCTGAACGGTGAGGTGGTGAGCCAGAAGACGTTGCCGCACCGGGGCACGTCGTTTCGCTCGATCGTACGGCGCGCGGCCGCTGAAGTGCGGCGGATGAGCACCGCCCAGGCCGGCCGTGAGGTGCTCGGCGTGGGCGCCAGCGTGGGTGGATGGGTCGACCCGGCACAAGGGCTGGTGGTCGAGCAGAAGGCCCTGGGCTGGCAGGAGGCGCCGCTGCTGGAAGCTCTGTCCGAACAGCTCAAGACACCGGTGCTGCTCGACAACACGGTGCGCGCGATCGCGCTGGCAGAGTCCTGGTTCGGCGCTGGGATTGATGTGCGCAACCTGTTGCACGTGTTCATCGGCAACGTGGTGGGCGCCGGCATGGTGGTGGACCGCAAGCTGCACTACGGGCCCAAGTCAGCGGCCGGCTACCTCGATCACCTGCCCGTCATCGGCGCCGTCGGCGCTCAGGAATGCGAGTGCGGCCGCCGTGACTGCCTGCAGGTGGTTGCCAGCGACACAGCGGTGATGGAGGCGGCGCAGCAACAGGGCCTGGCAGGTCCGGACAGCACCGTTGGCGACCTCGCCGCGTTGGCCCGGGAAGGCGACGAGCGGGCCAGCGCCCTGCTGCGGGAACGTGCCCGCAACGTGGGGTCGGCCATCGCCCTGCTGGTGGAGATCCTCAACCCGGACCGGGTGGTGCTGGGTGGCGGGACCGTCGCGGACCCTGACTACATGGCAGACGTCCACGAGGGAATGCGGCGGCGGCTGCGCCGGCCTGCCCACGTTGACGTGACGGAGCTGGTGGTGCCGACGTCGTTCGGTCAGCACGCGGTGATGCTCGCATCCGCGACCCTGTTCCTGGACGCCTTCTACCGCGATCCGATGGCGTTCGCGCCGCTCGCGGTCGGGTAGCGAGCCAGCGCTACCGGAAGGCGCTCACCTCACCGCCGAACGCAGCTCAAGTTCCCTCACCACGCCACTTCGAGACCGCGCCGGGGCAGTGGCGCGGCAACGGCGCCTGGCCCTCCCCCACCGAGCGGGTGAGTGGTTTCGCCCCCACTGCGCAGACCTGGTGCTTCGCCCCGGACGGCCCCGGATACCCGAATAGCACGCCCGATTCAGGGTTTCGGTCGCGATGGGCAGAGCGGTCTCCGATCACCATGTGGTCTCCCGGGGTTGGCGGGAGGTCCGGCGGGCTGGGCGGAACGCTCAGGAAGCGGTTGCCTGAATCCGGACGTAGGCTGCGAAAGCTGAGGCATTGTCGACCGCGACCAGGGAGGGGCACACCCAGATGAGCACCCCGTCCAGCCCTCAGCGCGCCGCAGACTCAGCCTTCACCAACGAGTTCCCGCCGATCGGCGACTACGGGTTCCTCTCGGACTGCGAGACCACCGCCTTGGTCGCGCCGAACGGGGGCGTGGAGTGGCTGTGCCTGCCGCGGGTGGACTCCCCCAGTGTGTTCGGCAGCCTGCTGGACCGGGACGCCGGGTCGTTCCGGATCAGCCCCACCGGGGTCTGGGTGCCGGCGGCGCGACGGTACATCCCCGGCACGAATGTGCTCGAGACCAGTTGGTGGACCCAGGGTGGCTGGCTGGTGGTGAGGGACGCGCTGCTGATCGGCCCCTGGCACCACGAGCATGACCGCTCCGAGACGCATCGGCGGGCGCCCACGGACTACGACGCGGACCACGTGTTGCTGCGCATGATCCACTGTGTCAACGGGCAGGTCCAGGTGCGGATGGACTGCACCCCGATGTTCGACTACGGGCGCACACCCGGGCAGTGGAAGCACACCAGCGCCGGCTACCACGAGGCGGTCGCGTCCGGGGCGCCTGACGCCCGGCCGCTGTATCTGACCAGCGATCTCAACGTCGGCTTCGAGGGACCGCTCGCCATGGCCCGCACCCTGCTCAAGGAGGGCGAGAGCCGGTTCGTGGCGCTCAGCTGGAGCGAGCACGGCCCGCCGCAGAACATCGAAGAAGCGGACGCGAGGCTGAATTGGACCTGCCATCACTGGCAGCACTGGCTGGACCGGGGCCATTTCCCGGACCACCCCTGGCGCAGCTTCCTGCAGCGCAGCGCGCTCACCCTGAAGGGGCTCACGTTCGCGCCCACCGGCGCGGTGGTGGCCGCCGCCACCACCTCGCTGCCGGAAAGCCCCGGCGGGGAACGCAACTGGGATTACCGCTACACCTGGTTCCGGGACGCCGCAGCCACGCTGTGGGCACTGAACGTGCTCGGATTCGACTGGGAAGCCAACGACTACTTCCACTTCGTGGCGGATGTGGCCGAAGCCGACCGGGGCCACCTGCAGATCATGTACGGGGTCGACGGCGAACGCGAGCTGGTCGAGACCACCCTGGACCATCTCTCCGGGTACGGCGGCGCCCGCCCGGTGCGGATCGGAAACGGCGCCCACAACCAACGCCAGCACGACGTCTGGGGCGCGGTGGTCAACGCGGTGAAACTGCACACCCGTACCCGTACCCGGGGCCGGGTCAGCGACCAGTTGTGGGACATCGTGGAGTCGCTGGTGGAACGCGCCCTGGCTGAGTGGCACAAACCCGACCAGGGGATCTGGGAGGTGCGCTCCAAACCGCAGCACTTCACCTCATCCAAGGTGGCGTGCTGGAGCGCCGCGAACAGCGGAGCGCAGCTCGCCGAGGAGCGCGGCGAGCTGAAGCTGGCCGAGCAGTGGCGTCAAGCGGCCGCGGAGATCCACGCCGACGTGCTGGCCAACGCGCTGGATGATCGCGGTGTGTTCGTCCAGCACTACGGTTCTGACGCGCTGGACGCCTCGGTGCTGCAGATCCCGATGGTCGGGTTCCTGCCACCGGAGGACGAGCGGGTCCGCAAGACCGTGCTCGCGATCGCCGACGAGCTGACCGAGGACGATCTGGTGCTGCGCTACCGGACGGCCCAGACCCGGGACGGGCTGGCCGGCGAGGAGGGCACGTTCACGATCTGCTCGTTCTGGCTGGTCTCCGCGCTGGTGATGATCGGCGAGCTGGACCGCGCCCGGGCGCTGTGCGAGAAGCTGCTCTCGTACGCGGGGCAACTGCAGCTGTACGCGGAGGAGATCGATCCGCACACCGGCCGGCAGCTGGGCAACTTCCCCCAGGCGTTCACCCATCTCGCGTTGATCAACGCGGTGACCGCGGTGATCAACGCCGAGCAGCGAGCCACGCAGTAGCCGGGTTGCGGTTGATCTGTGGACGCGCTTCTACGCGAGAGAATCTGTGGACGCGCTTCTACGCGAGAGAGCGGTCACAGCCGCCGGGGAGACCAGCCGCCTGGCGATAGTGTCGACGGGCTGACCCTAGAGCGTGCTTAATAAGTCCCGCTCGCAGCAGATCAGCGGACTCATGAGACACGCTATAGCCGGGAGGAAGGACTGACGTCTGCGATGGAGCATCCCCCGGAATGGACCGAGCCCGGCGCCTATCAGGTGGCGCCCGGGGTGCACCGGGTGCCACTTCCGTTGCCGCATGACGGGCTGCGCGCGGTCAATGTGTACGTGATCGAAACCGGTGACCGCCTGGTGCTGATCGACGGCGGCTGGGCCTTGGAGGACGCTCGCCGGCAACTGGAGTCGGCACTGCGTTCCATCGGCTACCGGGTGCGCGACATCGCCCAGTTCCTGGTCACCCACGTGCACCGGGACCACTACACCCAGGCGGTGGCGATCCGTCGGGAGGTTGGTTCCACCGTGAGCCTGGGCATCGGCGAGAAGCCCGCCCTGGACGCCATCGCCGACGCGGCGTTGACCCGGGACAACCCGCAGTTGCAGATGTTGCGACGCGCCGGGGCCCATGGTCTGGTCACCCAGTTGCGCGAGCTCTCCGACGCGAACACCCCGGACCTGACCAACTGGGAGCAGCCCGACGAGTGGCTCACCGAGGACACCACGCTGGCGGTGCCGGGACGTGAGCTCCAGGTGGTCCCCACACCGGGGCACACCCAGGGGCACGTGGTCTTCGCTGACCAGGACAACCAGCTGCTCTTCGCGGGCGACCATGTGCTGCCGCACATCACCCCGTCCATCGGGTTCGAGCTGGTGCCCGGCGAGCAGCCGCTCGGCGATTTCCTGCGTTCCCTGGCGCGGGTGCGGGCGATGCCGGATCTGCGGCTGCTGCCCGCGCATGGCCAGGTGGCGCCCAGCGTCCACGCTCGGGTCGATGAGTTGACGGCGCACCACGAGCACCGGCTGGAGCAGTGCCGCGACGCCGTCGAGGCGGGCGCCGACACCGGGCACGGCGCCGCCGAGGCGCTGCCGTGGACCCGGCGGCAACGGCGGTTCGCCGACCTGGATCTGTTCAACCAGATGTTGGCGATCATCGAGACCGTGGCGCACCTGGATCTGCTGGTCGCCCGGGGTTCGCTGCGGGCCGAGACGCACGACGGCGTACGCCACTATCTGCCGCCGCCTGAAGCGCCGGCAGCCGGAGCGTAGGCGGGCTGAACCTCTGAGGCGTCATGACCCAGAATCGGCCAGCTGACCCACCGCTGCTTGGTAGCGTGTGATCAACTGACTTTCTGGCGCGTGTGGGGGCCGATTCGTGTCGCCAAGTCACCCGTTCATCAGCGTCACCACGGACTTTGGCGCCGCATACACCTCGATCTGCGTCGGCGTGATCTACACGATCGCGCCCGGAGCGAACGTCCTGGTGCTCAGCGACGAGGTGCCGAAGTACGCCACCCGCCAGGGCGCGATGCTGCTGCGCCAGGCGCTGCCGTACCTCCCTCGCGGGGTGCACGTGGGGATCGTGGACCCGGGCGTCGGCACCTCCCGGCGTCCGATCGCGCTGGTCACCCAACGCGGGGACGTGCTGGTCGGGCCCGACAACGGGCTGCTGCTGCCCGCCGCGAAGCAGCTGGGTGGGCTGCGGCGCGCGTACCAGCTCACCAACCCGGCATTCCGGCTACCGAAGGTGTCCGCCACCTTCCACGGCCGGGACATCTTCGCGCCGGCCGCTGGGCACCTGGTGCGGGGCGTGCCCGTGGCGGACCTGGGACCGCAGATCGACCCCGAGTCGTTGACCCCGCTGCCGCTGCCGCCTCCCCACATCGGGGACGGCTCGTTGACGCTGTCGGTGCTGTACGTTGACGAGTTCGGCAGCCTGGTGCTCTCCGCCGACCATGACGACCTGCACGCGGCGTTCGGCTCGCTGGCGTACGGCACCCCGCTGGTGGCGAGCTGGGCCGGCGTGGACGGCGGCTCGACTCAGGTCCAGCTTCGGTACCAGGAGACCTTCGGCTCCGTGGCGCCCGGCGAGAAACTGCTGTACGGAGACTCGTCAGGGTGGCTCGGGATCGCGGTGAACCAGGGCTCGGCCGCCACCGCGCTGGGGCTGCGCGACGGCGCGGCCCTGACGCTGACCCTGAACGGCGCCCCCCACCCGAGCGATCACGTGCACAGGTCAACATCCGGAACGGTGGACTGATCGGATGGCGCCTCGGCTGGTGGCTCGGCGACTCTGATCCGCGGGTCGCTGGTCACCTGATCCAGCACCGCGATGAAGTCAGCCTGCCACCCCGCGACGGCCTCCTCATCGAACAGGTCGGTCGAGTACTCGAAACACACGTCGAACCCGTCACCTGAGGGGATCAACACCACGTACAACTCGGTACGTGCCACTCCCCGCACCGGAAGGCCCTCGATCACAGCGGCTACCCCCGGCAGGTTCAGCATCGCCTCCGGCGTGGTGACCACGCTGAACAACACCGGCGGTGAGGAGATCGCCCCGGGGTGGTCCGGCGAAAGTGCCCGCAACACCCCGCCCAGCGGCAACCCGTGATGCTCCAGGGCCGAGAGCAGGCGCTCCCCCACCTGCGTCAGCAGCGCGTCGAACGTGGTCTCGTCGGCAACGGCGAGCCGGATCAGGGACGCCTCCCCGACCGGTCCCACCACACCCGCGTCCTCGGGGCGCACCCGGTGCGAGTTGGAGACCGGAAGCACCAGATCCCGCTGGTCGCACAATCGCGCCAGCCAGACCGCGAAGCCGGCCATCAGCACCTGCGCGGGTGTGCTGGCCAGCTCCGTGGCCACCCGCCGCAGCCGCTTCGCGACACTTTCCGGAAGCGGGATCCGAAGCAGTCCACCCGCTCCCGACAGCTGGTCGGGCCGGGGCCGCTGGCAGGGCAGGTCGAACCCGAGCCGGGCACCTGCCAACTCCCGGCGCCAGTGCTGCCGCAGCCGTTCCCCGGATTCACCTTCGGCTTGCGCGAGACGCCATCGGGCGTGGTCGGGGTACGCCGGCGCCGCCGGCAGCTCACCCGCCTCGCTGTGTCCGGTGTGCCGCGCGTACAACACGGAAAGCTCTTTCCAGATCACTCCCATGGACCAGCCGTCGCAGATGATGTGGTGCAGCACCAGCACCAACACCCACCGGCGTTCGGAGAGCCGACCCAGCACGGCCCGCCACAGCGGCGCCTGCCGCAACGTGAAGACCCCACCAGCTTGCTGGTGGCACCACTCCAGCACAGCCTGCCGGCTGGCGGGATCGTCAGCGGCGTGCTGGCGCAGGTCTGCGATCGGGATCTCGAACGGCCCCGGCGCCAGCACCTGCTGGACCAGACCACCAGATTCAACGATTCGGGTACGCAACGCCGAGTGCCGCCGCGCCAGGTCCTCGAACGCCCGGTGCAACGCCTCCGGGTCCAGGTCGCCCTCGATCATGATCCGGTGCGCGACGTTGTAGACCCCCGGATTCGGGTTGCTGTGATGCACCCGCCAACATCGCTCCTGGGTCCCCGTCAGCGGCGCCGTGTCCATCACCTCCGCCGCACCGGCGCCGTCGGTGGTGGCTGCGTCGGCTTCGGCGTCGGCGTCGCTGTCCGGCTCTGCCTCCAGGTCGTGGTCATCGAGCAGCATCTGTTCCAGGCACCCTGCCATCGCTCGGATCGTCGGCGCCCGGAACAGGTCCGCCACCTGGTATTCCACCCCGAACTCCGCACGGATCCGGCTGGTCAACTGCATGGCGGCCAGGGAGTGGCCGCCCAACCCGAAGAACGACGCTTCCGGTGAGACCTGGTCCACCCCGAGTTGCTGGCGCCACAGGTCGTACAAGACCCGTTCGATGGCCGTGGCGAGCGGGGCGACCTCATCGCCGGCGCCGCCCGTCCAGTCCGGATCCGGCAGCCGGGCTCGGTCCAGCTTTCCGCTGGCGTTCACGGGCAACTCGGGCACCGGCACCCATGCGGCCGGGATCAGGTAGTCCGGCAGGGTCTCCGCCAACCGTCCGGCGAGTTGGGCGCCGAGTTCACGGCTGGCCGGGTCCGCTGGGCTGGCAGGGTCGGCTGGGCTGGCCGGGCTGGCCGGGTCGGTCGGGACCACGTACCCGATCAGGCAGGTCTCACCGCGCGGGTCAACCCCGGCGACCACGGCGGCGTCGCGCACGTCGGGCAGGCCCAGCAGAGCCCGTTCGGCCTCTCCGGGCTCCACCCGGTTGCCCCGGATCTTGATCTGCTGATCGGCGCGGCCCAGGTGCTGCACAGCCCCATCCGGGAGCCACCGGCCCAGGTCGCGGGTGCGATAGAGGAACTGGCCAGGCGACAGCGGATCCGGGGTGAACGCGGCGTCGGTCTCCTCGGGGCGGCCCACGTACCCACGGGCCAGACAGGCGCCGCCCAGGTAGATCTCACCGATCGCGCCGACCGGGACCGGACGCCGTTCCTGGTCGAGCAGGCGTACCAGCAGATTGTCTATCGGCTTCCCGATCGGTGGCTGGTCACCCGCGCCCAGATCCACCCGGTGCGCAGTCGCGATGATCGATCCCTCGGTGGGACCGTACTCATTGAAAAGCTCGCACTCTGGATGCGCCTGGAAGAACCTGCGCAGCCCCGGCGTCACCGCAAGTGCCTCGCCGGCCGACACCACCTCGCGCAGCGACGGCAGCTGCGGGTCGGTCTCCATCAGGTACCGCAACGGTGTGTACGGCATGAACAACCGCTGCACCCGGGTACGACGCGCCAGAGCCGCCACCCCGTCAGGCTGGCGCCGGCGCTCCTCGTCGATCAGCACCAACGCCGCCCCGGAGGCAAGCGTCGTGAAGATCTCCTGAACGCTGACGTCGAAGCCGACCGAGGTCCACTGCAGGGTGCGCAGCGCCGGGCGGTGGCGCAGGTACCAGGCGATCAGATTCGCGGGGCCGCGGTGCGGCACCGCCACCCCTTTGGGTGTGCCGGTCGAACCCGACGTGTAGATGCAGTACGCCAGGCTGTCCCCACCGGCGCCGGACGGCGGCGCCTGGTCGGCTTTCGAATCCAGGGCGTCCGGGTCGGCTGCCACCCGCGCCATCGGCAGGCCTTGCCGACGCGCCCACTGCTCGTCATCGCTGACGCAATGCTCGGCGCCGCTGTCGGAGACCATGTGGGCCTGCCGGGCCTCGGGGAGGCTGGGGTCGATCGGCACGTACCCGGCCCCGGATTTGAGCACGCCCAGCAGCGCGACCATCAGGTCCACACCGCGCGGCAGCCGCACCGCCACCAGACGGTCTGGCCCGGCCCCGGCGTCTGCCAGCCGCCACGCGAGATCGTTGGCCAGCCGGTCAAGCTCCCGGTACGTGACCTCGCGACCGCCATCGACCACCGCCACCCGATCCGGGGTGGCGGCGGCCTGGCGCTGGACCAGCTCGTGCAGCATCCCCGGCGGGTCCTCGATCGCGCGCCCGGCGCCGGACCAGCGGGCTATCGCCAGCGCGTCGGTCGTGGTGGGCGCCGTCAACGCCGACAACGGCAGGTCGGGATGATCAGCCGCGCGTCGTAGCACCGCCTCGAAGTGGTCCAGCAGCCGGCGTACCGTGGCGTGGTCGTACAGGTCGGTGTTGTGCTCCACCAGGCAGCGCACCCCGTCAGGGTGATGCGACAGGTAGACCATCAGGTCCATCGGGGCCCGTTCGCTGGGCACATCGACCAGCGTGGCGCGGGCGCGGTTTCCGGGTGGTGCACCGAAATCGAACTCCGCGTCCGGGGCGTTCTCGTACTCGACCAGCACCTGAAACAACGGGTTGCGGCTGGCGTCGCG
>JBOGDL010000332.1:0-22742 GCA_050701815.1 Micromonosporaceae bacterium | reverse complement strand
CAGAACTACGAGATGACTTTTGACCCGTTCTTTCGAAACATCATCGTGGCCTGCCAGAACGCGGGGACATTGGTGCTGGCGAAGAACCGCGAGAACATTCTGATCGACACATTTGTGAACGCCCGAGGGATCACGCATTGGTTGTCCGTGCCCTCGATGATCGATATCGCCGCCCGACTGGGTCACTTACGACCGGGCCGACTGGCATCCCTTGAGATGTCTGTGTTCGGTGGCGAGCCCCTGAAGCCGGCATCGCTGGCGACCTGGGTGGCCGCGGCGCCGAAGAGCGCGCTGGTGAACTCGTACGGGCCCACCGAAGTCACCATCAGCTGCGCGTGGAACCCGCTGTCCGCCGAGGATGCCGAATCGGATCGCGTTTCGCTTCCCATCGGAGGATTTTTGGACGGAGTGGAGCACCGGACGGTGTGGAATGCGACGGAATCCGGATACGAGCTGTGCGTACGGGGGCCGCAGCGGTTCGCCGGGTACCTGGACCCCGAGGACAACGAGGGGAAATTCTTCCGTGCCGAGGATGTGGAACCCGCCAGCTCAGCGACCCGGACCCCGGCTCCGGCGACGGCCGACCCGAGCCAGGGGCGCTGGTTTCGCACTGGCGACCTCGTGAAAGAGGTGTCGCCAGGAATCTTCGAGTGCCTGGGGCGGACCGACCGGCAGGTGAAATTGTCAGGTCACCGGGTGAGTTTGCATGAGGTCGAACGCGCGTTGCTTGCGGACACCGCTGTGTCGAGCGCTTACGCCACGGTCCATTCCGGGCAGATCGCCGTGGTGGTCGCACCTGTGGCGGGCAAGGCGCCGGATTGGGAACGCATCAAGAGTTCGTTGCGCCCGTACGCCCGGCCCAGCGTCACCATCACGGTCGAGGAATTCCCCAGGCTGCCAAATGGGAAAGTGAGCTTCCGCGGGCTGGAAGAAATTGTCGAGCGGCGCGCGCCGCGGCGGCCTGTCCAGCGACACAGGCACGCCACATGACACAGGTCCCGGCCCTGTGCGAAACGCCGTGGCACCGAGCCCGGTTTCTAGCGAGTCGTCCGGCAGCGCTGTTAGATACGAGAATCCGGCAAATGTCCATTGTGCTGGGTTGCTCGGCGCACCGAGATCAGTGTGCTGTCGCGTCACCGAGCCGGCCCCCACCACAGCACAGGGCTCACCCGCACCACACCAACGCCGTGCCAATTGAGGAGGCGCCACATGAACACCCTCGCCGCGCCCACCGCGACGCCTGCCCGACGGCGACATCCGCTTTTCAGGAGATTCGTGCTGACCATCGTGGCCGCGGTCGCGGGCGTTGCGTTCGTCCCGGTCGCGACTGCTGACGCGCAGGCGTGCTGCGTGGTGCCCGAGCACGCGATCATCGTGTGCCAGAGCGCGAGCTTCTACGACAACTACGACTCGTCCAGCGGACCTGTGGGTCTCAAGCGCACGCTCTACTACGGCGACAAGGTTGGCCACACCCGCGGCGCTCACCCGGTCTACAACGGGTGGGCGGCCACCTTCGACTTCGGCCCGAACGACTGGGGCTACGTGCGCTACGAGTGCCTCGGCGGCTGGGGCTCGTGGTGACGGCGCCCGCCACTCCACCAGTGACAGGTCCCGCTGACGGCGCCACCGGCCGTCAGCTCATCACGCGTTCGGGGAGGTCCCACATGATCACGTTTCGTCGCTTCGCGCAGGCGCTTCTCGGCGCCTTGGTGCTCGCCACCGCGCTGGTGGCCGCGGCGCCCGCCGCGCAGGCCAACCACACCCGCTGCGCCCACGCGGTGGTCGGCGCGCGGCAGGCGGTGTGCGCCGAAACCCTGTCGGTGCGCACCGAACCAGGCGGCGCCTGGATGGGCACCCTGTACCAGGGCCAGACCTTCCAGGTGGAGCGGCTCAGCCCCAGCGGCGCCTGGGTGTACGGCTTCGCGTACGGCAACATCAACCGGCACGGCTGGGTGCAGAACGGGTGGTTCTACGCGCCGTGACTCCGATCTACCGGGGTTCGCTGAGGTCGTGGCGGCTGCGGTAGTCCTGCCATGAGCGCGCGATCGCGAGGTGGTCCTCAGCGGTGAACCGTTCGCCGCTGTGGTCCACCCCGCTGACGTAGTACAGCGAGGGCACCCCGACGTGCCCCTGCCGGTCGAGCCAGGAACGCCACGCCGCCTTGCTGGGCATGCACCAGCCGTCGGTGTCGATCAGGTGGTCGGGGCAGGCCGCCTGGGTCACCCGGCCCCGGTACGCCATGTGGTCGGCAACCGGCGTCGCGGCGGCGTCCGGCAGCATCATCACATCGTTGAGCCGGATCATGTCGGTGACGTCGGCAAACGCCGGGTTGGGCGTGTGGGTCACGATCAGCGCGTCTGGTTTGACCTTCTTGGCGGCGGTGTAGACGGTGTCGAGCAGCAGGTGCAGCAACGCCGCCCCCCACGTGGCGCCGTGATGCCGCAGCGCCGCGCCACTCGGGGTGCGCGCCGTGAAGTCGATCTTGAACCCGTCGGCGTCCAGGCCGTCCCGGCTGAGCATGTGGGTCACAGCGTCGGCGATCAGCGCACGGCAGTCCGGGTTGCCGGGGTCGAGGGTCGCGACCCGTCCGTCCGGCAAGCGCACGCAGCAATCCTCCGGCGCCCCTTCGGCGTCCCACGCCTTGTACCAGAGCAACACCCGCTGCCCGACGGAGTGGCGGCGCGCGATCCAGCCGGCCAGATCGGGCCACTTGTCGGTGTCCGCCCGGCAGGTGGCGTAGTGCCGCTGCCATTTGTCGTCGACGGTGACCGTGCCCGGGTGGATGCCGTTGCGGGCCAGGACGTCGAGGAACTCGTCATAGTGCTCCTGGGTGGCGTACGACTGGAGCGGGCCGCCGGACGTGGCGGCGAGGTCGCACTGCGCGCCCCAGCCGCAGAAGATCGGTTGCCGCCACCACGACGGCGCCGTCCGGAGAGCGGGGCTGGGGATCAGGCTTCGTTCCCGCAACGCCTCGCGATGGTCGTCCATCGCCTGGTACGGGTCGTCGGCGCCGAACCGCAACAGCACCGCCGGCAGCGTGAACTCGCCATCGACTTCGGTGTGGCCCTCATAGTCCAGCCGCAGGCTGAACCCGTCCGTAACCGGCAAATAGTGCAGCTGGGTGAAGGTCTGGGCCGACAGCGGCGCCGCGATCCCCAGCCCCGCCCACTCGCCTGACGGGATCTCCTCCGAGGACACCGCGGGTTCCCGGGTGACCGCGAAACACCACGGCGCCGGGGTGAACAGCCACCGCCCCACCCCGGGGTCGCCGCCCTCGCCGACCACACCGATGGTTGCCGGCTCGACAGCCGGGCGCGCCAACCGAGCCGGGTGATCGGGGTTGGGCGAGACCACAGTGCGCAGGCCGCTACCGCTGGGTGTGAACCCGGACGGTGGGCGCCAACCACCCAGCAGGTGGGCCGCCGTCGGCCGGCCCGTCCCCACGACGGCACTCACCACCTCGATCTCACGTTCAGCGCACCGCAGCACGGTGCGCCGCTCCCGCCAGCGGCTGCTCTGGGCCGTCACGTTGACCACGACCGTCTCGGCGTCGCCGCCCGCGCCGTCACCGCCGTCACCAGCGTCACCGGCGTCACCGGTCGCCGCGCTGCCGTCGATCTCGTAGTCGTACGCCATGCCGAGTGTCTCGTCGGGCCCGTCCAGGCAGTCCACGGATGCGAGCAGGCGCAGCTGCGCCCAGGGCCGCCCATCGACCCCGTCGACGCGTGCGACGGCACGCCGTTCGTCTAACCGGAGCCGGTAGCTGCCGGTCTCGACGGTGAAGCCGTCGGAACTGTGTCGGGCCCTCATGAGACATCCACCAATGCTTCGGCGTGCTGGCCGAACCGCCGCCCGCCGACCGTGAGGTCGGCGCCGACCCGGCGACGCCGGGCCGGTGAGGCGGTCGCCGGCACGGTGACCTGGAACGTGACGCTGGCGACCTGGTGGCCGCCGATGACAATGCGGCGCCCAACCGGTTCGGCTCGCCAACCCTCCGGCAGCACCAGCGCGACCTGCGCGGTCTGCTCATCGCGGAACGGATTCGTCGCCTCGACGCTGAACTCGACCCGATCCCCCGCCGCGACTTCGCTGCGGTACGGCTCCATCCGCAGCCCGACACCTTCGGCGCCGAAATCCACATCGGACAGCGGCAGCAGGTCGCGGTGCAGCCGGGCCAGCTCCTCGCCCTTGTCGAGCAGCATGTCGAGGTACGCGTCGTCGACCGCACGCGGCGCCCAGTGCCCGCTGATCATCAGCTCGGGGCGCAGCCGCTGGTAGAGCCGCGCGCTCGCGACGTAGTCGTCGATGCGGAACCGGTTGGCGTACTGGAAGTTGAGGGTCTCGGCGGCCTCGCCGGCGACCCAGCCGCCGTCCTGTTGGTCGCCGGTCGCGAGCACGTGCCGCCCGTCGACCGTGAACGCGATCGCCGACGCGTACAAGGTGTGGCCCGGAAGCGGGTAGAAGGTCAGCTCGTACTCCCGCCATCGGACGGTTTCACCGGCGGCGATGGCCTTGTCGACCGGGATCGGGTCGTACCAGAGGCACGGCAGGTTGTGGCGGCGCGGCTGGCTGATCACGGCCGCCACGCTGGCCTCCGCCCAGACTTCGGTTCCTTCCACCTCACGTAGCAGGTTGAATCCGGCGACGTGGTCGTCGTGGTAGTGGGTGGGGACCGCCACCTCGACCCGTTCCACCCCGAAGTCGCGGCGCAACGCCGTCAACGAGGCGAGCAGCGGGCGGCGCGAGGACCGGTCGTCAGCCGCTGGCAAACCCATCGCCATGTCGTAGCCAAAGTCCAGCAACAGCGCCGTGCCGCTGTCGGAGAGCAGCGCGTAGCTCACCGAGTGGCTGGTGCGGTTGCGCAGCAGGTGCGGACTCAGCACCTCGAACGGCCGCTCCCACTTGCCCCTCATGTGCCAGCTGCTGCCGGGACGGGAGTCGAGCAGCGCCTCCAGCCGGGTGGAGAGCAACGTGAACGCGGCCGGCGGGTCCGTGATCGGCGCGCCGTGGGACGGCAGCGCCAGGGTGACGTCACGTTCGGCTAACGCCGCCAGCGACAGCACGCTGGCGCCCACGCCTTCCAGCCCGCTGTACGTCCACTGGGTCCCTGCCAGCGACCACACCTTCCCGGGGCCGTAGATCAGGTCACCGGTGAACGCGACCCGGTGACCCGCGACATCGACCAGGTACGACACCGAGCCGATGGTGTGGCCCGGTGTCGGCACCGTGGTGACGGTGAAGCCCCCGAACTGGCGGGACCGGTACTCCGGCGCCACACCCGCCACCGGCACCGGCTCAAGCAGGGAGAACCGGTCGTCGCGGAGGTCGTAGTTGTTGTCGATGGCGCGGGCTTGCCAGTGTTCGTCGACCCGGTCGAACAGATCCCGCTCCACCGGCGGCACCCAGATCGGGATGCCGGCCGCGGCGGCGCGCGCCAGCCCTTGTGCCTGGTCCCGGTGGTGGTGAGTCAGCAGCACCGCGGCGACCCGGTCAACGCCGAAGTCGGCCAGGTGGTCGAGGACCTGCCCGGAGCCGAAGTCGATCAGCACCGCCTCGCCGTCGTGCACCAGCACGTACACGTGGCAGGTGTCGGCGAAGCGGTGCACCCCGTCGACGATTCTCACCCCACTCACCTCCTCAGCTGGCGGTCTCGCCTCAGTCGACGGCCTTGGCCGTCTCGGCGCTGACCTGCCGTACCCCGGAAGCGGGTGAGCTGAGCACCGGAACCGGGACCTCACCTGGTGGCATCGTGTCGATCAACCGGGCCATGGACGCCTGCGCGAGCACGAGCACTTCGGTCTGTGCGGCGAGCCGGGCAGCTTCGGCGCGGATCATCGCGTCGTGCTCGTCCGCCCGTCCGGAGCGCAACGCCGCGAACGCCCCGTCGCACACCGACGTGAGCACTGTGCGGGCAACCCCCTGGGCGGCGGCTTCGCGTTCGATCAGACGCTGGGTCGGACCCAGGGTGGACGACAGCGTGGCGAGCACACCGATCCGCTGACCTGCCGCCACCGCCTCGGCAGCCATCGGCGCGTCAACGCGGTAGACAGGCACATCCACCAGAGCGCGCGCCCCCTCCGCCGCCTCGCCGATGGACGAGCAGGTCACCAGCACCGCCTCGGCGCCCGATTCCACGGCGTTGGCGGCGTAGCTGGCGACACGGCGCCGGGTGCGGGGCAGCAACCCGTGCGCGATGGTGTCGCGAAGCAGGCTCTCGTCCACCATGTGGAACGCGGTGACGTCCGGCTGATGCTCGCGGAGCAGGCCGTCGAACATGGCCGCCAGATGCGGGGCGGTGTGCAGCAGGCATAGCTTCATGTGGCGTTTCCCCAACGGTCGATCACTTCGGTGACGCTCGCCGCGGACTGCAGCAGCGGCACATATTCCAATCCGAGGCTGCCGGCGTAGCCGGAGTCGCGCAACGTGGCGAGGATCGCCGCGATGTCCAGGTCGCCGCTGCCGGGCTCGTGGCGTCCGGGGTGGTCAGCGAGCTGCACGTGGCCGAGGCGTGGGCCCAGCGCCGCGACGGTCGCGGCGGGGTCCTCACCCATCGCCGCGCAGTGGTACGTGTCGAGCTGCACCCCGATGCCGGGTTCGCCCACCTGGTCCAGCACCGCCGTCACATCGGTGGTGCGCGGGCACAGGTACTCCGGAATGTCCAGGCTGTTGATCGGTTCCACCACCAGCCGTGTCCCCGCCGCGGCTGCCCGCGGCGCCGCCCACCGGAGGTTGTCGACCAGGCATTCCCGTTGCGCCTCGACAGGCAGGCCCGGGCGCCGGTTGCCGGCGAGCACGTTCACCAGCGGCGGGGCCTGCCGGCTGATGCCGCTCGCGTACGCCAGCGCCCGCTCGAAGTCGCCACGCCACTGCTCGACCCGCGCGGGGTCGTTGCCGTGGCCGCGCTCCCCCGCGGCGAGGTCACCGGCCGGCATGTTCACCAGCGCGACGCCGACGCCAGCCGCAGCGACCGCGGTGGCGAGCGGCGCCGGGTCCGGGGGCCAGGGAAATTCGACGGCGTGCAGTCCGGCCGCGGCGGCGGCAGCGGGCCGCTCGGTCCACGGCCGGTCGGTGAACAGGAACCCGAGGTTGGCGGCGACCTGCATCACCGACCGCCCCCCGCCACGCGCTGGTCGAAAAGACCCGGCGGGCCGCTCACCGCGCCACGTCCCACCACGGCCGCGCGTGCTGGTCGACCGTCGCGGCGAGTCCCCGCAGCCTCGGCACGGACCGCTGGCGCAGCAGCGCCGCCGGCTCGCCCAGGGTGTCGCTCCAGACCGCGCGGCCGGCGAGGAACCCGGAGGCGCCGGCCCGGCACGCCAGCTCGACGGCGCGCGGGAACAGCGCCTGCGGCACCCCCTGTGACAGCACCACCCATGGCACCGGCAGCCGCGCGGTCAGTTCCTGGCAGACGGCGGTCACATGGTTGTCGTCGGCCTCCCCGCGCCCCGGCACCTGCGCCTTGTAGATCGAGGGACGCAACCCCCCCAGCTCTTCGGCCGCTTCCACGATCGCCTCGTCCAGGTCGAAGCGGGTCTCGCCGGCGGCCGGTTTGACCACCCCTTCCAGCACCGAGCACAAGCCGGCGTCCCGGCAGGCCGCCACAAACCGCGCGGCGGTTTCGTGCCGGGCCGCGCGGCGGGCGTCCCGGCGCCAGATCACCAGCAGCTTCAACGCGACCGCGCCCTGGTCACGGGCCCGGGCGGGGCCAATCTCCGGGTCCAGGTCGGTGTCCTCGACGGGGGCGCCCGGCGCCTGCTGCAGCGCGTCAAACGCCAGGATCAGCCCGCAGCTCGGCGGCAGGGGCTGGGCTGCGACCAGCTGCTGGTAGCCGTAGTGGCGGTCGATGAGCAACCCGGAGGCGTCCGCGCCGAGCGCTTGGGCTGCGTCGAGTTTGAACGCCGTGAGGTCGGCGTCGGCGGCGGGGACGCCCTGTTCCGCCAGCATCATGCGGAGGCTTTCCCGCTGGTCCAGCGCGACCATGGCGAAACCCCCGGAGGGCCGCGCCAACCGCTCCAACCCCGTGTCTGCTATCCGATCCGTCACCTCATCGCCCTCTCACCACCGGTAGGAAACCTTCGCGGTACGTCTGGGTGTAGCGCTCGGCTCGCTGCGGGTGCTGCGTCAGCGCGACGCTCGGCAGCACCGGCTCGTCGGGTGTCACGCCGGCAGCACGCCCGGCCAGCAGCGCGGCGCCCGCGCACACGGCGTCCGGGTCCGGCGCCACTGACACCTGGGCGCCGAAGATGTCCGCCTTCGCGGCGAGCCACGCCTGATTGCGGGTCGGGCCACCGAACACGGCCACCCGGTGCGGGCGTGCGCCACTGACATCGGTGTGGGCGTCGACCACCCAGCGAGCCTGGAAGCAGAGTCCCTCCAGCACCGCGTACGCGATGTCGGCTGCGGTGTGCCGCCCCTCGACGCCGTGGATGGCCAGCCGTCGGCCGGCGTCCGGCGCCGGCGCCGCGCGTCCCATCAGGTACGGCTCGACGATGATGCCGGTGGGCCGGTCTGGCGCCTCGTCGGCCAGCGTGGTGAACGCCTGGTACGCCTTCCCGAGCAGGTTGTCGCGGCACCAGTCGACCAGCCGACCGGCGCCGGGCAGCCCGGAGAGCAGGCACCAGTGCCGGCCGTCCGCGGTGCGGTTGTACGACATGCCAGCGGCGGCGGCTGTCTCCGGCGGCGGCTGTTCGGCAACCGTGATGACGGCTTCCGCGGTGCCGAGCGAGTCCGCGACCTCGCCCGGGCGCCGCACCCCGGCGGCGTACGCCCCGACGAGGTGGTCGTGCCCGGCCACCACCACGGGAGTGCCCGCCCGTAACCCGCTGCGGTCGGCGGCGGCGCTGGTGACGGCGCCGGCGACCGCTCCGGATCCGACTACCCGGGGCAGCCGGTCGGCGGTCATGTCGGCGGCGGCGAGCAGGCCATCGTGGTACTGGCCGCGGCGCGTGTCGTACCCGCCGGTGCGCGCGGCCAAGGTGGGGTCGGTGACCGGCTCGCCGGTCAACGCGGTGGCGATCAGGTCGGCGGCGCCGACCCAGGCTCGCATCGCCGCGAACGTCTCCGGTTCGTGCCGTGCCAGCCAGCGCCACCGCACCAGCGGCGTCTTCACACCGAGGTTGGCGCCGGACACCGCGAACAACGTCGCGGCGCCGACATCGGATGCGATGCCGGCCGCTTCCGCGGCGCCACGCGGGTCATCCCACCGCACCATCGGCCGCAACGGCCGACGCCGGCTGTCCAGGGGCACTCCGGTCTCGGCCATGCTCGCGATCCCGACTGCGTCGGGTCGCCGTCCGGCGCTGTCGACGCAGCAGGCGAGGGACTCGCACACCGCGGCCACCAGCGCGTCCGCGTCGTCGGGTGTGGCGAACCGCGACAGCACGACAGACGTGCCGGCGCCGTCGTACAGGCCGACCTTGGTGTTGGTGGTGCCGACGTCGACGCCGGCGAGCAGGACGCCGGTCACGGCGCCACCTCAGCGGCAGGCGCTGACGGCGCCGCCGTGATCTGGTCGAGCAGCCGCGCGATGGTTCCGTCGTCGCCTACGTTGCCCGGGACGATCACGTACGGCAGAGGTCGGCTCCCGGCGACGGGCGGCAGCAGCCACAGCGGCACGCCGGTGGCTGGCTGGCCCACCACGTCGGCGGCAGCGGCGCCGAGCGCGTCCCGCGCCAGCCGTGCCCCGGTGATGCCGCCCTTGGCGATGACGCCGTCGATGTCGGCGCGAAGACCAGCGACCACCGCGACCAGGGTGTCCATGAAGCCGTCGGTCTCAGAGACGTCGCTGGAGTCGGCTGTGGCACGGGCACGGGGGGTCGCGAGCAGGGCGCGGCCGTTCGCGTGGATTTCAGCTCTGACCGCCGCGGTGAGAGCCGCGACCGTCGCGGGGTCGACCCCGCCGGCGGCGTCCACGGGGATCTCGACGCGTCGTTCCCACAGCGCGCCGAGGGCGCGTACCTGCTGGCTGCTGGCCGCGGTGAACGAGCCGCAGCAGACCAGCAGCCGTCCCGGCGGCGGGATCGCGACCCGGCTGATCTCTTTGCCCGCGACTCCGGCCCGGGCCGCCGCCAGGGAAGCGGCGCAGCGCACGACGACACGACAGCCGGCGCGTTCGGCCCGCACCAGGCCCGCCGCGATCGCGGCGATGTCCGCCGAGCTGGCGGCGTCGGGCAGCACCACGTCACCGGCGGCGGCGCCTCGTAACGCCGCAGCCACGGCGTCCGGGGCGTCGACCTGCCGCGACAACGGCACCTCAATGCCGCGCCGGGCGCCGCCGCTCACTTCGGCGACCCAGTCGGCGAGCCGGCTCGAGCGGTAGCCGAAGACCGGGTCTCGGGCGAACTCGGTGTCCGCGACCGGGACGTCGACGCCGTCCCGGCGCAGGTAGTGCACCCCGTCGCGGGTGTGGCGCCCGGCTTCGGGCAGCGCCGGCGCCAACAGCACCGGCGCCTCGGCGTCCACGGCGTCGGTCTCGGTGAAGACATGCCCGCGCAGGGTGGAGTCGCCGCGCAACAGCAGCGTGGCGTCGGTCCCCGCGGCGCTCGCGGCGGCCCGTACGGTGTCCGCGACGCGCGTCACCAGAGCCGCGGCATCGTCCCGCCGCAACGCCCGGGTGTTGGACAGCACGAACAGGGAACGCTGCGGGCTCGCGAAGAAGTCGTCGAACGCCGCGCGATCAACGCGCAGCACCACCCGGACCCCGGAGACGGTCTGGGTGCCGGTGGGATCGTCGTCGACGATCACCACGCGGCGCGGGTCGGCCGCCACCTCGGCACGCCAATCCCCGACTCCGGACACGGCTCCTGCTTCCTGACTCCCCATGAGTACGCACCACCCCGGCGGCCAGCGTGCGGGGCCGTACCAGAAGATGTCAAAATTCGAACAACTTCTGGCCGTAATCGAACAACCTGGAGCTCGCGTGCACCCTGCGACCCGCCAACCCACGGCCGGCGCGCCCGACGCCGCACCGGCCTCGGCCTCGCTGCGGTACAGCGACGCGCCGCAGCGACGGGACGCGATCCTGCGCCGGCTCCACGAGGCGGGCTACATCTCGGCTGCCGCGCTCGCTTCCGAGCTGGCGGTCTCGGTGATGACGGTGCGGCGGGACCTGCGCCGGCTCGCCACCCAGCGGCTGGTGCGAACCGTGCACGGCGGCGCCAGCCTTCCCACGGACAATGGGCGCGGCAGCCCGTACGACCAGCGGGCCCACGAAAGCCACGCCGCGAAAGCCGCGATCGCCACCGCCGCCACGGCCTACCTGCCGGACTCCGTCACGGTCGGGTTGGACTCGGGCACCACCGTGACCGCGTTGGCCCGGCTGCTACGGCCCCGTGACCTGACGGTCGTCACGCATTCCCTGCCTGCGCTCAGCATCCTGGAAGATCGCGACGGCGTGACTCTGCTCGGCCTCGGCGGGCTGTACCAGGCGAGCACCCGTTCGTTCGGTGGGCCGGACACCAGCGCCGCCATCGCCCAGCTGCGGCTGCACACGCTGTTCCTGTCCACGAGCGCGATCGGGCGCCGCGGCGTGTGCTGCGCCACCCCGTACGACGCCCAGACCAAACAGGCGCTGATCGCCGCAGCCGACCGGGTCGTGCTGCTGGCCGACGCCACGAAGCTACGGGCCAGCGCGCCGATCCTGGTGTGCGGCTACCCGGCGCTGGACGCCATCATCACCGACGAGCGCATCGACGCCAGCACGCTCACCCACCTACGCGGGGTGGTACGCCACGTGGAAGTCGCGCCGCTGTCACGGACTGCCGACTAGTCGGGCATCCGGATCAGCCCGTCGACGCTCTCCGGCGGGTACGTCGATCCGCCGCCGACGATGCTGAGTTTCACTTATCGCTCCTGATCGGTCGGGTCGAGCACCTGGTTGGCGGCGATGACGTCCGCGTAGTAGCGGGCGCTGTCCTTGACGGTGCGTTGCTGGGTCGACCTGTCGACGTGGACGAGGCCGAAGCGCTGCCCGTACCCCTCGGACCATTCCAGGTTGTCCAGCAGCGACCAGTGCAGGTAGCCCAGCACCGGCACGCCAGCGTTGACAGCCCGGGACAGGGCGCCCAGATGCCGGTGCAGCGCCCGGGTCCGGCCCGTGTCACGCACCCGCCCATCGGGGTCGGGCTCGGTGTTCCACACGCCGCCGTTCTCTGTGATCAGCAACGGGATGCCGTAATCCCGGTGCAGGCGGGTCAGCAGGTCGTGGAACGCCTCCGGCACGTTTTCCCAGCCGCTGTCGGTCACCGGGACGCCTGGCTGCGCCGGCAGCACCCGCCACGGCAGCCCGTCCTGCGGCGCCGCGGAGATCCGGCGCCGGGTGTAGTAGTTGACCCCGATCAGGTCGGGGCGGGCGCCGATCACGTCGAGGTCGCCCGAGCGCGCCCAGTCCAGCGGGCCGACCAGCTGCTCGAACAATTCAGCCGTGTCGTCCGGGTAGCGACCCCGCAACACCGGGTCGAGGTACCAGCGGTTGGTGTAGCCGTCCGAGGCCCACGCCGCCGCGACGTCAGCGGGGTCGTCGGAGGCCGGGTAGTTGGGGAACAGGCTCAACGGGATCCCGACACGAGCGGCGGGCCGGTGTTCCCGGATTGCCCGCGTCGCCAGGCCGTGTGCCAGCAACAGATGGTGGCCGACGAGCAGGGAGGTGCGCAGATCCCGCTCCCCCGGCGCGTGCAGGCCCAGCCGGTAACCCAGCACCGAGACCACCCACGGCTCGTTCACAGTGAGCCAGGTGTCAACCCGGTCACCGAGCACACCAAGACATATTTCGGTGTACGCCGCGAACGCTTCCGCCGTGGCCCGCTCGGTCCAACCTCCCTCCTCCTGCAACGCCTGCGGCAGGTCCCAGTGGTACAGCGTGGGCACCGGCGTGATGCCGCGCTCCAGCAGCCCATCGACCATCCGGTCGTAGTGCGCCAGGCCTGTCCGGTTCACCGGGCCGGTCCCGCCGGGCACGATCCGCGGCCACGCCAGCGAAAACCGGTACGCGTTCATGCCCAGCTGCGCCATCAGGTCCGCGTCCTGCGGCCAGCGGTGGTAGTGCTCGCACGCGTCCACGCCCGAGTCGATCCCGCGCTCGGCGGTGAACGTGTCCCAGATCGACGGCGCCCGGCCGCCCACGTCTGCCGCGCCCTCGACCTGGTAGGCGGAGGTGGCCGCGCCCCACAGAAAGCCGGGCGGGAACGTGTCGCTCACCAGTCTGCCTCCGGCAGGTTCAACGCCGCTTCGCAGCCGAGCAGCAGCACCCCGACGCTCCACGCATGGGACAGCGTCAGCAGCATGCCTTTGGCCTGGAAGCACGCGGTCTGGTAGTAGCGTTCGCTGGCCATTCCCCGGTACGCGTTGAAGTCGCCGTCCGCGCGCGCGATGAACTGCCGGAAACAGGCCAGGTTCTCCTTGGCCCGGTCGAGGTAGTGCTGATCGCCGGTGGCGTGGGCCAGCTCAACCATCTCCGGCAGGCAGATCAGCCCGTACGCGTGCAGGTGCTGGTTGCTGGGGGACGCCTGGTCGGCGCCGCGGCTGCGAAAGCCGTACTGACCCAGCAGGGTGTGCTGGTCGAAGTGCACGTCGTAGCTGTAGCGGAACGTGAGCATCCAGTCCGCGGCGTGCCGGGCGAGTGCGAGCCAGCGGGGTTCGCGGGTGGCCCGCCACAACGCTGTGTACGCGATGATCGCGGCGTACCCGTCCTCCGACGTCGGCGCCAGGTCGACGTCCTCCGGGGCCCCGTGCAGGAACTCCTCGTGCACGAAGCGGGCGTAGTAGTCACCGGCCTGCTCGGCGGCCTCCAGGTAACGTCCGTCCAGCTCAGACGCCTCGGCGAGCGCGCCGACCCAGCTCAGACCAGCGGCGCCCGCCCAGCTCAGGACCCGCCCGTCAACGGCGTGCAGCAGGCTGCCGAGGTTCCCGTCCGCGCGCTGGTTGCGCACCGCGACGTCGAGATTGCTCCGCACCGCGTGCAGCCATCGCGGACGTGGCGTGCCCGCGGCCTGCTCGGCGGCGACCGCGCGGCGCAGGAACAGGGTCGCTTCGGCGAGGGTGCGAGCGTGCAGCCCGTCGGGGACCGGCGTCCAACTCTTGCCCCAGCCGCGGGCGGCGGTCCACTGCCCCCAGAACGTTCCAGACGGGGCGAGGTTGTCGCAGACGTGGTCGATCACGGCGGCGCCCGCCGCGACCTGCTCGTCGTCCCCCCGGCGCCGGCCGTGCGCCAGCAGCCCGTGCGCGTACGGGACGCCGCTGACCCACGCCACGTGCATCGCGTCCCGGTCACCCAGACCCTTGACGTTGTCGTTGAATTCGCGGTCGAACGCCGCCGTCTCCAGCAGCACCGGTGGGTCGGGACGGTAGTGCCAGCGGTGCAGTCCGTAGCCGGCGAGTTCCGCCGCCTCTTCCACCGTGACCCAGGGGCGAAGCGGCGCGGCAGCTGACCGGGCATGCCGATCCCGCAGCACCGCGGGGTACGAGTGCCGATCGGCCGGCAACCGGTAGAGCTGCAGCTGGAGCACCTGGCGCTCCCCTGGCCGCCAGAGGTGGGTCTGCGCCAGCGGCGGCGCGGGATCCTGGTCGCCGACGTAGCTGACGGGTTCTTCGACGTACGGGAAATCAACGTGCAGCCGCCCGGCGCCGGCACTGGGCGCACTTCCAGGGCCGGGCGCGGCGCCGGCATCGTGGGCGAAGCCGATCCCGGACAGACCCACGGGGCTGCGTTCGTCGATCGCCAGCGCCAGGCCGCCCGAGGCGCCCCAACCGAACACCGCCGGGGTGGCCGCGCGGTCGGCCCGGAAGCTCCAGGCATTCGAGACGAACCGCCACGGGTCAGCGGGCTCGTCGGCGAGACGGGCGAAGCGCGGGTAGAGCCGGTTGTTGTCCGCGGGCCGGTTCTCGCCGTAGAAGAGCCCGGGAATCATCCAGTACGGGTCGTCCGCGTCCGCGAGGCTGGCCGACACTCGCAGCCGCCCGTCAGCGGGCGCGGCGCCGCGATACTCCACCGTGATCGTGACGCAGACGCTGTCGACGTCAGCGCCGACGCCAGCACCATCGCCCCCGCCGGCGCGGGCGCCGGGGGCGGCTGGCGAGGTCTGCAGCCGCACCTCGAACAGCTCCGGATCGAGCCCGCTCACACTAAGCCGTGCGTCGGCTGCCCAGACCGGTTCCATCAGCCTGCCTCGGTCAGGGTCTGGGCGGGGATGTTCCAGGCGTCGAGCCGGACGCGTCGGCGCTCGGGCGCCACACCGTCCCAGCGCCCGTGCAGCACTCGTTCCTCACCGGGCAGCAGGTCGATCGCGTTGTCGTCCCAACTCATCCAGCCGGGTTCGGCGGCCGGCCGTCCGTCGAGCAGCCGCAGGAACGGAACTGCCGGCCCCGACTCGTGCCGTACCCGCAGCGTCCAGGATGATCCCGTGGTTTCGAGCAGGGGTGTCACGCGGGCAGTCGCCAGGTGCGACAGATCCCGGAAATCGGCGCCGGCTGTGAGCAGGTGACAGTTCACGGCCGACCGCCCGTTCGTGCGAACCGACAGGTCCAGCAGGAACGCTCGCCCGTCCAGGTCCGCGACCGGGCATCCGATCTCGCCGACCGGTCGCGGCGCCCCGAGCTCGGCGACCCAGTGCGCCGCGGCGACCTCACGCCCGTCCAGGTGCAGGATGCGAGCCACCACCTCGGCCGGAACGGCGGCAGCGTCGGCGTCGGCGTCGGACCATGCCCACACCCTCGCGGTGAACTCGTCGCCGGTGACGCGCTGCGCCGGCAACGCCGCGCACACGTGCACGGGTCGGTACGCCCGACGCACGTAGTGGTAGGCCGCTTTGGGTTCGCCGAAGTAGTCGACCGCGGCGGTGCACCACCCGTTCGGGAAGGACTCATTGAGCTGCCACGGCAGCACGCCGCAGCTCTGCGGGCGGCGCCGGTTCGCCTCCACCGCGTACCGCAGGCCGTCAGCCTGCAGGAACTGGCTCGCTCGCGAGAGCGACGCGAGGTCCGGCAAGTCGCCCCCGAACGCCTGCTGCACCAGCGGCTCGTTGTTCCACCAGCGGCCGAGGTGGTCCCAGACCGGGTTGCCCTTGGTCGGCAGGGTGCGTTCCGGCGCCGGGACCACCGACTCGATCGCGCGCAGATTGCTCATGCCCTCGACGCCCGACTCGCTGAGCAGCAAGCCGCGGCCACCGTCGTAGAGCCGGTAGTGGTCGTCCAGACCCTGGTGCTCCCACGGCCCGTGCACATCGTGCTGTTCCGGGTGGGTTTCGATGCTGTCGAGGGTGTTGCCGAACACCGGGCCGGTGGGCGAGGTCGGCAGCCAACACGAGTCCGGGTCCAGCCGCGCCACCACGTCGTGCAGCGCCGCCAGCACAGGTGATTCGGCATCGGTCAACGGCACGCCGTCGGCCCGCTGCAGCTCGTTGCCGCCGCACCAGATGGCCAGGCTGGGATGGTTGCGGCGGGCCGGCACGATCCGCTCGGCCTCGGCGACCATCCGCGCCACGAAGCCTTCGTCCTCGCTGGGCACACTGCGCATGCCCGAGCTGGACTGGGCGAACTCCTGCCACACCAGGATCCCGAACTCGTCGCACAGGTCGTAGAACGACCGGCTTTCGATCAGGCCGCCGCCCCACACCCGCAGCATCATCACCCCGGCGTCGCGTGCCAATCCGAGCAGGTGACGCAGCCGGGCCGCGTCGACCGTGCCGTAGAGCGCGTCGGCGGGAACCCAGTTCCACCCCTTGATGTCGGTCGGGCGACCATTCACGACCAGCCGGTACGGCAGCGCGGTCGCCGGAGCGTCGGCGTCTCGGCGGAAGCTGACGTCGCGGAAGCCCAGCCGTGCCTTCTGTTCGTCGCTGGGCCGCTTGTCGCGGTCTCGCACCACGGTGTGCAACGTGTGCAGATCGGCGGGTCCGAACCCGTTCGGCTGCCAGCGGCGAGGGGCGTCGACATCGAGTGTCACTCGGGTGGTGGCGCCGCTGAGCGGCACGACAGCCGCGGCGACGGTGACGCCGTCCGGGTCGCGCAGCGTGCACTCGGCCGCCGCACCAGCACTGTCACCGTCCACCTCGACCATCACGGTCACCCGTCCCGCGGACCCCGCCAGCGTCGGGCGCGCCCACACGTCGGACAGCCGCAGCGCCCGGGTGACACGCAGCCGCGCCGGCGCCCACAAACCTTGGTGCACCATCCGCGGGCAGAAATCCCAGCCGTAACCCATCCGCCCCTTGTGGACACGTGCCGCTGAGGTGTGCCCGACCTGTGGTTCGGAGACCGGCGCGGGCTCGATCACCACCGCCAGGCTGTGCTCGCCCGGGACCAGCTGACCCGTCACCTCGACCACCAGCGGGACGAACGTGCCTTCGTGACGGGCGATCCGCTCCCCGTCCAGGTGCACCGTGCCCGCGTAGTCGACGCCGTCGAATTCCAGGAACGCCCGCTCGCCGGGTTCCAGTCCCGCAGTGCGCAGCGTGGTGCGATACACCCAGGTCCGTTGCGGCGCCCATTCCGATAGCAGGCTCTGCGTGCCGACGTACGGGTCAACCGCCTGGCCGGCCGCCACCAGATCGGCGAGCACGCTGCCCGGCACCCGCGCCGGCGTCCAGCGCTGATGGTCGTCACGGCGGGCATGAAGCTGGGCGCGGTGCAGCTGCCAGTCATCGCCGAGGAACCCGCGCAGCTGCCAGCCGTCTGACAGCTGGGTTGCTGACGTCATGTGTGATCCTCGGCGGCCGGCTCCTCCGCGGCTCCGGCAGGGCCAGCGGCGCCGGGTTCGGCGGCCGGTGCGACTGGGCGTTCCAGCAGGTCGGCTTCGACCACAGGCAGGGTCCGATCGCGCGGCACCAGCAGCGTCTTGATCTCGTACGGGTCGAACTCGGCGGTGACCGTCCGTTCCAGGAGCGGCAGGTCGACGGTTGCCGAGGCGGTGGCGCCGGCTGTCTCGTAGCCGCGTACCACATAGGTGTCCGGGTTGTCCTCGGCCTGCTTCACCACGGTGATCACCACGTTGTCGGCGCCGGACACCGCGGCGAACGACCGGTGCTGAGGCAGCGGCCCGTCGTGGCACGACTCCAGCAGCGCGGTCGGCGGCTGGTCGAGTTCGGCGGCGGCCCGCACCGTGCCGGCGGCTCGCCAGTCACCGGCATGCGGCAGCAGCCGGTACGTGAACCGCTGCACGCCCTGGTCCATCACCTCATAGTCGTCGTCGGCAGGCAGCGGCTGCGGGGTGTGCCAGGCGTACGGGGGGCTGCGCAGCACGGTGAGCCCGATCTCGCCGTCGGACACGTCGACGCCGTACTTGGCGTTGTTCAGCACCGACAGCCCGGCACGGCTTCCCGCCAGGTTGCCCGACACATCCACCCAGGAGTGGCTGACGGTCTCGTGCCCGTCGGCGGCGCGCACCAGGTGGCCGTACGGGATCGCGTGGGTCGCGGTGACATCGCTCAACCCGGTGGGGAAGCGCAGCTTGAACATGGTGAGCCGCTCGTGCCAGTCGAGCGTGACCCGGACCTCGAGGTGGTGCGCGCCGGCGGCGAGCACGAACTCCTCGGTCAGCGTCGAGGCGTTGTGCCGGCTGCGCACCCGCAGCACCTGCCGGACCGGGCCGGATTCGACCCGGCGCACCGCCACCGGGGTGAAGGCGCCCACCACGTCCCGGTACGACACGACGCCGTGCCCCCAGGTGTCGGTCTGGTCGTTCAGCACCGCCGCATGCGTGGCCGTGGCCGCGTCGCCGCTGATCAGCTCGGCGCCGCTGGCCTGGTGGACCAGGCTCGACAGCCACCCGGTTTCGGGGTCGATCACGGCCCGCAGGTGCTCGTTCTGCAGCACGGTGTCAGCTTCGGCCGCTGGCGGGGCACTCGCGCTGTGGTCGGGGCGTAGCCGGTAGAGCCGGTACCCCAGCGCGGGCAGCTCGACCGGCAGCACGAGGAGCCGGCGGCCGCCCGTCAACGTGGTGGAACGGGCCACCTGCACCGGGGTCCGGGTCTGGGTGTCGTCCACGGCAACGATTCCGCCGTTGCCGAGGTGGCCGCCGAACTCGACCTCCACGGTGGTCCGCACCGGCCACGGGTGCGGGTTGAACACCGCCAGGGGAGCCATCTGATCCTCGTGAGGGATCTCGATCTGGCGGCTGATCCGCTGCACCGCCTGGTTCTGCAGCCGGGCCGCGATCGACCGGGCCTCGGCGAGCTGGTCGCGCGCGTCGTCGTACCCGCTGGGCAGCGCCGTGCCCGCCGCCGTGTCGTGGAAGTGATTGAGCAGCACCTGCCGCCAGGCGTGTTCCAGCTGGTCAGAGACCCGGGGCATGCCGGCGACCGCGCTCGCCGCCGCGGCCCACTTCTCCGCCGCCTGGAGCGCGTGCTCGGTCTGCCGGATCCACTTCTTGATCCCGGAGTGCGCCGAGTAGCAGCCCACGCCGTGCGGTTGGATCTCGCCTTCGTGCTCCGGGAGCGCCGCCGCGCCGGCCGCCGCGTCGAAAAACTGCCGCACCGTCGAGAACAACATCCGCGGGTACTGGTCCGCGGCGCCCAGCTCCCGGATGCTGTCGATGTTGGCCCGGGTCGGCCCACCACCGTGGTTGCCGACGCCGTAGAAGCACATCAGCGGCTCGGAAGTGTGCGGCAGCTGGGCCAGCGCCTTGCCGACGTGCACCCCGAGGTGACCTGCCGGGCTGCAGTACTCGTGCGGGATCCGGTACGTCAGCACCCGGGACCCGTCGGCGGCCCGCCACCAGAATGTCGGGCCCGGCAGCTCAGCCTCGTGCGGCTGCGGGCGCATGAACACGTAGCTGTCCATGCCGGACTTCGCGAGCAGTTGCGGGATGACAGCGTTCTGCCCGAACGGGTCGACGTTGCAGCCGACGGAGGCCATCGTCCCGAACTTCTCAGCCAGGTACCGCTGCGAGTAGAGCGCGTGCCGCACAAAGCCCTCACCGCCGGGGATGTTGCAGTCAGGCTCCACCCACCAGCCGCCGACGATTTCGAACCTGCCGGCGCGCACCTGCTCCCGCAGCGCCGCGAACAGCTCCGGGTCGTGCTCTTCGATCCAGGCCAGGTACCCGACGGAGTCGCAGCTGAAGACGAAGTCCGGGTACTCGTCGATGCGTTGCAGCGCGGCCCGGAACGTGGCACGCGCTTCCTGGTAGCCCTCCTGCCACGGCCATAGCCAGACCGCGTCGATATGCGCGTTCCCGATCATGTGCAGCGGGCCGCGGGTGGCCCGCCCTGCCGGCGGCGCTGGCGAGCGCGGCGCCGGTCGACGGTCCTCGGGCTGCGGTGTGCGAGACATCGGGTGAACCGTGCTCCCTTCCGGTGCGGCGGTGACAGCTCAGTGTTCGGCAGCGGCCCAGCGGTCGATGTGCTCGCTGAGCAGGTGCAGCAGCAGCACGTGCGCCTCCTGGACCCGGGCGGTGCGGTCGGAGGCGACAGCGAAGACGTGATCGGCGTGCTCGGCGGCCGGGCCCCCGCCGGTCGCGGCGTGGCCGGTGAACAGCACCGTCAACGCGCCGGCGTCCCGGCCGGCCCGCAGACCCGCGACGACGTTGGGGGAACGGCCGCTCGTGGTGAAGGCCGCCACCACGTCCCCGGGACGGCTCAGCGCCGTGACCTGGCGGGCGAACACGTCACCGAACGAGTAGTCGTTGCCGATGCACGTGGTGACGGTCGGGTCGGTGGACAGCGCCACGGCCGGCAGCGGGCGCCGTTCCCGGCAGTACCGGCCGATCAGCTCGCCGGCCAGGTGCTGGGCGTCGGCGGCGGAGCCCCCGTTGCCGAAGGAGTAGAGGATGCCGCCTCGCCCGAGTCGGTCGCAGATCTCGTCGCCGAGGGACTCGACGTCGCTGACCAGCGCACGTACGGACTCCACCACGGTGAGGTGCTCGTCAAGGTGCTGGACGAGTGGGGTTCGGTTGTCGATCGCGGTCACGTGCGAGCTCCGTGGTTGAGGTGGAAGAGGGCCGACGCCGCCGCGCCGACCACGCCGACGGTGTCGCCGTGCGAGGACAGTTCGACCCGGGCCGCGGCGCCCGCCGGGCGCATCGCCTGGGACAGCGCGGCACGTCGTACCGGCAGCAGCAGCGCGTCGCCGGCGCGGGTGACCCCGCCACCCAGGACGACGAGCTGCGGCTCGATCACGTTGATCATGACGGCCACCGCTCGGCCCAGCGCGGCGGTGGTCTCGTCCCAGATCCGACGGGCCAGCCGGTCGCCGGCGGCGGCGTGCGTGGAAACGGCTTCGGCGGTCACGGCAGCGAGATCTCGCAGGGCGGACGCCTCCCCGGCGGCCAACGCCTCGACGGCTCGGCGCGCGATCGAGGCGCCCGACGCGTACGCCTCGATGCAGCCCCGCTGCCCGCATCCGCAATCGCGGCCGTTCCAGTCGATGATCACGTGACCGAACTCGCCGCCGTTGCCGGCTGCGCCGCGGTAGACCTCCCCACCGAGGATCAGACCGCCGCCCACACCGGTCGACACCGTGAGGTAGAGCATGTGTCGCACTCCATGCCACGGGCCGAACTGATGCTCCCCCATCGCGGCGGCCGTGGCGTCGTTCTCCAGGAAAGTCGGCCGGCGGTAAGCGTCGGAGACGATGTCGACGATCGGGACGTCGTCCCACTGCGGTAGCCCGGGCGGCCCTTGAACCCGCCCTGTCACCGGGTCCAGCGGCCCACCGCAGCCGATGCCGACGCCGGCGATGCCAGCCCGGAGGTCGGCCCGGTCATGGCCGGCGGCAGCCAGCGCATCGTGACCGAGGTCGAGCAGCCGCTCGATGACCTTGTCCGGCCCTTCCTCCACCTTGGTGGGTGTCTGAACGAATGACAGCAGGCCGCCATCGGGGGTCATCACGCCGGCGGCGAGTTTGGTGCCGCCGATGTCGATCGCCAGGACATGATCAGGCGTCGAGTTGCGCGCGAGAGAAGGGGACGGCAATTGACCTCAGCCCTTCCGGCCCTGGGTGGCGATGCCGTCGATGATGTGTCTCTGGGCGAAGGCGAAGAGCACGATCATCGGAACCGTGGCGATCACGCTCGCCGCCATCACGATCTCCCAGTGGTGCTCGCCGCCGTTGCCGAAGGTGTCGATCACCGCTTTGAGCCCGCGCGGCATCGTGTACAGGGCCGGGTCCTGCAGGTAGATCAGGGGCTTGAGAAGGTCGTTCCAACTCGCCACCACCTCGAACACGAAAACGATCGCCAGGGCAGGACGGGCGAGCGGGTACGCGATGTGCCAGAACAATCCCGGGTACCCGGAGCCGTCCACGCGGGCGGCGTCGAACAGCTCTCGGGGCAGCGACAGGAAGAACTGCCGCAGCAGGAAGATGTAGAACGCGGAACCGAAGAGGTTCTGAGCCCACAGCGGCACCTGGGTCCCGGTCAGGCCGACCTCGTTCCAGATCAGGTAGACCGGGATCATGGTGACGGCCTGCGGAAGCATCATCGTCGCGAGCACCAGCCCGAACAACACGTTGCGCCCCGGGAACCGGAAGTACGCGAAGCCGAACGCCACCAGCGCGCTGCTGATCGTCACCGCGGCGGCGGCGGCGAGTCCGACCACCACGCTGTTGGCCAGCCACGCCAGCACCGGCGCGAACTCAAAGACCTGGGAGTAGTTCGACGGCGCCCAGTGCCGGGGTATGGGGGCGCTGTCGAACACCTCGGTACGTGGCCGCAGCGAGGCGCTGATCAGCCAGAACAGCGGGTATGTGAACACCACGCTGGCCAAGGCGAGCGCGATCAGGTACGGGGCCCGCTTCCACAGCGGACCCTGGTC
>JBOGDL010000331.1:0-8799 GCA_050701815.1 Micromonosporaceae bacterium | reverse complement strand
CCGGAGGCCTGCACCTGACCGCGCCACCCGGCGCCCCCGGCTTCACCGATGAGGACGAAGAGGTCATTCTCGGCCTCGCCACAGCCGCTGGCGTGGCCGTCCAACACTCGCAGATGCACCTGCGCGCGCGTCGAGAGCGCTGGCTGGAAGTCACCGCGGAGATCACCGATCTGCTGCTCGGCCAGGTCGACAAGGGCGCCGCTCTGGAACTTGTCGCGCGGCGCGCGAAAGAGGCCGCCAACGCGGAACTGGCGATGGTGATGCTGCGTGATCAGGCGACCCCTGACCAGATAGTGGTCGAAGTCGCGGTCTGCGACAGCGGGCTCGACCTGACCGGGGCAAGGTTGCCGGTATCCGACGACCTGCTCGCCGCGGTGATCACGGAACGCCGGCACGCCTTGGTGGACAACCTGAGCAAGGTCGCCGCCTGGCCGGCCGAGCTGAGCAGCGGTCCGGCAATGCTGGTTCCGCTCGCCACCAGCGAGATCACGTACGGCGCGCTGGTGGTGGCCAGCCCACGCGGAGACAGCGCCGGGCACACCCCCGCGGAGGCGACCCTGGTCGAGGCGTTCGCGAGCCATGCGGCGCTGGCGATGGAACGTGCCCGGGCGCAACGCGACCGGGCGACGCTGGCGGTGCTGGAAGATCGGGAGCGGATCGCGCGGGACTTTCACGACGTGGTGATCCAACGACTCTTCGCCGCCGGGCTGCGCCTTCAGAACGCGATCAGCCTCACCGGGCGGCCGGAGGTGGCAAACCGTCTCAATACGGTGGTGGACGACCTCGACACCACCATCAGGGACATCCGCGCCAGCATTTTCGAACTACGCACCATGGGCGGCAAGGGAGTGCGAGCGGTACTCCACCAGGTGATCGACGACGCTCGGGGCACGCTCGGGTTCGAGCCCGCGCTGACAATCGCGGGGCCGGTGGACAGCGGCGTGCCCGAGAATGTCCGGCGCGAGCTGATGGCGGTGCTGCGGGAGGCGGTGGCCAACATCGTCCGCCACGCCGCCGCGACCGCCGCACGCGTGGACCTGACCCTGAGCCCGGGAGTCCTCGAGCTCGCCGTCAGCGACAACGGCCGCGGCATGGGCACGGCCGAACCTGGGGGCGGGCTGCGGAACATGGAAGAACGCGCTCGACGGCTCGGGGGAACGTCTCAGGTGGGTCCTGTCGACGACACCGGACGCGGCGTCCTGGTGCGCTGGCGGGTGCCGCTGCGACGCGGCACCGACAGGTCAACGGGGTGGGGCTGGGATGTGCCCGGCGGGGCTGAGCAGCCGCGCAGCCAACACGGCGGCCTGGGTGCGCCGCTGCAGCCCTAGCTTCGCGAGCAGCGCGGACACGTAGTTCTTGACGGTCTTCTCGGCCAGGAACATCCGCTCGGCGATTTGACGGTTGGTCAGGCCCTCGGCGATGAGCTCCAAGATCCGAGCCTCCTGCTCGGTGAGCGCCCGCAGCTCGGGTGGCTGGTCTGGGCCGTTGCGGATCCGGTCCAGCACCCGCTGGGTGACCGCCGGGTCGAGCAGCGAACGGCCGGACGCGACGGTGCGCACCGCGTCGATGAGGTCATTGCCCCGGACCTGCTTCAGCACATAACCGGCGGCGCCTGCCATGATCGCGGCGAAAAGAGCTTCATCATCTTCGTACGAGGTGAGAATCAGCACCTGGATCGACGGGTCCTTCGCCCGTACGGTGCGACACACATTGACCCCGCTGCCGTCCGGAAGCCGCGCGTCCAGGACGGCCACATCTGGACGTACGGCAGGAATCCGGCGAATCGCCTCGGCCGCGGTGGCCGACTCCCCCACGACGGCCACATCCCCGTCGCGCCGAAGCAGCTCGCGCAACCCCTGCCGGACCACTTCGTGATCATCTAACAGGTACACCCGGATCACGGACTATGCGTACCCCGTAGTGGGGGCCCGCACACGGCCCGGCCGGCGCGAACTCCGAGGTCAGAGTCAGGGCCGCCGCGCCAGGCTCGACCAGCGGCCCTCCCCAGCAGGGCCCTTTGACTCATGTCACGGACAGCAACCGGCGCCACCGTGGAGTGATGAGCTCGACCTCGCGCGCCAACCATCGCCGGGTCCAGCCTGACGCGACGGCTTCGCAGACTGACGACCCGCGCGCCGTCGGGCTGCCCGCGGACGCACCCGACGGCGACAACCCCGGCCCTGCGGATCCGGCCCGCGCCGGTTTGCCGGACCCACCGGACGTGGCCTCGGCGCTGGCCACCGCGGCGCTGCTGGCGCTGAACGCGCCGTCGGTGCACAACACCCAGCCGTGGCACTGGCGGGTCGGCACGGAAGCGATCGAGCTGCGCACCGACGAGCGGTGGCGCCTCTCCACAGCGGACCCCGACCAGAGGCTGCTCGTTCTCTCCTGCGGCGCCGCGCTGCACCAGGTGCGGGTGGCGCTGCGCGCGGCGGGATACCTGCCTGCGGTGCACCGGCTTCCTGAGCAGGGCAGGACGGACCTGCTGGCCCGGGTGGCGGTGGACCGAAGCATCCCCGTGACTCCGAACGCGGTTGCGTTGATGCGCGCGGCGCTGGCCCGGCACACCGATCGGCGGGGGTTCGCAGATATTCCGGTGCCAGCGTCCGCCGTGGCTGCGGCCCGGGAGGCGGCGGGCGCCGAGGGCGCGTGGCTGCACCTGCTCGACGAGGACCAGACCACCTCTGTGATCGCCGTGATCCGCAACGCCGAAGCGGTGGAAGCGGCTGACAGCGGGTACCGCGCGGAACAGGCTGCCTGGGGCGCTGACTCCGAGTTCGCCGGGACCCCGGTCATCCCACCGCGGGGTGGGGCCGACCTCGAGAGGACCGGCAGGTACGCCGTGCTGTACGGCAGCGGCGATCGTCTCGCCGCGTGGCTGCGCGCCGGCGAAGCGCTGTCCGCGGTCTGGCTGACGGCGATCACACACGGGCTGTCGGTGCGTCCGCTCAGCGCGGCGGTGGAGATCCCGGCTGGAAGGGCGGTGCTGCACCGCCTGCTCGCCGGGATGGGGTGCCCGTACCTGGTGCTGCAGCTCGGCGTCCCGTACCCGACCGAGGAGCTGCCCAGGACGCCGCGCCGGCCTGCGGCCGAGTCAGTCCAGCCGGCGCCGGACACCACGGGGAGCGCCACGTCATGACCGACCAGACCGAGGTGGCGATGGCGTCGGTGGTCGCCACGGCAATCCGGGCGCCGTCGATGCACAACACTCAGCCCTGGCGGTTTCGGGTGAGCCTGCCTGAGCAGGACCAGATCCAGGGCGCCGTGATCGAAATCTGGTCCGACCCGTCCCGGCGACTGCCGGTCGCTGATCCCACGGGATGGGCGACACGGGTCGCCTGCGGGGCCGCTGCGCTCGGGGCCAAGTTGGGAGTCGTGCTGCTGGGCCACCGGGTCGACCTGAGTGTGCTCCCGCAGGGGGTGCGGCAGCCACGATCGGATCAGCCTGAGCTGGTAGCCCGGCTCACGGTCGGGACAACGCACCCGGCCACGCCTCAGGAACGGGAGCTGCACCATGCGATCTTTCGCCGGCGCAGCAACCGGTACCCGTTCAATGAGACGCCCGCGGCCCCGGACGTGCCGGGCAAGTTGATGGCGGCGGCGCGTGCCGAAGGCGCTTGGCTGGACGTGTTGGACAAACCACGCCAACGCGCAGCTGTGGCGGGTCTGGTGCGTCAGGGGCAGCACCGCTTGGCGGCTGACCCCAGCTATCGAGCTGAATTCACCGAATGGGTGCGTGAGGCCTCTGCTGATCGGATTAGCCCCCACGCCGGCGACGACAGCCACGCCCCGCAGGATGGCCTGCTGGCTTTGCGCGACGTGGACGCGGCGGCTCGGGTGTCTGACCGGGATTTCGAGCCGAATCCGCTGGTCTGCGTGCTGGGCGCCGACACAGACCGCCCGATGGCGCAGGTGCGGACGGGCGCCGCACTGCTCCGGGTGCTGCTTGCGGGCACCGCGATCGGGCTCGAGAGCTCGATGCTGTCGCAGCCGATCGAGGTGCCGGAGCTTCGCCGGTTGCTGCGAGCTCCGTTGGGGCGCTCCGTGGGTTGGCCCCAGATGGTGTTGCGATTTGGTTACGGTGTGCGGCCTCCCGCGGCCCCGCGTCGCCCCGTCTCCGAGGTGCTCAAGATCACCTCTAAGGCCGTTGCCTGAGGTTGCCGCCCCCCTGGCCACACCGCTGCCGTCCCTTCCGTGAGGACCCGAGGTAGACACCCCGCTATGCCGTCGTGACATCCTTTGACAATCCGCGGAAGGGAATCCAGCGTGACTGACGGCTCCAGAGTGACGCGCCGTGCCGGCGCGTCTGGCGGCGCCGCGCGACGGGAGCTGCCACTGCTCACCGCATGCCTGACTGCCCGGCATCGCGAGCATGTGCTGGTGGAGATGGCCCCCCACATGATCATCGTGTACTCGCTGCGGGACGGCACGATCCGGTACGCGAACACCGCGGCGACCCTGCTCCTGGGCCGCCACTCGGAAGCGTTGATCGGGGCGAACATCTTCGAGCTGCTCGCCGTCCCCGACCACGGCGCGGCGGACCCCACCGAACCCGACCCAGATGAGCCACGCCTGCTGCCGGGCGAATACCCCGCGCAACTGCCGGACGGCTCGACCCATTACCTGGACGTACGCAGCGCCCCAGTGATCTACGAGGGGGTCCGCTGCGGGCACGTGGTCGCGTGGGACGTGACGGCGCGGGTGGAACGGGAGCGGGACCTGATCCGGCAGGCGTCGTACGACGAACTGACCGGCCTACCCAACGCAGCGCACGCGTTCGTCTACCTGGAGCAATCGCTGCGCCGGCTGGAGCGCAGCGGCACCGGCTCAGTCGCGGTGATCCTGCTCGATCTGGATGGCTTCAAGCAGGTCAACGACACTCATGGGCATCAGGTGGGAGACGTCTTGCTGCAGGAGACCGCCCGCCGGATCCGCTCCACCACTCGAGACAGCGACCTGGCGGCGCGACTGCACGGGGATGAGTTTCTGGTGGTGCAGAGCGTCGCCAACCCGATCCACGCCGCGTACGTGTCCGAGCGGCTGCGCACCACGCTGGCCAAGCCGATCGACATCGAAGGCCTGGTGGTACGGGTTTCCGCCAGCGTCGGGGTGGCTGTCGCCGACCCGGGCGCCACCGATCCACATCACCTTCTGCAGTTCGCCGACCACAGAATGTATACAGACAAGCAGGCCCGCAGCATCGACCGCTGAGCCCGCCGGGAGGTGTCACCCAGGCTCGGCCACAAGCCCCGCCGCGAGTTCTGCCAGCAGCGGCGCGTGGCTGCGTTTCGCGAACGCGCGCACCCGCCCCTGGTGCTTGCCAGCGGCTTCCTGGTCGCCCGCCAAGCGGCACGCTCGCGCCGCCCAGGCCGCGGCCAGCACCGCATCGCTGGCGCCACCCACGGTGTCGTAACTGCGCACCGCCGCGGTCAGCCGATCCGAGGCCAGCGCAGCATCCCCCGCCCCCAACGCGGCGGCGCCTTGGGCGACCTGCTCAGCCGCCAGCACCCACGGAGTACGCCGGGGCGTGGTCGCCGCCACCCGTGACACCACCGCGGCCGCTTCCGGGTGGCCGGACAACAGCACGCACGCGTGTCCCGCCGCCGGCAGCCACTCCGCGGTGAACGGATTCGGGGACTCCTGCCAGACCTCGTCGAGCTCGCGTAACAGGTCCATCGCGTCATCGAGGTGACCTTCGATCGCCCAGCACAGGGCGCCGTGAGCTGCCGCGCACAGTCGCAGCCGGGCAAACCCAGACCGCCGCGCGCTCTCCATGCACCGTGCCACCTCGCCACCGGCGGACTCGTCGCACAACACCCGCACCCAGGCCCGCTGCACCCGTAGCTGCAGGTCCCATTCGGTGGTCTCGGCGCCCTCCACGTCCAGGTAGGCTTCCGCGGCGCGTAGCAAGGTCAGCCAGTCCCCGGTGAAGTACGCCCGCACCGCCTCTTCTGAATGGCTGGCCACCTGATGAAGCCGGCCCCCGTCCACCGTCTGGCTCTCTTCCTCCAGCTCCACCGCCCGAACCAGGTCGCCTTCCTCTGTCAGCACCACCGCCAGGTTGTGGGCGGCGCGACGCAGCGAGGGCAGCCGCTGCTCGCGGCACATCGTCAGAGCTTCCTCCAGCATGGGCACGGCTCGCGAGTCGCCTTCCTCGTACCAGGCGGAGGCCTCCGTGATGCGCGCTGCTGCCACCCTGTCGGACAGCCCCAGCCGTTCGGCGATCTCGCGGGCCTGTTGCGCTGCGGCGACGGCCTCGGCCGAACGCAGCTCCATCATGTGCAAGCGGGCCAACTCGCTGTGGGCCTCGGCGCTGGCCGGGCTGTCGGGAAGTTTCGCGAACAGCGCGATCGCGTCGGCGAGGTGATCCGCGGCCCGGGCGCGTTCGGCGCGCATCAGCTCGGCCACGCCGAGCATCGCCGCCGCCTCCGCCTCCCCCGCCACGTCGCTGGCCTCTCGCATCCGGTCGGCGAGCCCGGCCAGCTCCTTGGTGCCGCCGTCCCGGTAGAACTCGTCCGGGTCGGCGGTGAAGGCCAGCCGGCACCGCAACAACTCCAGAGCGCGCCGGTCCCTGGGAGCCTCATTCGTCGGCCACAGGGTCAACCCCTGTGTCGCGTACCCGAGCGCCGCCTCGACGGCGTGCACGGCGAACGCCGCCTTGGTGGCGTCGACCAGCGCTTCTCGAGCCTGGCGAGAGGCCTCGGCGATGTCTTCACCGAGGCTTTCCGACAGTTCGAGCGCGGCCACCCGGTGCCGCGCCACCGCCGCCGACAGGTCATGCCGCCCGGCAGAGAGCCGCTGGAACCAGTCCGCGGCGCGCTGGTGCAGCAGCATCCGGGAGTTACGGGGCAGCCGCCGGTACGCGGCGTCGCGCATCAGCTGGTGCCGGAAGCTCAGCTCCATCTCACCGGCCACCACCGAGGCGGTGGTCTCGACCAACATGTCCCGCCGCGCCAGCGCGCGCAACGCGGCTGTCACGTCGGCCTCGTCCGCGTCCAGCAGGGTGGCGATCGCGTTCGGCCACACCCGGTCGCCGAGCACCGCGGCGGCGTGCAGGACCGCCCGTTCGATGCGGTCCAGCAGGTCGATGCGGTTGGCCAGCACGCCGTGCACGGTCTCCGGCACCACCAGGTCCAGGTCGAGATCCGGTTCGGCTTGCGCCGGCCGCTCGGCGAGCATCCGGACGTACTCGACGGCGTACATCGGGTTCCCGGCGGTGATCGGCACCAACTGCTCGGCGAGACTAGCGGGAAGGTCGTGGCGGGCCAGCAAGGACTCCACCAGCGAGCAGAACTCTTTGCCCCGCAGCGGCCCCAGCGACACGGTGAGGGTGCCGGGAAGGATCGCCGCCCAGGTGGGGTGGTCTTCGAGCAGGTCCGGCCGGTAGGTGCAGAGCAGAAACAGCGGAACGTCGGCGGCGGCTTCGACCAGCTGGGCCAGGAAACGCAGCATGCCTGGGTCCGCGAAGTGCAGGTCCTCCACCGCGATCACTGTCGGCTCACGTCGGGCCATCGCCAGCAGCACGTCGCGCCATGCCGTCTCCGCTTCCGCGGCGCCGGCCGCCTGCCCCGGCAGCCCCGCCAACGGACCGAGCAGGTCGGTCAGCCTGGCGACCCGGTTGGCGGGAACCAGGCTGCCCAGCGTCTCGGCCAGCCGGGCTCTCGCGGTCCCGGGCGGGTCGCTGTCCAGGATTCCCGCGTACGACTTGACGATCTCGGCCAGAGCCGCGTACGCGGCGCCCTCCCCGTACGGCAAGCCGCGTCCCACGCACCATCGCAGGGTGATCTCGGCCGCGGAGCGGAACCGACGCCGCAGCTCACGGAGCAGGCGGCTCTTGCCCAGACCGTGAGCGCCCACCACCGAGACCAGCTGTGGCTGGCTCTGTCGCACGCACCGGGCGAGCACTCCGGTGAGGACGTCCAGCTCCTGTTGCCTTCCCACGAACGAGGTGGCTTCGTTCTCGTCGACGTCCTGACGGTCGGTCGGCGCCTCCGCCAGCCACGCCTCCACGGGACGGCCTCGACCGGCCAGGCTGACCTGGTGGGGCGTCGGGCTGTATCGGATCACCTCAAGGGTGGCGCGGCGGGTGATGGGTGACACCAGCACGCCGCCTGCGGGCGCGTGGTGCTGCAGTCGGGAGGCGGTGGCGACCGCGTCCCCCGCCACCAACGCCTGCCCTTGATCGTGGGCGGCTTCCAGATCAACCAGCACTTCGCCGGTCGCGACCCCGACCCGGCATCGCATCGGGTAGCGCCCCGCCAGCGGCCGGGCGCCTAGTTCCCGCTGCAGCGCCAGCCCGGCGAGCACGGCCCGCGAGGCGTCGTGCTCGGTCTCGACCGGCACCCCGAAGACCGCCATCACAGCGTCGCCGATGTACTTCTCGATCATGCCGCCGTACTGGTGGATCACGGCGCTCGCGGTGGCGAAGTAGTCAACTTGGAGCCGGCGCACATCTTCGGGATCAAGCTGCTCGGCCATTCCGGTGAACCCGACCAGGTCAACGAAGAGCAGGCTCACCGTGCGGCGTTCCTGCCGGCCTACCCCCGCCTGGTCGCCAGCTGCGTCAACGGGTTGCCCACAAGCGGTGCAGTAATCGACTCCGGGTGGGATCGCCGCCGAACAGCTCGAGCATTGTTGTTGCAGCGACGACCCACACCGCCCGCAGAATCGGTGCTCCGCTTCCGCGGTTGTGTGACATTGCAGGCACACTCGGTCGATCGGTCGCCTCCCCTTCAATCCCCTCGCGCCCGATCATGGCAAGCTCTCATCGCTGGCGGAAACCGGTGCGGCTAATGTCGG
>JBOGDL010000330.1:0-7576 GCA_050701815.1 Micromonosporaceae bacterium | reverse complement strand
GTCAGCCCGGTCTCCGGGCCGCCCATGCCGCGCAGCTCGAAACCCACCGCGGTGCCGAAGTAGAACGCCGCTTGTCGGGCGTCTCCCACGTACATCTCGATGTGATCGATTCCACGGATCTCCATCGTGGATCTTCCTTTCGGGTCCTCATCTACCCTCTTGTCCGCCAACCCCCGCGTCAGCTGCCGCAGGGCTGCGGCGCTCATGACAACCGCCCCAACAACAGGCTCACGTTCTGGCCGCCGAAGCCGAACGAGTTCGACAACGCGAACTCCGGTTGGCAACTGCGGGGTTGCTTGCGTACGTGGTCGATCGCGCAGCGCGGGTCAGGGTCGTCCAGGTTGGCGGTCGGCGGGAGCAGGCCACGCGCCACCGCCAACGCGCTCGCTGCCGCTTCCACCGCGCCAGAGGCGCCGAGCAGGTGGCCGGTGAGCGCCTTGGTGGAACTGACCGGCACGGCTTCGGCGCCGAACACCAGCTGCAACGCGGTCGCCTCGGCGATGTCGCCGAGCTTGGTGCCGGTGCCGTGCGCGTTCACGTAGCCGACCTGCTCCGGCTGGATCCCTCCGCTGGCCAGCGCCCGGCGCATGCATTCCGCCGCGCCGGCGCCGTCTGGGCGGGGCGCCGTCGGGTGGTGCGCGTCGGCGGTGACGCCGTACCCGCGGACTTCGGCGTACGCCCGCGCACCGCGGGCCGCCGCGTGCTCCGGCCGCTCCAGCACCAGCAGCGCGACGCCTTCGGAGAGCACGAACCCGTTACGACGCCGGTCAAACGGTCGGCTCGCCTCGGTCGGGTCGTCCCACCCGCGGGCCAGCGCGCGGGCGTTGCCGAACGTGTCAGCGAACGTGGCGAACAGCGGCGCCTCGCTGGCGCCGCAGAGCACCACGTCGGCCTCGTTGGCGCGGATCAGCCGCAACCCGTCCGCGATCGCCTGCGCCCCGGACGCGCACGCGGTGCCCACCGACGAGCTGTAACCGCGGATCCCGTGCTTGATCGCGATCCGAGCCGACGGCATGTTCGGCAGCACCCCGGTCAACAGGTACGGGCTGACCGCGGCCCGGCCCCGTTGCGCCCGAGCCAGCACCTGCGCCTCCAAGGTGGCCATGCCGCCGACGCCGCCCACGATCACCCCCGCCCGCAGCGGGTCCGCGTCCTCCCCGATCACCATGCCGGCGTCGTCGAACGCCTGCTGCGCCGCCAGCAACGCAAGCACCACCACCCGGTCCAGCAGCTTCGCGTCCGGGCCGGACGCCACCGTTCGCGGATCGATTTCGGGCAGGAAACCGCCCACCTCGACCGACCCGGCAGCGGGGTGCCCCTCCGGCGGGCGGGTAAGGCCCGAGCGACCCGCGCACAGCGCGTCGAACACCTCGTCAACGCTCTGGCCCACCGGGGTCAACAACCCGATGCCGGTGATCACCGCGGTCATGACGCCGCCCCTGCCGGGTACGTGTCCCGCAACGCCAGCCGCCGCACTTTGCCGGTGACTGTCATCGGAATGTCGTGCTGCGCGGCGGACCGGACCCGGCTCAGGGTGGCCCCCACCTCGGGGCCGAGCGCGGCGCGCACCCGTTCGGTGCGGTCTTCGGCGGGGTCGGCGTCCGGCGCCAGCGCCAGCAGCACGTCGGTGGTCACACCGTGGCGCCCGGGCGTCATCACCACGGTGCAGTCGACCACGTCCGGGCAGGCGGCGAGCACCCGCTCCTCGGAGACCGCGACGTAGAACCGCCGGCCCCCGCCGGCGTCGACCGCGTCGACCGCCCGGTCCATGTGGAAGTAACGGCCGTCAGGGTCGCGATAGACCAGGTCGCCGGTGAGGTGGTAACCGTTCAACCGGGACCGGAACGTGGTCGCGGAGTCGTTCCAGTAGCCCCGGAACAACGTCGGTGACTTGATCCCCAGGTGCCCCACCTGACCGTCTGGCAGCTGATTGCCATCCAGATCCAGCACCGCCGCCTCAGCGAACCGGTACGGACGGCCGATGCAGCGCCCGTACTGGTCGGTGTCGGTGCGGTGGGTGATGTGGAAGATCGAGTGCCCCATCTCGCTGGAGCCCAGCCCGTCGATGAAGCAGGACCCGGGGGTACGGGTCACCCCGTCCCGGTTGACGACGTCGTGTGAGCCCACCGCCACCAGTCCCCGCACATGCGGCTCGTGGGTGCAGTCTCCGGTGTTGAACCACAGCCGCACCGAATCCAGCTGGCGGGCCGAGAGATCGAACCTCGCCAGCTCCGCCCACGTCACCGAGAACCCGAACACCCCGTCCGGACGCCAGCGCTGGATCGCGTCCAGCACGGTGGCGCCGTCCTGCGAGGACAGCGCGAGGAACTCCGCCCGGTTGCCCAGCGCCTGGTTGACCATCAACACCGTGGCGGTGTGCGGGGCGGGCAGCGCGTTCAGAATCCGTCTCGTCCCCTGCGCCTGCGGCATGCTCAGCAGGTGCCGGGTGGCCGCGAACAGGCTCTGGTGGGAGTGGGTCACCGCCTTCGGCACCCCCGTGGTGCCCGAGGTGTGGGTGATCACCACCGGGTCATCGGCGTGATGCCGGTACGCCGGCGGCGCGGCGCCCGTGTCCCCCGCGCCCCCGGCGCCCGTGTCCCCGGCCCCCATCGCCGCGGTGTCGCCCAGCAGCGGGACGCCCAGCTGCTGCCCGTCCAGCAGCCTGAGGCGATCAGCGTCCGCGACCACCCCGGACGCCCGGAGCCGCCGGATGAACGTCGCCGCGATCTCCACGGGCAGGGCGCCGTTCAGCAGCGCCGGGATCGCGCCGAGCCGGGTCGCCGCCAGGTAGCTGAGCACGGTGTCGGCTGCTGAGCTGGCCCACACCACGATCGGGTCCCGCGGCCGTACGCCACGATCGCGCAGCCACGCCGCCCGGGCCGCCACCAACCGCTCCAGCTCGGCCAGCGTCAACGGGTGTTCGGCCTGGTAACCGTCCACAGCGGTGTCGAATGTCAGCCCCGGCCCCTGCGGGTCGGCGCCGTGGCGTAGCACGGAGGTCAGCACGTTGCCGGCGCCGACGTCCGGATCGGCGGCCAACGCCGCTCGTAAACCCCGGGTCTTCATCACGGCGCTCCTTCTGTGCTCGTGGCTCGATGGCTCGCCCCCGCGTTCGTGACCAGCAGCGCCTCGGCGCTGTCGTGGCTGGCCGCTTGCTCTGCCAGCACCAGCAGCGCCAGGTCGGCGTCACCGTCGCGGAACAACAGCTCTGCCTGGGCCAGGGCGGTGGCTCGCGGCGACCCGATGGGGCGTACGCACACCACCGGCCCGCGCAGCCCCCAGCGCGCGGCGACGTGTCCAGCCACGCTGTTCGGCGCCGACTGGAAGAAGAAGAGCGGGCCGACGCGCTCACCTGCGCCCACGGCGGCGTGCACGTGCGCCTGGCTGACCGCGTCACCGCTGGCGCTGACGATCATCATCGCGGTGCGGTCGCCGATGTCGGCAGGCGCCGGCGGCTCGCCGTGCCGCCGACCCAGGCAGCGGTCCGCGACCGCGGCGACCAGCGGGTTGAACGACGACACCACGTACCCCGGCAGCGGTGGCGGCGCGGCGTCGCCTGGCTCCGGCCACCGGGCCACGGCCAGCACCGTCAAGTCGGATGTCATGCCGCACGCACCAACAGGGCGGTGTTGGCGCCGCCGAACGCGGCGTTCAAGCTCAACGCGTACGGGGTGGCGACCGTACGCGGCGCCGGTGTGATCACGTCCAAGGGGCACGCCTCGTCGGGGTTGAGGAACCCCGCGTTGACCGGGAGTTTGCCGTGCCGCAGCGCCAGCACGGCAAGCACCAGCTCCAGCAACGCGGAGGCCTCCAACGCGTGGCCGTGCACCGACTTGGTGGAGCTGACCGGGATCCGGCCCGCGAGCGGCCCGAAGGCGCGCCGGATCGCGGCTGCCTCTGACGCGTCGCCGAGCTCGGCGCCAGTCGCGTTCGCGTTGATGTGCCCGATCTCCTCTGGTCGCAGCCCGGCGCGGCGTAGCGCCGACTCGATGGCCCGGGCCAGGCCACGCCCTTGCGGGTCCGGCTGGCAGGGGTGGTACGCGTCCCCGGCCCTCCCCCACCCCACGACCTCCGCGTACGGCTGGCAGCCCCGACGCCGCGCCGCGGTCGCTGATTCCAGCACCACCGCGGCCACGCCGTCGCCCAGCAACAAGCCGCTGCGCCCGGCGCTGAAGGGACGCGCCGCGCCGTCCGTCGCCAGGGCACGGCCGGCGTCGAACAGCGCGAACTGGTCCGGCTCCACCAGGTAGCCGGCGGCCACGACCACCCGCTCGGCCTCACCGCGTACCAGCCGGCCAGCGGCGTCCGCCACCGCCGTGCTGGCGGAGACGCAGGCTGTGGTGTAGATCTGCTCGGGCCCCGGCAAGCCGGTGCCGGCTGCAACGGCAGCGGCCAGCTCGGCGAGCCCCGGCTCCCCGTGCGCGGCGAGCAGTAGCGGGCACGCGGCCCGCTGCGTGGCGGTGAGCCGCGCGTCCTGGCACGCCTGATCCACCACGCTGATCAGCTCACCGCGCAGGTCAACCAGGTCGGGAGCGGTCGCGGCCACGCTCACTCGGCGCCGGCTCACGTCGAAACGCTGCACCGGCCCGAACCCAGCAGCCCCCTGCAGCGCCCGATCGAGCTGTGCCGCGACGCTCCTCCCGAGAGCGCTGTACGCCGCCAGCCCACTGATCACCGCGGCGCCGCGCTCAGCCATCGCCGACGCTCGGCAGCGCCTGTCGGAACACCCGGACCGCGTCGGCAACCGTGGCCATCGCGGCGAGCTGGTCGTCGTCCAGGTCAAGCCGGGTGGCGTACCGCTGCTCCACCCGATGCACCAGCCACGCCAGCTCCATGGAGCCGATCCGCTCCCGCACGTCCGCGACGGGCCTGCCGTCGAGCTCGGCGAGCATCACCACCAGGTCTTCGCGCCGCAGCGCCGGCAGTTCGCTCATGCGCGTTCTCGCTTCGCTGCGAACCCGCATGAGGCACACCCGCGCTGTGTCACTTGATTCGCTCGCATCCGCTCGCTCATCACGCGGGGAGTCCGCCGGCTGGCCTGCCGGCCCGCTCGGCGACAATCGCGGTGAACTCGCCGACAGTCATCAGCGCGAGCTGCTCGGACTCGTCGTCAGCGAACTTCACGCCGTACTTGTCCTCTACCCGGATCGCGAGTTCGGACAGCGCCAGGGACTCCAGGTCCACGCCCGCTGGACCCAGCGTGGTGTCGTCCTCGATCTCATCGACGTCGTAGTTCATGTCTGTCAACGACTCGATGACGAACCCGCGAATCTCATCCCTCATGGAGTTACCTTCTTTCTGTGACAGGACCCCGTCCAGACAGCGATCTGGACCTGGTGCACGTGTGGATTGCCCACACCACGCGTGATCAGCGGGCGGTGGCGCGAGAGTTGCTGGTCGCCGCGGGCGCGGCGTTGCTGCGGCGCCCGAAGCACACCATCACGGTGGGGCGGCTGCAGTCCGGGCAGCCGTGGCTGCGCGCTGGCGCCGAGACAGCCCTGCAGGTGAGCGTGAGCCACTGCAGGGAAGCCGTCGTGGTCGCGGCGAGCCGGCGCCACCCGGTAGGCGTGGACATCGAGTCTCGCCGGGCCGCCAGCATCCTCGGGCCATCGAACGCCACCAGTCTGCGGCTGGCCGAACGCTGGTTCGACCCCACCGAGCTGGCCTGGCTGCGGCAGGCGCCACCAGCCAGCCGCGGCGACGCCTTCCTGATGTTGTGGACCGCCAAAGAGGCGGTCGGCAAGGCGCTCGGCATCGGGCTGCGTCACGCTGGGCTGCGTCGCGCGATGCCGCTGCCCGAGCTCAACGGACCTGCGGCAGAGCCACGAGGGGGTCACGCGCCGGCGTGGCTGTCCGGATCGTCCCCAGCGGTGCGGCTGCGCGGGGTGCCAGACCATGCGGGGCTGCTGGTCGGCCACCCGGCGCCGCAGGCTGACGCCGTGCTTGCGGTGGCTCTCTTCGGCTCGCCCGACACCCCGATCACGGTGATCGAGCCGGTGGCTCACGACAGAGCCTTACGAAGTGACTCCGGGCTGCGTGCCAACTTGCCCGTGGTGGTACGCGGCAACTGATCGAGCAGGTGCAGGTCGCGAGGACGCTTGTAGCTGGCCAGCTGCTGCGCCAGCGCGTCATGCAACGCCGACTCCGAGGTCTGCGCCGCCGGCTGCACGTACGCGGTGATCCCGCCGTCCCACACCACCACAGCGGCCGCCACCTCCGGCAGCCCAGTGATGGTCTGCTCCACTTCGGTGAGGTCGACCTTGACGCCGCCCACGGACACTTGTGAGTCCAGCCGCCCCAGGATCACCACCAGCCCAGAACTGGGGTCCACCCTTCCGGCGTCCTTGGTGCGCAGCCAGCCGTCGGCCCACCTGGTCGGGTCAGACAGTCCGATGTACGGCGACGCCGGGCAGCTCACCCAGAGCTCGCCGTCGGCTTCCCGGACCGAGATCCCTGGCGCCGGCATGATCGCGGGGCGATGCGTGCCGTACAGGTCGGTGCCGATCACACCCACCTCGGTCATCCCGTACATGTTGCCCAGCACCGTTTCGTGGCGCTCCTGGAACAGTTGCGCGACCGGCGCCGGGACCAGTTCGCCACCCGTTGTCATGCGTGTGAACTGCGGCAGCCGCCGCGGCTTGGTCGCGGCCAGCAGCCCGATGTGGAACGGCACCCCGAGCACGGTCGCGGGCGCCTCGCTCATGGCGATGGCGTCCAACACGCTCTCGCCGGTGAGCCGCTCCGGCGGGACCAGCTCGGCGCCGACGTGCAGCCCGTGCATCAGGCCGCCCACCAGGCCGAGCACATGCACCATCGACGGCAGCAGGATGATCCGCTCACCCGGAAGCGGCGCCCCGTCGATCTGGGTGTAGCGGCGCACCTCGGCCACCAGATCAGCCGCGGTCCGGCCGATGACCTTGGACGGGCCGGTGGAGCCAGAGCTCAGCTGCACCACCGCGTGGTCGGTCTCGGCGGGCTGCTCAGAGTAACTCGACACCGAATCTGAGACGTCGTGGAAAATCCGCAGCCCGGCGCTGGGGCGCTGCTCCGGGGCCACCACCACCTGCGGGCGCAGCCGCTGCAGCGCCTGGCTCACCTCGTAGTCGGTGAGCCGGTGATCCAACAGGATGGCCTGCCCGCCGGCCCGCCACACGGCCACCAGGTTGGCCACGTACGCGAGCGAAGGCGGCAACCGCAACGCGGCCGCGCCACCAGCGCGCAAACCAGCGTGGGTAAGCCGCGTTTGCCGGTCGATGACCAGCCGCCGCAACGTATTCATATCAATAGGCTCAGGAAGGCGTAAACAGACCTGATTTGGATGACCTTTCAACAAGGTCTCGTCGACCCAATCAGCTCCTGAGAGTGTTTGGGACTGCCCTGATTCTTGTGTGGTCATCCGAGCTCCGAAAAATGAGCGCACTGAAATAGCAACGCGACCGGCGCCCCCGAGAAGCTCCGGATGGCAACGAACAATACGACGGATCCACGTTTCCTGCTAGGCCCAATCACGTCCCTTTCCTTCAATCCACGCGCGGGCTTTTGACCAGGCAGTTCGGCTGCAAGATTTCCCTACTTT
>JBOGDL010000329.1:0-4436 GCA_050701815.1 Micromonosporaceae bacterium | reverse complement strand
GGGACCACGACATCCCATACCGCCTCGTGCGTCAGCAGCAGGTTGAGCCGGTTGCACACCCCGAGCCGGTCCAGGCTGGCGTCGATCAGCTCACTGACACACACCGGGTCGGCGGCCTTGTCGACGTAGATCACGGCGCCCCCGTCGGCGTGCGCCAGCGTGCGGACGCCGTGCGCAGCCGCCCGTTCGGCCAGCTGCCGGGTGCTCCCACCACTGCCCCGCAGGATCACCAGGGGGAGCAGCTGCGGTTGCGTCACCAGAGCCTGGGCTGACTCGTGCCCGGGGGTGCGTACCAGCTGGATCGCGTCCGGGTCCAGACCGGCTTCCCGTAACGCGGGCGCGACCACCTCGTCGACAAGCGCGATGGCGGAGCCCAGCGCGGCTGAGCCGGTGCGCAGCACACCGCCGTTGCGGGACTTCACGAACTGGGACGCGATGTCGACCACCACGTTCGGCCGGGCCTCGAAGTTCGCCCCGATGGCGCCGACCGGACGCCGCCACTCCTCCAGCACCAGGCCGCCGGGCAGCTCCCGCACCGGACGCCGGTTCGGCTCGGGCGCCACGTCCGCGAGCGCGTGCAACTGTGTGGCCATGGCGGCCAGCCGCCCTGGGTCGAGACGGAGCCGGTCCAGCAGGCCTCCGCTGATGCCGGCGGCGCGTGCCGCGTCCTGATCAGCGGCGTTCGCCTCGAGCACCGGCGCCGCCCGTTCCTCCAGCCGACGCGCCATCACGCGCAGCGCCGCGTCAAGCACCGCGTCGGATGCTTTCGCAAGGCTGTCGACGGCGCCGTACGCGGCCCTGGCCGCGGCGGCCACCGCCTCGACCGCCACCGCCTCGACCGCATCATGACCGGCGTCGGATCGCCCTTCGAGGAGGCCGTCCTGGGGTGTCGTCCGGGGGGCAGTCGTCTTGGCGGGCGCCCCGGCCTCGGCGCCTCCAGAAGCGGCATGGTCTTCGGCCGCGACGTGGCTTCCGGAGGCGGCTCCGGAAGCGGCTTTGGGTGCGGGAGCGTCCTGGGTGGGGGTGCGCCCCCCGGCGCCAGCAGCATGGTCGGTCATGAGAGCTCCCTGAGGCTTGTGTTTTGAGTCCGCTGATTTGCAGCGCGCCGCTCGCGCGATCGGGACTCACCAGTCGGGCCCCTCGCCACCCCGAAGAAGCAGCGGGACGTACGCTGAGTGTTGTTGCGTTGTCGATTGTTCAACAATCGCGAGTCTAGGTACGGCGGGCCCGAGTGAGCAACCTTTCACCGAGCCACCCCAACTCCGCCACGCAGCGTGCTGAAGCGGCCCGGGCCAGCCAGCGCCCCGACCCCCCTCCACCCCCCCGACCAGCCTTCGACCCCCGCGACCAGCGCCGAGCTGAAGGAGCCGCTGATGGCTAGCTCATCCCCACCTCGCCGGGCCCGACTGGTGGTGGACCTGCCGTCACTCACACCGCTTCCCAGCGCGGCGGAACGGGCCGCTGAGGTGATCCGAAACAACATCCTGGAAGGCCGTTTTCCGCCCGGCGCCGCGCTGCCGGAGGCGGCGTTGTCGCAGGCCCTGCAGGTCTCCCGGAACACGGTGCGAGAAGCGTTCCGGACCCTGATGAACGAGAACCTGCTGGTGCACGAGCCGCACCGGGGGGTCACGGTCCGTTGGCTCACCGTCGAAGACGTACGTGACATCTACCTGCTTCGCCGGATGCTCGAGCTGTCGGCCATTGATGCGCTCGGCGCCGGCCAGGCCCGGTTCGACCGCGAACCCCTCGCCGAGAGCATCGCCGCGGCCCGCCGGTCGGTCGCCGCTGACGACTGGGTCGCAGTGGGCACGGACAATTTGCGGTTCCACGAGCACCTGGTCGGTTTTCACGGCAGCCCGCGCGTGAACAAGATATTCCAGCGTCTGATGATCGAGGTCAGATTGGGTTTCCTGGCGCACGCGGACCTGCGCGCTTTTCACGAGCCGTACCTGGAGCTGAATCAGGAGATCTGCGACCAGCTCATCGCCGCCCGCCACGCCGACGCGCACGCCACGCTCTCCCGATATCTGGACGGGTCCCTGGAGGCGGTGGTCAAGGCGGTGGCGGCGGCGCCGGATCGCCGGCTTGGTTGAGCCCGGTGTCCGACCGGAGCCTGGGTTCGGCTGAGCCCAGCGTCCGGCCGGAGCGGGCTCGGTTGGGCCGGCTCAGGTGATTTTCACCGCGTTCGGCCGATCTGAATGGGAGATCGCTTTCCAGCGGCGCACACTGGACCCTGCCAACTCGTTAGCCAAGAAAACGACCCTAAGGCGTGAGCGTGAGCGACGACAGCGCCGGGCGGCCCGCCCCGGCTGTTCAGCACGACCCCTCCACTGACTCGGCCCCACCTCCCGAGGAGCGTCCCCAGCTGCACCACGGGCAGATCCTCGCCCTGATGGGCGGCCTCATGACCGGCATGCTGCTGGCCGCCCTGGACCAGACCATCGTGGGGACGGCGTTGCCCACGATCGTGGGCAAGCTGGGCGGGCTGGAGCACTACTCCTGGGTGGTCACCTCGTACCTGCTCGCGTCAACGGCTTCGATGCCGTTGTACGGCAAGATCAGCGACCTGTACGGCCGTCGCCCGTTGCTGCGCTTCGCGATCGTCACGTTCCTGGTGGGGTCGCTGCTGGCGGGAATGTCGCAGGACATGTGGCAGCTGATCGGCGCGCGGGCAGTGCAGGGGCTGGGCGCCGGGGGGCTGATGGCGCTGTCATTCACGATCATCTCGGACGTGCTGGCGCCCCGTGACCGGGCGCGTTATCAGGGGCTTTTCGGCGCCGTCTTCGGCCTGTCCAGCATCGCCGGCCCGTTGGTGGGGGGTTATTTCGCCGAGCACGACTGGCGCTGGATCTTCTACATCAACCTGCCGCTCGGGGTGGTGGCGCTGTTGGTGACCGACCGGGTGCTGCGGTTGGCGCCGCACCGGCGGCGGGAGCACAAGGTCGACTATCTCGGCGCGGTGCTGTTGGTGGCCGGGGTGGTGTGCCTGCTGCTGGCCAGCTCCTGGGGCGGGATCGAGTACGACTGGGATTCCCCGGTGATCATCGGGTTGCTCGGCGCCGGGGTGGCGCTGGCGGCGGTGTTTCTGCTGGTTGAGGCGCGTACCGCGGAGCCGATCCTGCCGCTCAGGTTGTTCCGCAAGCGCGTGTTCGCGCTCGGCAACGCCGGGGTGTTCGTGTTCGGCCTGGCGATGTTCGGCTCGATCATCTTCGTGCCGATGTACCTGCAGGTGGTAAAAGGCACATCGCCGACGGCGAGCGGGTTGCTGATGGTGCCGATGATGGTCGGCGTGATCGCCACCTCGATCATCTCTGGACGGGTGATCAGCCGGGTGGGCCGATACAAGTGGGTCACGGTGGCGGGCGCCGTGATGATGACGCTCGGGATGCTGCTGTTCACCCAGTTGCACGTGTCCACCTCGTTGTGGACGGCGTTCGGGTTCATGGTGGTGCTCGGGATCGGGCTGGGCCTGTCGATGCAGTCGATGATCCTCGCGGTGCAGAATTCGCTGGAGCTCAAAGACATGGGGGCCGGCACCTCAGGCGCCACGTTCTTCCGCTCTCTGGGCGGCTCATTCGGGGTGGCGATCCTGGGCGCCGTGCTCGCCGTACGAGTGCAGGACGAGATGACCCGGTTGATGCCGGGGGCCATGGCCAAGCTGTCGCCGGAGGCCGCGGGTAACCTCCCTGCGAACGGCGGCGGACGCGAGTTGCTGAACGAGCCCGAGGCGATCTTGGCGCTGCCGGACCCGATCCGGGACGTGATCCAGCAGTCGTTCGTGCACTCGCTGAACACGGTGTTCCTGATTTCTGCCGGGATCGGTCTGATCGCGGTGCTGATCACCCTGCTGTTCCCGAACGAGGAGCTCAAGAGCGGGCCACCGATCAGCAAAGGCGCCCGGGCCGCCGACGCCGATCCCGACCTGATGGCAGCCAGATCCACGGTGTGAGCGTCGCTCAGGCGGCCCGCGGGGCGCGGGCCGCCCACGCGCGGGTGCCCGGACGGGCCCGCGCTGCGCAGGCCGCCCTGCGGGTGCGCGGACACGCGCGGACACGCGCGGACACGCGCGGTCACGGCCGGGTCGCCGGTCCAGGGCGTGTTGATCAAGTGGGGCGAGCGAATCTTGTGCGCGCCGCGCCCGTGTCGGCGAGGATGGGTCCGATCCCGGCAGCGCGAAGAAGGAGTCGACGCGATGACGAAGTACCTGATCTCGTTCCCGAGTGGCGCCATGGTCTTTCCCGACGAGGATCTGCAGGCAGTTTCGGATGCGTCGCACGCGGTGGTGCAGGAGGCTAAGGACGCCGGCGTCTGGGTGTTCGGAGGCGGCATCGACGAGAGCGTCCCGCCTGTCATGGTCGACGGGGATGGCACGGTGACCGAGGGCACGTACCCGCAGACCAAGCAGATCGAAGGCGGCTACACGGTGCTGGAGTTGC
>JBOGDL010000328.1:0-11585 GCA_050701815.1 Micromonosporaceae bacterium | reverse complement strand
TGATCGCGTACTCCTCGGTGGGGCACATGGGGTTTGTGCTGCTGGGCATCGCGACGCTGACCTCGACCGGCTTCCAGGCGGCGCTGATCGGCAACATCGCGCACGGCCTGATCACCGGTCTGCTCTTCTTCCTGGCGGGCGCGATCAAGGACCGGCTGGGGGTCGGCGACCTGGGCGAATTGGGCGGGCTGCGGGAGACCGCGCCTGGTCTGGCGGGGCTGCTCGGCTTCGCCGCGATCGCCTCGCTGGGTCTGCCGGGGCTCGCCGGGTTCTGGGGCGAGGCGTTCGCGGTGTACGCCGCGCTGCAGCTCGGCGGGGTCCACTGGATCACGTTGGGCGCCCTGGCGGCTGTCGGCGGCGCGTTGACCGCGGCGTACTTCCTGCGGTTGTTGCGCCGGGCGACGCATGGCCCCGCCGCGCCCCCGGTGGCCCGGCTGGCGCCGGTGTCGGGTGAGGGTCGGCTGGCCTCGGCCGAGCTGGCCGCCTGGGCTCCGTTGGCGGTGCTGACGCTGGCGATCGGGCTGGCCCCGGGGCTGGTGCTCTGGTTCACGGCCGACCCGGTGCAGAGTCTGCTGGCGGTGCTCCGGTGAGGCCCGCGAACATCGAGCTGGTGCGGCGGGCGGCGGCCGCACCTCCGTTGAGGGGAGCAACCCGGTGATTCAGTCCGTGGATCATGTGGCGTTGCTGCCGGCGTACCTGGCCGCGACCGCTGCGGTGCTGGTGTTGCTCGCGGACCTGTTCCTGCACCAGTCGACCCGCAACCGCCCCGCCGTGCTGGCCGGGGTGGCGGCGGCAGGCGTGACGGCCACCGGGGTCGCCGCCGGTGTCGTGGGCGCCGGCCCGCTGAGGGGGTCCTTCTGCACCCAGGCGGCCGAGCTGGTGGGCGGGGTCGCGGCGCCCCGCTCCTGCTCGTACCTGGCGGACCGGCCGGGCGCCGTGGTCGCGGTGCTTTTCTGCGCGCTGGCCCTCGGGGTGGTCGCGCTGTCCCTACCCTGGTTGCGCGGCAGCGGCGCGGGACTGCCCGCGGGCGAGTACCTGTTCCTGCTGCTGTGCTCGCTCACCGGCGGGGTGGTGCTCGGCTACTCCCGTGACCTGCTCACCCTGTTGATCGCCCTGGAAACCCTGACCCTTCCCTTGTACGTGTTGGTGGGGCTGCGCCGCCGGGTGCTCGCCAGCATGTCGGGCGCCGTGGTGTTCTTCCTGGTCTCCGTGGTCGCCACCACGGTGACCCTGCTGGGCGCCGCCCTGCTGTACGCGCTCACCGGCGCCCTGCACCTGGACCGGATCGCGCTCGCCCTGGCGCAGCGCCCCGAGCCGCGTGAGCTGCCGCTGACCGCCGCCGCCGTGGTGCTGGTGCTGGTCGGGTTGGCGTTCAAGGTCACCGCGGCGCCGTTCCACGCCTGGGCCCCTGGCGCGTACGACGGCGCCCCGGTGCCGATCGCCGGCTACCTGTCCACCGCCTCGAAGCTGGGCGGTGTGATCGCGCTGCTGTACGTGGTGGTCGGCGCCCTGCGTCCCTGGCTGGACGTGGTGGGCCCGGTGCTGGCCGTGCTCGCGGTGCTGACCATGACGGTGGGCAACCTGGTCGCGTTGCGGCAGGTCCGGATGGTGCGGCTGCTGGCGTGGTCGTCGGTGGCTCAGGCCGGCTACATCCTGGCCCCGCTGGGTGGGTTCGCCCTGGCCGCCGGTCGGGGCGCCGACGCGGTGACGGCGGCGGTGGTCGGCACGCTGACGTACACCATCTTCTATGTGTTGATCGAGCTCGGCGCTTTCGGGGCCGTGGTGGCGTTGCGCGGCGGCGCCGATGGCGGCCCGATCGAGTGGTACCGGGGCTCGGCTCGCACCTCACCCTGGATCGCGGGCGGCTTCGCCTTGGCTCTGGCCGGGCTGGCGGGGCTGCCGCCGGGGCTTGCCGGGCTGTTCGCGAAGGTCGCGGTGGTGCGCGCGTTGCTGCAGGGCAGCGCGGGCTGGCTGGCGTTGGCGGTGGCGGTGAACGCGGTGATCGGGCTGGCGTACTACGTGCGCGTCGGCGCGCTCCTGTGGCGACCCGCTGAGCCTGTCGCCCCCCGGCCGAAACCGGTGCTGTCGTGGCCCGTGGGGCTCGCGTTCGGCGGCGCCGTCGCGGCGGCTGTCGCGGTGGGGTTCGCGCCGCAACTCGTGGTTGACGCCGCAGCCGCCGCAGCCGGCTTCTGACCCGCTACCCGGTTTCTGACCTCTTGGGGCCGGTCTGACCTGCGGTGGCGAGGAAGCGGCAGCCCGTGGGATTTGTTGTGCCGGGATGTGGGGATGCTCTTCAACAGCAGACGCCCCCGCGAGGAGTGATGTGAGGTGCACAGGTATCGCAACGGCTTGAAGACCACACTCCTGTTGAGCCTGCTGACGGGGTTGATCCTCGCGGTCGGCTACTGGTTCGGCGGCTCCGGAGGGGTCGTGATCGCGGCCGTGCTGTCGCTGGCGATGAACGCCTTCGCGTACTTCTGGTCAGACAAGATCGCGCTCCGGGCGATGCGCGCCCGACCGGTGAGCCGGACGGAAGCGCCACGGCTGCACGCGATGGTCAGCGAGCTGGCCGCAGCGGCCCGGCAGCCGACGCCCCGGCTGTATCTGAGCCCCCTCAGGCAGCCGAACGCGTTCGCCACCGGCCGCAATCCTGAGCACGCGGCGGTGTGCGTGACCGAGGGCATGTTGGGCATTCTCGACCGACGGGAGCTTCGGGCGGTGCTGGGGCACGAGCTCTCACATGTGTACAACCGGGACATTTTGATCTCCTCGGTGGCCGCGGCCTTGGCCGGGATCATCACGACGCTGTCGTACCTGGCGTGGTTCCTCCCGATCGGCTCCAGCGACGATGACGGCCCGAACCCGCTCGGGACGCTGTTCCTGATCCTGCTGGGGCCGCTTGCGGCGAGCGTGATCCAGTTGGCGATCAGCCGGAGCCGGGAATACCAGGCCGACGCCGATGGGGCCGCGTTGTCTGGCGACCCGTTAGCCCTGGCCAGCGCCCTTCGGAAGATCAGTTCTGGCGTACGCCACGCGCCCCTGCCCGCGGAGGGCCAGTTGGCTTCGAGCGCCCATCTGATGATCGCGAACCCGTTGCGGCCCAGTGGGCTCTCGGCGCTGTTCTCGACTCACCCGCCGATGGCAGAGCGGGTGCGTCGGCTGGAGCAGATGGCCGGCGCCAGTCGCTGACCAACCCTGGCGCTGCACTGCCCCAGGACCACCGGCCTGGGCTACCTCGACACACGCAGCACCGCCACCCCCGTGATCTGGTCTGCCGCCAAGTCGGCCAGGGCTTGGTCCGCATGCTCAATCGGGTATTCGACAATCGCCTGCCGAGGGGGCAACCGCGCTGCCAAATTCAGGTATTCGACGCCGTCGGCTCTGGTGTTGGCGGTCACGCTGCGAATCTCCCGCTCGTAGAAGAGGTGACGCTCGTAATTCAGCGGCGGCAGGTCCGACATGTGGATCCCGGCGATGGCGAGCACCCCGCCCCGGTCCAGCGCGGTGAGCGCGGCGGGGACGATTTCACCCACTGGCGCGAACAGCACCGCCGCGTCCAGGGGAGTCGGGCTGGGGTCGTGCGTTCCCTGCGCCGAGACGGCCCCAAGGTCCAGAGCCAGTTGTCGGGCAGCTGTGGAACGGGTGAACACGTGCACGTCGGCGCCCTGCGCGATCGCCAGCTGCGCGCTCAAATGCGCGGAGGCGCCAAAACCCCAGATGCCCAGCCTGCCTCCCGGTGGGATCTCGGCACGGCGAAGCGCCCGGTAGCCGATGATCCCGGCGCACAACAGCGGCGCCAGCCGCACCGGGTCGTCGTCATCGGGCAGCCGATACGCGTACGCCTCAGGCACGGTCGCGTACTCGGCGTACCCGCCGTCAGCGTCCCACCCGGTGTACGTCGAGTACGGGCACAGGTTCTCGGCCCCACGGAGGCACTGCCGGCAGGCCCCGCAGGAGCTGCGCAGCCATGCGATCCCCACCTGAGCACCCAGCGGGATACGCGTCCCGGGCGGTTCAATGACCCCGCTCGGACCTGAAGGAGCGGGATCCGTGCCGAGCGCCACGGCGGCTGGCGCGGTGGGAGCGGCAATCGCAGGGCCATGCCCCACCACCTCGCCCACTGCCTCGTGGCCCGGGACGGTCGCGGGCCGGCGCGGTGGCAGGTCACCTTCGGCCAGGTGCAGGTCGGTGCGGCAGACACCGCAGGCGCGCACCCGTACCAGCAGCTCGCCGGGGCCGGGCGTGGGCGTGGGACGCTCCACGAGCCTCAGCGGCCGGGACCGGATCGGGCCTGGTGCAGTCACTGCCCATGCGCGCACTTCACTGACCATATCGGCCAAGCGAGCCGGTGGGACTCGATCGGGAAGCCGACGAGCGCATCTCGCCCGTCACCCAGCTGCGAACCGCCGGGGTCGGGAGCGGGCTTCAGCGATAGTTGGTGAACTGCAGCGGAATGTCCAGGTCGGACTGCTTCAACATCGCGATCACGTCCTGCAGGTCGTCTTTCTTCTTGCCCGTCACCCGGATCTGCTCGCCCTGAATCGAGGCCTGCACGCCCTTGGGGCCCTCGTCGCGGATCTTCTTGGTGATCATTTTCGCCTTGTCGGAGGCGATGCCTTGGACGAGCTTGCATTCGACCCGGTACGTCTTGCCCGACTGGCGGGGCTCACCCGCATCCAGCGCCTTCAGGGAGATCTTTCGGCGCACCACCTTCTCCTTGAAGACTTCCAGCGCGGCCAGCACCCGGTCCTCGGTGTCGGCTTGCAGGGCGACCACCTCTCCCGACCAACTGATCTGCGCGCCGGTGTTCCGGAAGTCAAAGCGCTGCGACAACTCCTTGGATGCCTGGTTGAGGGCGTTGTCCACCTCTTGGCGGTCGACTTCCGAGACGATGTCGAAACTTGGGTTGGCCACTGGCTGTTCCTCCTGTCGAGTCGGACAACAGGTTACGTCGAGGGTGCTGATTCGGCGCAGGGCACCGCGCAGATGGGCTGGTGCTGGTAGACACCATGAGAAGCGACGCGCGGCGAACCCGTTTGCGGACATCCGGGTCGTGACCGCTATTCTTGCTCCGCGCGTACGTTTCGATGCGTGTGCGCAGCCCTGGCGGATTGCCCGAGCGGCCAAAGGGAGCGGTCTGTAAAACCGTCGGCATTGCCTTCAGTGGTTCGAATCCACTATCCGCCACCACCAGGCACGAAAGGCCCTTGACCAGCACAAACGCCGGTCTGGGGCCTTCTCTGTGCCGTCTCGCCCCGCGATCAGGAGCCGCTTCGGGGCTAGAATTGCCCAGCTGCGCCCGCTGCCGTGATGCTGTGGCCAGGTCATCGGGATTCCCGGGGCGGCCCTTCGTCACCGCGCCAGCAATGATCGCCCCCACCACCGGAGCAGCGATGCGTACCGGGAAGACACCTCTCGTCAGACGCCGTGCGGTTGTGGTGTCGCTGCCACTGGCGATGGTCGCCGGCGGCTGCGGGCGACGTCGACGCGTCTCGCACTCCGGAGGCGCGAACCATGGCGAGGGAGGGCAGGGCGACCCCGGGGCGAGCCCGTCGCTGGTCGAGGCGCCGAGCGCACGCGCCAGCGCCGCCAACCCCAAGACCATCGCCGCGGACGTACTGAAAAGCGTGCTGTCAGTGCGGGCCACGGGCGTACGGGGGCGTGGCGCCGGCTCCGGGTTCGTCATCGATGACGACGGCCACGTCCTCACCAACGCGCACATCGTCAAAGGCGCCAGCGCCGTCACGCTGGGGCTGCCCGACGGTCGAACCGTCAGCGCCAGGGTCATTGGCGCGGAGGAGGCCGCCGACCTCGCGGTATTGCGTATGTCCACTGCTGGCGTGGCGCCCGCCGACCTGGGTGACGGTTCGGATCTCCGGGTCGGCGATAGCGTGCTCGCGGTGGGCGCTCCACTGGGGCTGTACGGAACGGTCACCGCAGGAATCGTCGCCGCGCTGAAACGCACAGCGGCATTGAGCAGGTCCGGCCCTCGGCACGAAGTCATCCAAACCGATGTGGTCATCAATTCCGACAACACAGGTGGGCCACTGACCAACAGCGATGGTGAGGTGGTCGGGGTGAACACCATGTTGACCACGCCGGCTCGGCTGAGGGACGACACCATCGGGATCGGGTTCGCCGTCCCGATCGACCTCGCCCTCGAGATCACACAAGACCTCACCGGCTGAGCCCACCCGCGTCGGCGTGGGCCTCCTAGCGTCGGCGGTGAACCCGGGGGCGAGGCCAGCCACCCGAGGGTGATCACGGCTTTCCGTTCTTCTGACGCACCCGCTGCTCGAGGCGTGCCAACAGGTCACCGACGCTGCCCAGCAACATGCCGCCGGACCCGAAGATGAACAGCCAGACCCCGGCCTGCTGGAGGCTCTCCCGCAGGAACAGGAAACTTCCCACGACGAACGTGACGTTGCCGAAGATCCCGATCCCCAGATGGACCCATGGATAGTCGGCCAAGAAGGCCCGTGCGCGGGAACGCTGCACCACACCTCCTCCGGTGCGGGACGTCGTACCAGGCCAATGTACTGATCGATGGCCCAGTTCAAGCGGGAGATCGACACGTCCGGCGGGTCTGCGTCGCCCGGCTCGGGTGTGTTCTGCCGCGCCAGGTGTGGCTGTCCTGCCGCCGCTCACACCGGAAAGTCGGTTGTGCCAGGTGGCCGGTGTCTGGCTTTCTGGGGCCGACAGCTGCCAACCCACAGGAGCTCAATGACGGGGTCGCACACACCCACCGGGATCGGGTACGAGCGGGCAGGCCTCCGCGGTGACCTGCCTGTTGTCCTGATCCACGCCGGGGTCGCCGATCGCCGGATGTGGGACCCCCTGTGGCCGACGCTCACCGCCGAACGCGACGTGGTCAGGCTTGACCTTCGCGGCTACGGCGATTCAAGCCAACGCCCGCAGGGCGTGCTCTCACCGGTCGACGACGTGCTCGACACCATGGCTGATCTTGGCATCGCCCGGTGCCACCTGGTGGGCGCCTCCTACGGCGCCGGCGTGGCCGTGGAAGTCGCGTTGACCCGACCCGAATCGGTCGAGTCGCTGCTGCTGAGCGCACCGGGCGGGTCGCTGCTGGCCGAGCTGACACCGGACTTGGGCGCCTTCTTCGAGGCGGAGCGTTCCGCGATGGCTCGCCACGACCTGGACGCCGCGGTCGAGGCCAATCTGAAGTGGTGGCTCGACGGCCCCCACCGTGACCCCGGAGACGTCGATCCCAGCGTCCGCGACCTGGTACGGCTGATGCAGCGGCGGGCGTTTGAACTGACCGCGGGGTGGGACGACCCCAAGGAACAGGAACTCGACCCACCCCCGCTGGACCGGCTCACGGAGGTCCGTGCGCCCACTCTGGTTGTCGTGGGCGCGTTGGATCTTGACACGGTTCAGGACGCGGCCCGACGTGTGGTCGACGGGATCGCCGGCGCCCGTCGCGTCGACTGGCCGGACGTGGCCCACCTGCCTTCCATGGAACGTCCCGACGATTTCCTCGCGCTGCTCCGCGAATGGTTCGCGAGCACCACGCCAACAGCCGCCCGTACCCCGGAAACGCCCGCACCCCCCAAAGTCGACCGGACGCCAACAGAAGGGTCGTGAGCGGAGTGACAAGGGGTAAACGTGGACCGGTGCGGCGTTTGTCCGCGACTGCCGCCATCTGGCCTTCTCGTTGCCCCATCCGGGGGAGGCGCCTAGGCTCGATGTGACGACCTACCGCCGGACCGGGGAGGCGTCAATGAATCTGTTCCGCACCAAGTCCGTGGAGACGTCGCTCCGCGACACCGAAGAACCAGAACATCGGCTGAAGAAGAAGCTCACCGCGCTGGATCTCACGGTGTTCGGCGTCGGCGTGATCATCGGCGCCGGGATCTTCGTCCTCACGGGCACCGCCGCGGCGACCAACGCCGGTCCAGCGATCGCGGTGTCGTTCGTGATCGCGGCCGTCGCTTGCGGGCTGGCGGCGCTCTGCTATGCCGAGTTCGCGTCCACGGTGCCGGTGGCCGGCAGCGCGTACACCTTCTCGTACGCCACCATGGGTGAGCTGGTCGCCTGGATCATCGGCTGGGACCTGATCTTGGAGTTTGTGGTCGCGGCAGCGGCGGTGGCCTCTGGTTGGTCCGGGTACTTCGTGGACTTCCTCAGCGGCACACCGTTCGAGCTGCCGACCGCGCTCACCAGCGCCGAGGATGGCGTCCTGAACCTGCCCGCCGGTCTGCTGGTGCTGGTGCTGACTGGGATCCTGATTTCTGGCATCAAGCTGTCGAGCCGGGTGAATCAGATCGTCGTGGCGATCAAGGTCGCTGTGGTGCTGTTCGTGATCATCGCCGGGGTCGGCTTCATCAAGTTCGCGAACTACACCCCGTTCGTGCCTCCGGCTGAGCCACCTGACGCGGCGAAGGGTGGCTTCCTCTCGTTGCCGCTGGTCCAGACCCTGTTCGGACTGGAACCCGCCGTGTACGGCTGGGGCGGCGTGGTCACGGCGGCGGCGATCGTGTTCTTCGCGTTCATCGGCTTCGACATAGTGGCCACCACGGCGGAGGAGACGAAGCACCCGCAGCGGTCCCTGCCGCTTGGGATCCTCGGGTCGCTGGCGATCACCACGGTGCTCTACGTGGCGGTGTCCTTCGTGATCACAGGGATGCAGAACTACAAGGAGATCGATCCGGAGGACGCGGCCCCGTTGTCGTCAGCCTTCGCAGCGGTCGGCAAGGAAGGCTACGGAAACATCGTCGCTCTGGGGGCGATTGTCGGGTTGGTCGTAGTCGTGATGATCTTGATGCTGGGCCAGACCCGGGTCGGTTTCGCGATGGCCCGCGACGGCCTGTTGCCTCGGGGTTTGGCGAAGGTGCACCCGCGCTTCGGCACTCCTCACATCATCACGTTGATCGTCGGCGTGCTGGTCGCGGTGATCACCGCCTTCCTTCCGATCAGCGAGCTGGCGGAGCTGGTGAACATCGGGACGCTGTTCGCGTTCGTCCTGGTCAGCATCGGGGTGATTGTGCTGCGGCGTACCCGCCCGGACCTGCCGCGCGCTTTCCGCGTGCCGTTGGTGCCGCTGCTGCCGATCCTCGCCGCCTTGATCAGCCTCTACCTGATGCTCAACCTGTCCGGTTTGACCTGGGTGCGGTTCGGCGGCTGGATGGCCATCGGGTTCCTGGTCTATTTCTTGTACGGCTACCACAACAGCCGGGTCGGTCGCGGGATCCGCGCCAAGACGGACGTCTGACACCGGCCACCACCCCCAACCTTCGCCCGTGCCGCGGCGCGCCCTACTGAGGCCGCCGCGGCACGGGCGGAATTTGGCCTGGCGTGGCGAAGAAAACCAGCACCTGCCGGGAGCGGGGCGGATAAGTCCGGGATGATGATGGGGTGTCCGGGTTGCGGAAGTCGCGGTTGTCGCCGGTGTGGGTTCTTGCTGCTTTCACCGTGCTCTGCTGGTGCCTGTTCGCATGGTTACGAGTAAGCGTCCAAGCCCCTGACGGAGACTGGCGCCTCAGCATGAGTCTGCTGGTGATCGCGTTGGCGGCAACGTGCGGCACGGTGCTGGGGCTGCTGTTGGAGCGGCTTCAGGTGACGCGAACCCTGCTCGGGCGCCGGTTGCTGCACGTCGACGACGGCAGGCTCCCTCAGGTGCGCCAGGTCGATCCGGTGGCGCTCGGGGTCAGACCCGCCATCACCGGCGCCGACAGCGAAGGTTTGCCGGCGTACGTGCCGCGGGATGTGGACGCGGACCTCGACCGGGCCATCAGCGCAGGCGGGGTGGTGCTGGTGCACGGCCCGGCGGCCTCGGGCAAAACCCGTACGGCGCTGGAGTCGCTGCATAGGGTACGGCCACACCACCAGCTTCTGGCGCCGGCGTCCCCCGAGGCGCTACGTGACCTGCTGGATGGTGGGTCCCTAATCCGCAACGCGGTGATATGGCTCGACGACCTGGAGCGTTATCTGACGCCCGGTGGAGTCGACCTCGACGTGGTCAGACGCCTGTGCCGTGACCCGGAGTCCTCGGTTGCGGTGGTCGCCACGATCCGCGACAGGGCGATGGCGACGATCACTGCCGCGATCGAGGGGGACGGGTGGGACGAGGTCGCCTTGCACGGCCCCGGCGCGGAGTTGCTCGAGTCGGTGACGAGTGAGCGGCGGTTCATGGTGGGCAAGCGCCTCTCTCGCAGCGAAACGGACGTGGCCATCGAGATCGGCGGGGACCGCATTTACGGGGCTGTGGTTTCTCGGGAAGGCTTCGCCGCGCATCTCGCGGCTGGCCCCGCGCTGATGGACAGGTGGGGCGGGAAGCCCCACGTCCCAGCGTCCGAGCTGGGGCAGGCGGTCGTGAGCGCGGCGGTCGACTGCCGGCGGGCCGGGTTTCACGGTCCGGTCCCGGCGCGGGTGATCAAACTGCTGGTGGCCGAGTCCTGCAGTTCCGCCGGGGACGTCGGCTCTGGTGTCCCGTCGATCGCTGACGCGTTGGCGTGGGCTCAGGAGGAGATCCTCGGGGCAGCTGCGTGCTTGCGAGCGGTTGACAACGGGTTCATCGCCAACGATTACCTGCTCGAGCAGACGGCCAGCGGCCAGAGCCCGCTTCACGGGCGGCCCATCAGCGATCTGGTGTGGGATCAGATGCTGGAGATCGTGGCTCCGGACGCCGCGTTCGGGATCGGCGTCGCCGCTTTCTGGGCGGGTCATCGTCAAGCCGCGGTGCAGGCCTTCGAAAAAGCCTCGGCGGCGGGCCACCCAGAGGCGACGCACAGCCTGGGGCTGTTGTTGCGAAGCTGGGGAGAGCGGGGCGCCGCGGTGTCCTGCTTCCGCCGTGCTGCGTCAGCCGGTCACCTGGATGCGATGCATCGTCTTGCTGAGTTATTGGCCGGTCAGGCCCTGGGGAATGGCCGTACGCCGGTGGCGTACCGGGTTGGCGCCCGGTTGAAGAAATGGTCGCGGCCAGCCCAGCCGGCGACCTGGCTGAGTCGCGCGATTGGCCCGAGTCGCGTAATCGCCCGCCGGCCGGGTGACCTCCTGATGGTGTGGGGCGAGCCGGTGGAGGCTGCGGCGTGGTTTCGCAGGGCCGCGGGCGCCGGTCATGTGGAGGCGACGTACCGGTTAGGACTGCTGCACCGGAGTCGCGACGAGGCTGGCGAGGCATTGGATTGGCTTCGCCGTGCGGCGGAAGCTGGCCACGTGGAGGCGATGAACAGCCTGGCGGACCTACTCACTGCTCGTGGCGCCACCGCTGAGGCGATGAGCTGGCTGCGCCGTGCTGAGGTCGCTGGGGCAACGGACTAGACGGGGCAACGGACCAGTCGGCCCCGATGCTGCGGGGCCCGAACCGGGTGTGACGCACAGTACCTCCGTGCTCCGGCTGCCTTGTTGTCCGTTTTATGGAATTACTTATGCCCTGATGCCGCGATGAAACTGCCCAAGTGCCGGAAAGTTAAATGCTTCCCAAAACCGGTGCTTTTCACCATGACTCGGGTAGATGGCCTGGTAGGACACGCGGGATTGGCTTCCCTGCGTGCGGCAGCCTGTGGCAGGATCACATCTCAACGGGGTCTCCCGTCCGCCCAATTACCCTCGGAGTCAGCTATGAA
>JBOGDL010000327.1:0-9728 GCA_050701815.1 Micromonosporaceae bacterium | reverse complement strand
TCCGCTTGTCGAGTTGGCGGTCCCGCTCGGCTGGGGGCAGCGCCGACAGATCGTCCACTTCGGGGTGACACGGGTGCGCGCCCGGCCGCAGCATCGGCACGCCGTGCTCGTCGGCGACGGAGGCGGTGAGGATCGGGTGCCGGCGCGTGACGTCCTGGCAGCTCTGGAGCAGGGCGGCGAGGTTCAGCTCGCCGGTGAAGTCGATCGACAGCGGCACGTGGTACACGGACCCCACGTCGGCGGCTCGCTCGGTGATCCAGACTCCTTGCTGCACCAGCGAGGATCGCACCGATTCCTGTGGCGAGCCGTTTCCGTGGTCGACCAGCACCATGGCCCCCAGGGTGTCCCGTAGCCGAATTGGGGCGTGTCTGTGCAATTTTGTGACTGATAGCACGTGTAAACGCGCAACCGCGAACAAGCTAACAGTCGCTTTTGGGGCAGGGCAATGCTCGTCTCATGGCGCGTCAATGCTCGTCTCATGCCGCGCTGCGGGGCCGCGCCGGCAGCCTGGGCGACTCAGCTGGCGCCGGTGGCGAGTGGCGGAAATGCCATCGGGTCGAGGTAGAAGGCGTCCAGGAACAACGCCGCCGAGGCGAGCATCACGGCCTGCCGGCCGAACGATGTCGGGCGCACCAGGTCCTCCAGATCGGTGTGCGGGGTCCGGGTCAACCGTTCGCCCATGGCTGCCCGTAGGTCGGGCAGGTACTCGGGATAGTCCGAGACGCCTCCGCCGACAATAACCCGCTCCGGGTTGAGCAACTCCACCAGCAGGCCGGTCGCGTGACCCACGTGGCGGGCTCGGGTGCGCAGCATCCGGGCGGCCCGGCTGTCGCCGGCATGGGCGTTGGCGGCGAGGTCGCTGAGTTCCTGATCGGATTCGAGAAGCCCGCGCCGCTGTGCTTCGGCCACCACAGCGACGTCGCTCGCGACCACCTGCAGGCAGTCGTGGCGGCCACACCGGCAGGTGCGGTCGGAGCGCACCCCGACCGGCAGGTGGTCGATGTTCCCGGCCGCGGATCCCGGTCCGCGCAGCAGCCGGCCCTCGAAGACGAACCCGGCGCCCACGATGTTGCCGACGAAGACGTGCAGCAGGCTGCGCACGTCGGCGGACTCTCCGAGCCACGACTCGGCCAGGGCCATCGCACGCACCGTGCTGTCCACCAACACCGGTCGGCGCACTCGACGCGCGATCGCCTCGCGCAGTGGGGCCTCTCGCCACCGCAACGCGGGATGCTCCACCACGACACCGGAATCCGGGTCCACCCAGCCGCCGGCGCTGGCGCCCACCCCGAGGACGTTGCGGCCGTCCGGGCCGTCGGTGACACGTCGCACCTGATCGACCACCGCCTCCAGGACGGCTTCGAATGAGGTGCGCCTGCCATGCCGCACGGTGATCTCGTCGACCACTCGCCCGGCCAGGTCGAGCACGCCGATGATGCTCCAGAGCAGGCCGATGTGCACCCCGATCACCCGGTAGCGGGGGTCGACGCTCAAGGGCACCCGGGGACGGCCCGGCATGCCCGCCACAGGCTGGGCGGTCTCCTCCCGCAACAACCCGACCTCAACCATCCGGGCCGTCATCTTGGTGACGCTTCCGGGCGCCAGCCCGGTGATCTTCGCTACCTCGGCTCGTGCCAGCGGCGCGTGTTTGAGCACGGTGCGCATGATCGCGGACACGTTCCTGCGACGAGCGTCGTCCGGTTGTGCCGGACGGCCCGCAGTGGGCTGCTGTGCCGTCGGCCGGTCTGTGGCGATCGACATCTCAACTCCGTGGGTAATTGGTTTCCACCGTAAAACTACCTTCCGCGGTCCTTGGTTTCGTCAGTCAACCGCAGTTAGGTTCGACGTGACGCACAGGCCCGAAGCCAGGAGGCGGTATGCCGAGGAGACCACCGAACGTGCTGGTCCGCGAGCTGCGTGAGGCCGAGCCACTGGCTGCCGGACCCTAGGGCCGCGACAGCCGATGGGGCTCGACGTGGCGCTGGTGTTGGCTGGGCTGGCGGTTCTGGCCGGCAGCGCGGTGCAAGGTGGCGTCGGCTTCGGCATGACCCTGATCGCGACCCCGTGCGTGATGCTGGCGGACCCGTCACTGATGCCCGGGTCGCTGCTGATGACAGCCGCGGTGCTGGCGCTGTTCAGCGTGGCCCGGGACCGCCACGAGGTGGACTGGCCCGCGCTGGGCTGGGCGTTCGCGGGCAGGGCGCCGGGGACCGCCGTCGGCGCCGGGCTGGTCGCGGTGGCGTCTCCCCGGCTGCTCGGGGCGCTGGTCGGAGCCGCTGTGTTGGGCGGCGTGCTGGTCACCGCCCGTACGGTCGAGATCCCGATCCGGCGCAGTTCGCTGGTGGTCGCGGGCGCTGTCGCCGGCGTGTCGGCCACCACCACGTCCATCGGCGGCCCGCCCCTGGCGTTGCTCTACCAGCACACGCCGGGGCCCCGGATGCGAGGCACTCTCGGCGTGTTCTTCCTGGCCGGCGCGTTGCTGTCGCTGCTGGCGCTGGCGGTGACCCGCGAGCTGGAGCTGCGGGAGGTGCTGGCTGGCGGTTTCATGCTGCCGTTCATGGCCGCAGGCTTCAGCCTGTCGACGCCGTTGCGCCGCCGGCTCGACGCGGGTTGGCTCCGGCACGCGGTGTTGCTGGTCGCCGGCGTGTCGGCGATCGTGCTGCTCGCCCGGTCGATCCTGTGACGGTCTGATGGTGCGGCAGCCCGCGGCTGCCGGGGCGCTAGAGCCGGCGGGCTAGAGGTCGAAGGACAGCAGGGTCACCGAATGCGCGGGGAAGGTGTGCGCGCCGGATTCCACCTTGACCACGCCGCGGTCCTGCAGCGCCACGGCGCCGGGGGCGTCGAAGCTGTTGGTCGCCATCACGTCGGTGACGCCGGTGCCGAGTTCCCGCAGGTGCGCCGTGGGCGGCAGCCCTGCGGCGTGGCCGTCCAGCCGGATCTGGGCGGTCACGGCGTCGGAGCGATGCCGGTTGATGACCGCCAGTTGCAGAGCCGTGCCGTCCTCGGAGCGGGTCGCGACGGCGTCCAGGCACGGGATGGAGGCACCCCGGGTGTGGAAGCCGCCGGCGCTGTTCCGCTGGTCACCCAGGCGCAGTTGCCCCCAGCGGGCGGGCGCGTCAACCTCGACCGGGGCAGCCACCGGTCCGAGGTGGTTCTGGTAGAGGTCCCAGACGTGGTACGTGCTCGCCTTCACCACGCCGCGCTCCCGGGCGACGATCAGCGCGTTCGCGTTCACCAGGTTGACGGTGTTGGCCATCCGGGGCGCCACCGGACGCCCGGACAGCCGGTGCAGCCCATGGAAGACGCCCGCGTAGAACAAGGCGTCGGCGAGGGTGCGTGGACTCCACCGGTTGACCCGCAACCGAGGGCGCTGCGAGACCGGCGTCAGGTCGCGTGGCGCGGCGCCGCCGTCGGCGCAGGGCAGCGGCTGCGGCCAGTCCGCCGGCTCCAGGTGTCGCATGGTCCATTCGTCGAGCGTCAGCGACAGCGGCCGTTCCACCCCGGACTTCTGCGCCAGCGAGCAGACCAGGTCGGAGTAGTCGGCGATCTCGCGTTCGAAGTGCAGCGACTGGGCCACCACCGCGTCGTACTCGTCGTGGGGGGTGGTGGTGTAGAGGTGGGTGCTGGCGCCGTACAGGTGCAGTGACACGTAGTCGAACAGGTTGCCGGCCTGCTCCAGCAGGGCCTGGGTCCACCGCTCCTGGTTCCAGCGGGCGCCGTGCAGGCGTGGCGCGCCCACCGCGATCAGTTGCAGCGACGGGTCGACCAACCGCATGAAGCGAGCGTGCTCGCGGGCGGCGGCCGCGTGCTCCTCAGGGGAGCGGTTGCCCATCTGCCAGGGGCCGTAGACCTCATTTCCGACGCCCCAGTAGCGCACGCGGTACGGGTCCGGGTGGCCGTTGTCGGCGCGGCGGCGGGTCTGCTCGGTGTCGCCCGCGTAGTTGGTGTACTCGACCCAGCGCACCGCCTCCTCGACGTCGCGGCAGCTGTGCACCAGGTACGGCTCCGCGCCGACCTCCGAGCACCAGGCGAGGAACTCGTCGGTGCCGAAGCGGTTGCTCTCCTCGTCGCCCCAGTTCAGGTCCAGCCGACGGGGACGCGAGTCACGCGGCCCGATGCCGTCCTCCCAGTGGTACGAGGAGGTGAAGTTCCCGCCTGGCCAGCGCACGATCGGCACACCGAGTTCGCGGCAGGCCTCGATCACATCTCTGCGCAGGCCGTTGCGGGCGCCCGGCTCCGCAAGGGAGAGCGGTGATCCCTCATCGAAGACGCCGCCTTCGATGTTGCCGAAGAAGGCCGACTCCAGGAAGTGGCCGTAGATGTGCCGGTCGATCCGTCCGATCTCGCGATCGGCGCGGACGGTGATCGTCGCCGTGGCCGCAGTCTGACCACCAGCGGCAGCCTGCTGTGCCGACGTCTCGCTCGCACCCAACGCCGTCAACCCGCACCTCCACCACGTTCCGTTAAGTTTTGCGTCGAAAGTAAAATCCCACGGACAATTAGTCAAGAAGCTGGACAGATAAGTTTTGCGGCACAATTAAACCGCCCCGAAACCCTTTACCGCTGCTGTGGCGGCGTTGTAGCTTCCTGTCATGAGTCTGGCCACGCTCCCCGACGCCACGACAACGGCGGTGGAAAGCGCACCCTCCCGCAACCGGCGCCGCACAGCGCGTAACGCCGCATGGGTGTGGCTCTTCCTCACCCCGACAGTCGTGCTGTACGGGCTGTACACCGTGTACCCGATCATCGCCAGCTACTGGTACTCGCTGGTGGAGTGGAACGGCTTCGAAGCTGAGAAGACGTTCGTCGGGCTGCAGAACTATCGCGATGTGATGGCCGACCCGCTGTTCTGGAACACGTTCAAGATCACGCTGATGTTCATGGTCGTGACGGTGCCGTTGAAGGTGTTCGCGACGCTGTTCATCGCGATCCTGTTGAACTCGCCGAAGATGCCCTTCCGGAACCTGTACCGCACGGCGTTCTTCCTGCCGGTGGTCACCACCACCGCCATCGTCGGCGTGGTGATGCAGTTCGTGTTCGACCCCGCCAGCGGGCCGGTCAACCTGGTTCTGCAGAAGCTGGGCCTCTCCGATGGGGGCGTGGACTTCCTCGGCAGCTCCTCGACCGCGCTCTGGACAGTCGTCGTCGTGTACATCTGGAAGTGGTTCGGCATCACCATGGTGTACTGGCTGGCCGCGCTGCAGACGATCCCCGACGAGCTGTACGAGGCCGCGCGGATCGACGGCGCGTCCGCCACCGGCCTGATGCGACACATCACGTTGCCGCTGCTCAAGCCGTTCACGATCATCATCACGCTGCTCACGTTGGAGAGCACCCTCAAGATCTTCGACTTGATGCTCACGATGACCAACGGCGGGCCGTACTACTCCACCGAGGTGGTGGAGATCTACATCTACCGCTGGGCGTTCGCCGCCACCGTCCCGCAACTGGGATTCGCCTCCGCCGCCGCGGTGATATTCGGTTTGTTCGTCTGCCTGATCGGGGTGCTGCAACTGGTCGGCGTCCGCTTGGTCCGCAAGACAGGGAGCTTCAGCTGATGGTCGCCGGAACCGCAATCGACAACCCGGCTCGGGCGGCGGTGCAACCCCCGACGAAGAAGCGACGGCGCCCCTCGCGCCGCAACCAGTGGACAGCCGCGCACCTGCTGCGGCGGTTGCCGTGGTGGCTCGCCGCGCTCGCCATCGGCATCGGGGCGCTGCTGTTCATGTACCCGTTCGTGTGGATGGTCTCGGCGTCTTTGAAGGACCCGCTGGGGGTCTTCACGTCCGGGCTCAGCCTGATCCCGGAGAACCCGGTCTGGGAGAACTACCAGCGCGCCTGGACCGACGCCCAGTTCGGCCAGTACCTGCTCAACACGGTGATCGTCACGGTGGCGACGGTTTTCATCGTGGTGATGCGTTGCGCGATGGCGGGGTACGTGATCGGCCGGATGCGCTTCCGCGGCAAGGGAACCGTGATCGTGGTGCTGGTGGCGACCCTGTTCGTGCCGACCGGATACACCATCATCCCGGTGGTCGAGATCTCGATGCGACTTGGCCTGCTCAACTCGCTCACCGGCATGGTGATCGCGCTGTCCGGCAGCGCCCACGTGGCTGCGGTGCTGCTCTACGCCGGTTACTTCCGGCAGGTCCCGCGCGAGCTCGAGGAAGCCGCCATCGTGGACGGCGCCGGGTTCCTGTCCGTCTTCTTCCGGATCATGCTGCCGTTGGCGACACCCGTGACCGCGACCGCGACCCTGTTGACGTTCCTCGCCACCTGGAACGCCTTCTTCCTGCCGCTGGTGTTCACCTTCAGCAAGCCGGAGCTGCGGACCCTCAGCGTCGGGATGCTGGCGTTCGTGGGTGAGAACTCAGTCGACTGGTCCGGCATGGCGGCCGCGGCGGTGATCTCGCTGCTGCCGGTGGTCATCCTGTTCATGCTGCTGCAGCGCTACTTCGTGGAAGGCATCGCCGGGGCGGTCAAGTCGTGACTACCCCGAACATCCTGCTGATCTGCACCGACCAGCAGCGCTTCGACGCGGTCGCGGCGTACCGCAACCCGGAGATCTCGACCCCGAATCTGGACCGGCTCGCCTCTCAAGGCGTCCTGTTCGAGAACTGCTACGTGCAGAACCCGGTCTGCGCCCCGTCCCGGGCAAGCCTGATGACCGGCCGGTACGTGCGCTCCCACGGGCTGTGGGCGAACGGGGTCGGGCTTCCCACACACGAGCGGCTGTTCACCCGAGACCTGGCCGACGCCGGGTACGACTGCGGCCTGGTCGGCAAGTTTCACCTGAACGCCTGCTTCGGGGGCCGGCAAGAGCCCCGGCTCGACGACGGGTTCCGGGTGTTCCGATGGTCGCATGACCCGAACCCGGGGGCCTCGGAGAATGCGTACCACCGCTGGTTGAAGGCGGCTCGGCCGGACCTGTGGCAGGCGGCGGTCGACCCCGACTCCGCGGTCACGTTCGAGACCATGCCCACCGAGGCGCACTACAGCCGTTGGATCGGCAACGAAACCATCGACTTCCTGACGAATTCCCGGGACCGGGACAAGCCGTTCTGCTTCGTGGCGAACTTCTTCGACCCGCACCACCCCTTCGGGGCCCCGAAGGAGTATGTCGACCGCTACCACCCGGACAAGCTTTCCCGCCCGGTCACCGTGGATGGCGAGCTGGAGGGCAAGCCGCCGATCCTGAGCGAGGCGTCCCGGGAGTCGTACGCCGGCCACGCGCCGGGCTATACGACGTACTCGCCGCAGGAGTTGCAGCAGGTCAAGGCCGCGTACTACGCGATGGTGAGCCTGCTCGACGACGAGGTGGGCCGGATCCTGGCCGCGCTGGATGAGCAGGGCCTCGCTGAGAACACGTTGGTGATCTTCACCAGCGACCACGGGGAGATGCTGGGCGATCACCAGCTGATGCTCAAAGGCCCAATGATGTACGAGTGCGCGGTGCGGGTGCCGCTGCTGATGCGCTGGCCCGGAGTGCTGCCCGCGGGCCGCCGGCGGGACGAGCTGGTGCAGTGGATCGACCTGGCGTCCACCGCGCTGGACACGGCCGGGCTGGCCCAGGGTCCCCGGATGCAGGGCCAGAGCCTGCTGCCGCTGGCGCGCGGCGACGCCGACGCGAAAATCCGAGGCTGGGCGCTGTGCGAGTACCGCAACAGCGGTCACCCGTACGACCCGCCGGTGCACACCACAATGCTGCGGCACGACCGCTTCAAGCTCGTGGTCTACCACGGGGCCCCGGCAACCGAACGGGAGCGCTCCGGTGAGTTGTACGACCTGGCCGCCGACCCGACCGAGCTGCGCAACCTGTGGCACGACCCCGATAGTCGCCAGACCAGGACAGATCTGCAGGAGATGTTGCTGGACGTGCTGGTGGCCGCCGATGACCGAAGCCAGCCCCGGGACGCGTTCTGGTGAGCCGACCGTTCTGGTGAGCCGACCGTTGTGGTGAGCCGACTCAAGAAGGAATCTCAAGTGAACGACACTCTGGACGACCCCGTGGTGCACCCAAGGCCGCAGCTGACCCGCGCCGGCTGGACTGACCTGTCAGGCGAATGGGGGTTCGGACACGACGACGCGGACGTGGGCCGGGCCGAGAACTGGCAGCGGGACCCGAAGCCGTTCGACCGGACGATCGTGGTGCCGTACCCGCCGGAGTCGAAGCTGTCCGGAGTGAACGAGTCCGGGTTCCACCCGGTGGTCTGGTACCGGCGCGGCTTCACGGCCCCCGCCCTCGACGTGGGGGAGCGGCTGCTGGTCCACTTCGGCGCCGTCGACTACCGGGCTTCGGTGTGGCTGAACGGGCAGCACCTCGGGCAGCACGAAGGCGGGCACACCCCGTTCAGCTTCGACGTCACCAACGCGCTGGATCCGGACGCCGCGGAGCAGATCCTGACGGTGCGCGCCGAGGACCGCGCCGACGACGGCGGCCAGCCTCGCGGCAAGCAGGACTGGGAACTTGAGCCGCACGGGATCTGGTACGAGAGGACCACCGGGATCTGGCAGCCGGTGTGGCTGGAACGGGTTCCGGACACGTACCTGGCTGAGTTGCAGTGGACTCCGGACGTCACCGCCGCCCGGGTGCGGATGGAGATCCGCCTGAACCAGGTCCCGACCCGGCCGTTGACCGTGCGGGCGCGGCTGCGGCTGGGCAGCGAGGTGCTCGCCGAGCAGACCGTGCGGGTCACGGGTGATGGCGTCGACTGCGACATCGCGCTGCCGCTGCTGGGCCACAACATGTGGCGCAACCGGTTGCTGTGGTCGCCGGAGTCACCCACCCTGATCGACGCCGACGTCACCGTCCTCGATGACGAAGACGCTGTCGACGAGGTGACCAGCTACCTAGGTCTGCGCAGCGTGGGCTACGGCGACGGCCGGTTCACGCTCAACGGCAAGCCGTACTACCTGCGGCTGGTGCTGGAGCAGGGCTACTGGCCCGAGTCGCACCTGGCGGCGCCGAACGCCGAGGCGTTGCGCCGGGAAGTGGAGCTGATCAAAGACCTGGGGTTCAACGGCGCCCGGATTCACCAGAAGGTGGAAGACCCCCGCTTCCTCTACTGGTGCGACCGGCTCGGTTTGCTGATCTGGGGCGAGATGGCCAACGCGTACCAGTTCTCCGACCGGGCGGTGCGCCAGTTGGCAACCGAGTGGCAGCAGGTGGTGCGCCGGGACCGCAGCCACCCCTGTGTGGTGACCTGGGTGCCCTTGAACGAGAGCTGGGGCGTGGTGGACATCGCGAGCCAGCCGGCGCAGCGACATTACGCCACCGCGCTGTACCACCTGACGAAGGCGCTGGACCCGACCCGTCCGGTGATCTCCAATGACGGCTGGGAGCACACCGAGAGCGACATCTGGGGCGTGCATGACTACGCCCCGGTCGGGGAGAGTTTGGCGACCCGCTGGGCGGACCCGGAGCAGGTCCGCCGGATGCTCACCAGCGTCGGCCCGGGGCGTAAGCGCGTGGTGTTGGGCGAACCGGAGTGGCGCGGCAAACCGGTGGTGTTGACCGAGTTCGGCGGCCTGTCGTACGCGCCCGAGGCGGGGCAGAAGTGGTTCGGGTACGGCACCGTCGAGACCGAGGACGAGTTCCTGGAGCTGTTCACCGAGCTGGTCGCCGCGATCGCCGACAGCCGGGAGCTGGCCGGGTTCTGCTACACCCAGCTCACCGACACCCTGCAGGAGCGCAACGGGCTGCTGGACGAGCACCGGAACCCGAAGCT
>JBOGDL010000326.1:0-5377 GCA_050701815.1 Micromonosporaceae bacterium | reverse complement strand
CTGGAGGCTCGGCCGTCCAACACGATCGTGACCTGCGCGGAGTCGGCCGGGTCTGGCTTCTCGGGGGCAGCCGCGGCAGCGGTACGCCGGTCAGCGTCCTCGCCTTCGGCGAAGAACAACTCCACGTGCACCCGCTCGGACGGCACTGCGCGCTCGGCGAGCACCCGCTGGGCGCCTTCCACCATTCCTTGCGGCCCGCACAGGAACCACTCGTCCACCTCGCCCGGCGGCAGCACGGTGTCGAAGATCCGGCTCAGCCGCGCCGGGTCCAACCGTCCCGAGAACAGCTCCGCCTCCTGCGGTTCCCGGGACAGCACGTACGCCAGATTCAGCCGCTCCGGGTAGCGGTCTTTCAGATCGGCCAGCTCCTCGGTGAACATCACTGACCGGGCGTTGCGGTTGCCGTACAGGAGAGTGAAGTTGCTGCGTGGCTCGGTCTGCAACGCGGCAGCGATCAGCGAGAGCACCGGCGTGATGCCGCTGCCGGCGACAATCGCGGCGTAGTGGCGTGATCGTGCCGGGTTGAACGCGGTGGTGAAGTGTCCCAGCGGTGGCATCACCTCGACCAGGTCGCCCGGTTTCAGCTGCTCGTGCAGGTACGCCGAGAATGCCCCGCCGGGCACCAGCCGCACCCCGATCCGGAACTCCCCGGTTCCGGCCAGCCGGGCCGGCGTGGAGCAGATCGAGTACGACCGGCGCACATCCTCGCCCCGGGTCGCGCCGGCGCCGGCCACCGGCGACGCCTCGGCGTCCACCGCGGCGCCGCCACCCGCCGCGGAAAGCCCCTCCGCGGCCACGGCTCGGCGCAGCGTCACGTGCTGGCCCGGACGAAACCCGAACTGTTCCACCAGCTCAGCGGGCACCCCGAAGGTGACCGCGACAGCGTCCTCGGCAACCTCGTCCACGGCCGTCACAGGCAGTTTGTGGAACTGCGCCCGGCGCCGCGCCGGCTTAGTGATCTTGACGGCCACCCCGGGCTCCTCAGTGCGACTTGAAGTGGTCGAAGGGCTCAGCGCAGGCGCGGCAGCGCCAGAGCGCTTTGCAGGCGGTGGAGCCGTACCGGCTCAGCTCTTCGGTGTCGGTCGAGCCGCACCGCGGGCAGCGCGCCGGACCTCGGCTGGCCAGCGTGACTGACACCGGGCCAGCAGCCGGGGCCGGACCAGGCGGCGCGATCCCAGCCGCCGCCAGCTTGCGGGCGCCGGCGTCGCTGATCCAGTCGGTGGTCCACGCCGGGAAGAGCTCGGTACGCACCTCCACGTCACCGCGCCCCACCCGCTCCAGCGCACGCCTGATGTCTACGCGGATGGCGTCCATCGCGGGGCAACCCGAGTACGTCGGCGTGATCGTCACGATCACCCGCCCGGTCTCGGAGACTTCGACGCCGCGCAGGATCCCCAGGTCCTCGATGGTCACCATCGGCAACTCCGGGTCCGGCACCGCCGAGACGGCATCCCGCACCGTGGCCAGGTCCGCCGCTGCCCTCACCGCTACCACCGCGCCCCCGGATGCGCCCGGTGCAGCGATTGCATCTCGCTCAACAGGTAACCCAACGCCTCGGTGTGCACCCCGGCACGTCCACCGGCAGGCGCCCAACCGTCCGCAGGTCGGCGCAGCGTCGCCTCCGCGAGCGTCGTCTCGACCGTCGCCAACCAGACCGCGCGCAGACCGGAGGGGTCGACGGCGATCCCGGCCGCGGCCAATCTCGCGGTCAGCTCATCGGCCTGGAAAACCTCGTGGGTGTACGGCCACAGCGCATCCACCGCGGTCTGCATCCGCTGGTGCGACTCGTCGGTGCCATCACCCAGGCGCAGTGTCCACAATGTTGCATGATCCAGGTGGTACGCGGTCTCCTTGACCGCCTTGCCCGCGATCTCCGCCAGCCGTTGGTCGGCAGAGCTCACCAGCCGCTGGTAAAGCGCGTGCTGGTAGCAGCTGAGAAAGAGCAGCTTGCCGATCGTGACGGCGAAGTCGAGCCCGTCCGCTCCGGCGGCGCTGGGCGGCCCCACCGCAGCCACGGTCTCGCCCGGCCCCACGCTGGGACGGGTGTTCGGCAGCTCCACCAGCTGACAGTTACGGAACTCGCGCTCGGCACGCAGGTACGCCAGGTCGTCCTCGCCTCGCCCCGCGTTCTCGACTTCGCCCGCGTGTGACAGCAGCAACCGCGCCTGACCCAACTGGTCCAGGGCGATGTTCGCCAGCGCCATGTCCGTTTCCAGCTCAGGGGCGCGGCTGACCCACTCGCTGAGTCGCTGCGCGGCGATCAGCGCGTCATCGCCGAGGCGCAACACGTACTCGAAAAGGTCCCGGCTGGCTGCGGCGCCGGAACCAGATGTCCCAGCCGGAGCGGGGCCGGTGCTCACAGGTGCTCCACTCCCTCAGGCACGTCGTAGAACGTCGGATGCCGGTACGCCTTGTCGCCGGCCGGGTCGAAGAAGGCGTCCTTCTCGTCCGGGCTGGACGCGGTGATCGACGACGCCGGGACCACCCAGATCGACACCCCTTCCTGGCGGCGGGTGTAGAGGTCCCTGGCGTTACGCAACGCCAGCTCCGCGTCGGGCGCGTGCAGGCTGCCCACGTGGGTGTGGTTCAGCCCGCGCCGGGACCGCACGAACACCTCCCACAACGGCCAGCTCTGGTTGTCCATGCTCACTGGCCCCTTCCCCCGGCAGCGGCGCTGGCGCCGGCTCGCTCCGCTGTCTCCTCGCGCTTCGCCGTGCCAGTTGCTGCTCGCGACTGCGGGGCTCGCTGTGCTCTCTCCTCGCGCTTCGCGGCGAACGCGGCGGCGGCGGCGCGCACCCAGGCGCCCTCGCTCTGGGCTCGACGCCGGTGCGCCATCCGCTGCCGGTTGCACGGCCCATCCCCCTTGATCACCCGGAACAGCTCGTCGTAGTCGGGCTGGGTGTAGTCGTGGCAACCGGTGTCTGGGTTGCGGCGCAGATCCGGGTCCGGCAGCGTCAACCCGAGGATCTCTGCCTGCTGCACGCACATGTCGACGAACTTCTGGCGCAACTCGTCATTGGTGAAGCGCTTGATGTTCCAGGCCATCGACTGCGTGGAGTGAGTCGAGTCGGCGTCGGGCGGGCCGAACATCGCCAGCGACGGGTACCACCACCGGTTGATCGCGTCCTGCGCCATGTCGCGTTGCGCGGGCGTGCCGTGGGCCAGGGTGTGGAGGATCTCGTACCCCTGCCGCTGGTGGAACGACTCCTCCTTGCAGATCCGGATCATCGCCCGCGCGTACGGCCCGTACGAGCAGCGGCACAGCGGCACCTGGTTCACGATCGCGGCCCCGTCCACCAGCCATCCGATGGCGCCCATGTCAGCCCAGGTCAGCGTCGGGTAGTTGAAGATCGAGCTGTATTTCTGCTTGCCGGACAAGAGCAGGTCGTACAGCTGGTCGCGGCTGACCCCGAGGGTCTCCGCCGCCGCGTACAGGTAGAGCCCGTGCCCGGCTTCATCCTGCACCTTGGCGAGCAGGATCGCCTTGCGCTTCAAGCTGGGCGCCCGGCTGATCCAGTTGCCTTCCGGCTGCATTCCGATGATCTCGGAGTGGGCGTGCTGCGCGATCTGGCGGACCAATGTCTTCCGGTACGTCTCCGGCATCCAGTCCCGGGGCTCGATCTTCTGGTCGGCGGCGATCACGGCGTCGAAGTGCTGCTGTTCCTCGTCCTCAGCCGCCCCCGCTGAACTGTTCCGCTGGTTGGCGGCCCGATCCCGTTCAGCGGCTGCCCGCAACGCCTGCTCCGCATCGGCGACCTGTTCCAGCAGGCCTGCGGCGCCTGGCTGCTCCGGCGCCTGCGCTGGTTCGTCAGGTGGGGCGAAATCATTCCCGTACACCTCCCTAGTGTTACAAGCCACTGCCATCTCGGCAAGAAGCTGTAACACCTCTCCACGTGACGTGCCCAACCTCGGGCCGCCGGGTGATCAAGGGATTCGTGTCACGACACGCTGACGAGACACGAACCAATCCCTTGATCACCCGGGGGCCTCAGGCCAACCTGGGCGTTTGGGCACGCGTCAGCAGTCGTACAGGCTGCTCGGGTGGACCCGCTCGCAGTAGCGGACGTGCAGGTGGTTGTCGTGATTGGCGAGTTGAGTGGTCAGCCCCTCGCCGATCAACACCGGGTCGTTGAAGAAGATCAACTTCACGTGGCCGGGCGCTGAGCTGCGGATCGCCTGCACTAGCTGCCGGGTGGCCGCCCGGTCGTACGTGGACGACTGCCAGGTGATCCGGCTGGCGGTGCACTGCGCGCTGTCGGTGCGGATCGGCCAGATGTCGATGTCCATGCCCACATCGTGGCTGGCATGGCCGGGGATGTCGCCGCCATGCTCGAAGCCGGCATCCCCCAGCGGCACCGGGCCATTGCTGCCGCCGAACGCGCTGACCCCCGCTTCGAGCTGCCCGATCGCGGCGCCGGTGGCCCAGTTGGCCGTGCCGTTGCCGTCCGGGTCCTTGTCGCACATCCCGGACAGGCTCGGGTAGTCGTAGTGCCAGATCAGGTTGCGCCACGTGGTCGGCCCGACGATTCCATCCGCGGTGATGCCGGCATGGCTCTGGAACGAGCGCACCGCGCTGTCTGTCCCCGAGCCGAAAACGCCGTCCACCGCCAGGCTGAGCCGGCGCTTGGCATTGAGCTGGACTTGCAGCGCACGCACCGCGTCACCCGTCGAGCCAGAGCGCACGGTCACCGCCAACGCGCCCCAGGTGGCCGGGCCCACGATCCCGTCCACGGTGAGCCCCTTGCTGGATTGGAAGTTCCGCACCGCCGTGTCAGTGCCGGAGCCGAAGACACCGTCCGTGGCGACGCTCTGTCCGTTGGCTCTCAGCAGGTACTGAATCGCCCGCACGTCGGCGCCGCGGTTGCCGGTGTTCTGGGTGTGGAAGAAGGCGTTGGCGTACGCGTGAGCAGGTTTCTCAGGAACCACCGTGGCGACCGCCACCGCAGCTACCGCGGCGACCACCGCGAGCACCACCGCGCCAAACCGAGTTTTCATGACGTCTCCTTGTGCGAAGCCGAAAGGAGGCCGGCGGGACGAATCCGGCCGGCCTCCCCTTCTTTAGCTGACTAGCAGCCAGCCCAGAACCGGCTGGACTTGTTACCGAAGTGGGTGTGGTCGCTGTGTCCGGTGTAGCCAGGGCCAAGCACCTCTTCGAACCCCGCCGACTTGCCCGCCGCGTGCAAGGTGCACAACGACGGGGTTCCGACCGCGTCCGCTGCCTGCCCGTACATGTGCAGGCTGGTGGACGAGCCGCCGACGCTGCTGTTGCAGGACACGCTCCGGAAGCCGGAAGAAATCGTGATCGGCTGGTTGCCCAGCTTGCGCCGCACCGCCTCCAGCTGCCACATGATCCGGAGGATGTTCGACTTCGCGGTGG
>JBOGDL010000325.1:0-12828 GCA_050701815.1 Micromonosporaceae bacterium | reverse complement strand
GCCCCGACGTCGACGATCTGGCCGTCGTTGATCACTCCGACCCGATCGGCCAGGGCCTCCGCCTCATGCAGGTAGTGGGTGGTGAGCAGGATCGTGGCTCCCTCCGCCGCCAGGTCACGCACCAGGTCCCAAAAGCCGTGCCGAGCTTGCGGGTCGAAGCCGGTGGTGGGCTCGTCCAGGAACAGCAGCTCCGGACGTCCGATGACGGACAGCGCCACGTCCAAGCGACGCCGCTGGCCACCCGAGAGGGTCTTGGCGCGGGCGTCGCGCTTGTCGGACAGCCCCACTCGTTCGATCACGGCGTCCGGATTGTCCGGATGCGGGTAGTACTGCGCGAAGTGCCGCACCACCTCGCCCACGGTGAGCTCTTCGAACTCGCCGGTCGACTGCAGCACGATGCCGAGGCGGGCGCGCCACCGGCCGTCCGCCCGCCGCGGGTCGACCCCGAGCACCGACACCTCGCCGTGGTCGCGTCGCCGGAAACCCTCCAGGATCTCCACCGTGGTGGTCTTGCCGGCGCCGTTCGGCCCCAGCAGCGAAAACACCTCGCCTCGTGCCACCTCAAGGTCGATCCCAGCCACCGCGAGCCGATTGCCGTACGACTTGCGGAGCCCACGCGCCGAGATCGCCACATCCGATCCTGCCTTCATGCTTCCCAGCCTGCCGTATCCGCTGCCAGCGGTTTCGGGTGGGTGAGGGCCGCACCCAAACCCAGCCCGCCGCCTGGCGGCGACAGGCAGCGGCGGTGCTGCGGCGGGGCGCTTCGGTGCTGTGATGCGGCGCTACGGCAACGGGTCGCCGACCAGCTCGACGCCTGCGCGTGCCATGTCCCAGAGCGCTATCTCGATGGTGTCGGGGGACACACCCGCGGTGTGATCCAGCAGCACCCGGGTGTGGAAGCCCTCGGATATCGCGTCGAGTGCGGTCGCGCGCACGCAGTAGTCGGTCGCGACGCCGACCACGTCCACGTCGGTCACCCCGTGATCCCGCAGCCAGGCGGCCAGCGAGACCCCATCGGAGGCGCCCTCGAACCCCGAGTACGCCGAGGCGTACTGGCCCTTGTCGAAGATCGCCTCCAGCCTGGTGGTGTCCAGCTTCGGGTTCAACTGCGCGCCCGGGCCACCGGCGACACAGTGTGGCGGCCAGGTGTCCACGAAATCCGGTTTCTCATCGAAGTGCTCGCCCGGGTCGACATGCCAGTCTCTGGTGCCCACCACGTGGTCCCATCTCCCCCCGGCCGCACGCAGGGTGCGGGTGATCCGCGCGGCCACCGCGTCGCCGCCCACCACCTCGAGGGAGCCGCCTTCACAGAAGTCGTTCTGCACATCCGTCACGATCAATGCCCGGCTCATCGCAGCCCCCAGTCGGCGCCGATCGGCCCGGCCCTGAGGCCGTGCCCTGCAACGAACGTACCGCTGCGCTGGGTGTTCGTACGATTGCCGTTTGAATGCTCAGCTTCGCGGTCGCAGCGGCCGCCGGCATGCTGAAACCTCAGCGGCGTTCCAGGAAGATCACCGGCAGCGCGGGGTCCCCGGCGGAGAGCTTCAAACCCTCCCACGGGATCGACGTCAGGTTCTGCCGCAGCAGCGCCCGGCTGGCATCGAGGCTCGGCACGTCCACAGGCTCGCCTGAGGTCACGAAACGGCGCTGCAGCAGCCGATCGTGCGGCATTTGCTCCGGTGTGCTCCCGGGCGCGACCACTTCTTCGATGGCGGTCCCGGTGGGCTTGTGACGGCGCACCGCGGTCTTGCGGCCACCTCGCACATGCTTGTGCTCGCTGCGTTTGACCACCGGCCTTCCGTCCACTTCGACCAGCTTGTACACCAGCTCTGCGGTGGGCGCGCCGGAGCCGGTGACCACGGCCGTGCCGGCCCCGTACATGTCCACCGGTTCGGCGGCCAGCGCGGCTATCGAGTGCTCGTCCAGGTCACCCGAGACCACGATCTTGGTGTCACGGGCGCCCAGCGAGTCCAGCAGCTGCCGTGACTGCCCGGCCAGTGCGGCAAGGTCGCCGGAGTCGATCCGGATCGCTCGCAGCGCGGGACCAGCGGCCTTGATCGCGTTACGGATTCCTTGCGAGATGTCGTACGTGTCAACCAGCAACGTGGTGGCCGTGCCCAACGCGGCGACCTGCGACTGGAACGCCTCCAGCTCGGTGTCGTGCAGCATCGTGTACGCGTGAGAAGCGGTGCCCGCCGTGGGGATGCCGTGGCGGCGTCCCGCCTCCAGATTGGACGTGGACGCGAACCCGGCCAGGTACGCCGCCCGGGCGGACGCGACAGCGGCGTCTTCATGAGCCCGCCGGGAACCCATCTCGATGATCGGACGGCCGTGCGCGGCGGTCACCATCCGAGCGGCGCCCGACGCGACCGCGCAGTCGTGATTGAGGACGGAGAGCACCAGCGTCTCCAGCAGCACGGCCTCGGCGAAGCTGGCGGTGACGGTGAGCATCGGGGATCCCGGAAAGTACAGCTCGCCTTCGGGATATCCGTCGATGTCACCGCGGAACCGGTAGTCAGCCAGCCAATCGGCGGCGTGTCCGTCGATCGCCCCGGCCTGGCGTAGGAAATCCAGCTCGGTGTCGTGAAACTGGAAGTCGCTGATCAACTCGATCAGCCGACCCATGCCGCAGACCACCCCGTACCGGCGTCCGTGCGGCAGCCGGCGGGCGAACACTTCGAACACGCAGGGCCGGTCCGCGCTCCCGTCCCGCAGCGCCGCCGACAGCATGGTCAATTCGTAATGGTCGGTGCGCAACGCCGTGCTGTTCATTCCGCAAGCCTAGGGCGAAGCCTCCGCAGGCCAATGACGACCACAACCGCGTCCGGCCAGCGCCGCCGCGACGCCGGCCGGTGGCGCCAACCGCCGCGGCGCGACCGTCGGGACATCAGCCGCCGTGAATGCGTCGTCGCATTGGCGAGCCGCGCAAGATCTGCAGGACACGCCCTGAACCAGGGCGGCGGCGCGTGAGGCGTCCTTCTAGCATGGTCAGTGTGGCCACGCCCAATGTCGCGCCTGCGGAGACTGCCGAGAGAAAAGAAGCGCCCGGCGTCGACAGCAGCTGGGTGACGGTGGTCTGGAACGATCCGGTCAACCTGATGTCGTACGTCACCTGGGTGCTTCAGAAGCTGTTCGGCTACAGCCGCGGGAAGGCCGAGAAGCTGATGCTCGACGTGCACCACAAAGGAAGAGCCGTGGTCTCGTCGGGGGCTCGGGAGAAGATGGAGCACGACGCGTCTCGGTTGCACGGTTACGGCCTGTGGGCCACTATCGAGCGACCTTGACACGGCGCCCCCGGAGAGGCTGAGCCGACGATGGCGTTTCCTGGTCTGTTTGCTGCTGAGGACGACTTCTACGTGGCTAGACTGCGCACAGCGGAGGCCTCGGTGCTGCGGCGGGTGTTCTCGGAGATGGCCGCGCTGGTTGGGGAGCCGATGGGCGGCGACGAGGTGCTCGGTCGGCTGTTTCCGGACGCGTACCGGGATGCCCCGGAGGAAGCGGCGGAGTTTCGCCGGCTCACTGAGGACGATCTGCGCGCCGGCAAGGTCGACCAGGTCGGTGTGGTGCTGGCGACCCTGCCTGAGAGCGGCGGCGAGGTCCGGCTCGATGACGAGCAGGCCGAAGCGTGGTTGCGGGCGCTCACCGACGCCCGGCTCGCGCTGGGCGCCCGGATGCAGATCTCCGACGACACCGACCTGAGCGATGAGCTTGACGAGGCGGCGCTGCGCGATCCCACGGGCGCCCGGGCGATGCAGCTTTCGGTGTACGGGTACCTGACGTACCTGCAGGAGTCGCTGGTCGAGGCGATCAGCGAGTGAGGCGGGGCTCACCGTAGCTTCTGGCCGATCCTGTCGCCGGGCCGGTAATCTATGATCCGTGCTCACGCTCGACCAGTCGATCTACGACGCGATTGTCGCCCACGCCCGTCGGGACCATCCCGACGAGGCTTGCGGCGTCGTTGCTGGTCAAGCGGGCTCCGATGTGCCTTCCCGGCATGTGCCGATGGAGAACGCCGAGCGCTCCACGACCTTCTACCGGTTCGACTCGATGGAGCAGTTGCGAGTGTGGCGGGAGATGGACGATCGCGATGAGGAGCCTGTCGTGATCTATCACTCACACACCGCCACCGAGGCGTACCCTTCGCGCACCGACATCTCGTTGGCCAGTGAGCCTGGCGCGCATTACGTGCTGGTCTCGACGCGAGACCGCTCCGAGGTGGAGTTCCGGTCGTTTCGGATTGTCGACGGCGAAGCAGTCGAGGAGCCGGTGCAGATTTCCGGCGTGGATCAGCACGCTGTGCAGACGTACATGTTCGGACAGACACCCACGTCCGTCGTGTACGACTGTTCCGCTGACATGTGAGTCACGCCCCGGCCGATCGGCCACCTGTCCACCGCCTGCCACCGCGGCCGGCGTGAAGTCCGGCCCAGCCAAGACACGTGAAACAGATTCAGGAGATTGCTTCATCATGGCTATCGAAGTGCGCATTCCCACCATCCTCCGGTCCCACACGGACGGTCAGAAGGCCGTTGAGGGCGCCGGCGACACGCTCGCCGACCTCTTCGCCGATCTCGACGCCCGGCACCCTGGCCTGCGCGGCCGGTTGGTCACCGACACCGGGGCGCTGCACCGGTTCGTGAACGTGTACGTCAACGACGAGGACGTGCGGTTCACCGGCGCCCTTGAGACCAAGCTCAGCGACGGCGACTCGGTCACCATCCTGCCGGCTGTGGCCGGCGGGGCGCCGGTCGACGAGAGCTAGTCGGGTCCGCCATGGCCAGGTACGACTCCTTGCTGGGCGCCTGCGGTGACACACCTTTGGTGGGTCTGCCGAGGCTCTCGCCAGCGCCAGACGTGAGAATCTGGGCCAAGTTGGAGGACCGCAACCCGACCGGCAGCGTGAAGGATCGGCCCGCGCTGCACATGATCCGGGCCGCTGAAGCGGACGGCCGGCTTCGCCCGGGTCAGACGATCCTGGAGCCGACCAGCGGGAACACCGGGATCGCCCTGGCCATGGTGGCCAAATTGCAGGGTTATCGCCTGGTTTGTGTCATGCCCGAGAACACCTCCGAGGAGCGTCGCCAGCTGTTGCGGATGTACGGCGCGGAGATCATCTCGTCCCCGGCGCGAGGCGGCTCCAACCAAGCGGTGGCGGTCGCCAAGAAGCTGGCTGAGGAGCACCCGGACTGGGTGATGCTCTACCAGTACGGCAACGCCGCGAACGCCCAGGCGCACTACGAGACCACCGGTCCGGAGCTGCTGCGCGACCTACCGACGCTGACGCACTTCGTGGCCGGGTTGGGCACCACCGGCACCTTGATGGGGGTCGGCCGCTACCTGCGGGAAAAGAACCCCGACGTCGAGATCATCGCGGCGGAACCCCGGTACGGCGAGTTGGTGTACGGGCTGCGCAACATCGACGAGGGCTACGTGCCCGAGTTGTACGACCCCTCGGTGCTGACCCGCCGGTTCTCGGTCGGCACCCGGGACGCCTTGCTGCGCACCCGGCAGATGGTGGAGGTGGAGGGCATTTTCGCTGGACCGTCCACCGGCGCCGTGCTGCATGTGGCGCTGGCCGCCGCCCATGAGGCGAGCAAGGCGGGGCGGTCGGCTGACATCGCGTTCGTGATGGCTGACGCCGGCTGGAAGTACCTCTCCACGGGCGCGTACGCCGGCAGCGTCGGAGAAGCGGAGGAGAAGCTGGAGGGGCAGCTCTGGGCGTGACCCGCTACCCGAGCGCCATCAGCGCCATCGCCGTAGCCCGCTAAACGATCACGGTCAGCGCGATCGCCCCGGCAAGTGCCAGCGTGCTGCCGAACATCAGCAGCCACGGCAGAAATCGCCTGTCGGATTTCACGAAGGCGGCGATCGTCAGCGCGATGCCGAACAAGCCCACCGCGATCACCGCCGGCTGGTACCAGCCCGGGATGCCGAACGCCATCATGCGGACCACCGCGAACAGGCCGGCGCCGATGCCGACGAGCCCGAGGAAGCCGGCCCACAGGCAGAGCACCACGAGATAGCGGATCCGCAGCGGAGCCTGTCTGGATCCCAGCGCGCTGCCAAACAGGACGCGGCCGTCCTCCGGACGCGAGAACGGCGTTGGGTAGCCGGTCTGGCCAGCAGGTCCGGGGCCGCTCTGCCGCCCAGGGGTCTGCCCTTGCGCGTGGACCCGGGGGTAGCCCTGATCCGGGGGGTCGCGCCTGATCGAACCGTGCGAGCTCACAAATGACGATTCTTCCGTACCGCGGCCGGGCAGCGGCGTTGAGTCCCCAAAAGCCACGCCAAACGGCGCCGATTTCTCTGCCCGGTCCAGCTGGGCGGCGCCTGTGGGTGCCCGATCCGGCTGGGCGGCGGCACCTGTTTGCCGGCCGGACGGCGCCTCCGGAGGGTGAAATCGGACGAGGGCCCCCAATGCTCGCGGTCCGCCCGAGAATTGTGCTCTTGCTCACGCTGTGCGACAGAGTTGCGCCCGTGCTGGGTGTCGCGTTCGTGACATCTGCGGCGGAGGGCACCGGCAGGCAGCTCGACCCGGCGTAGTCTTTCGCACCGTGACGGACGCCCCTATCGGCATCTTCGACTCTGGCGTCGGCGGTCTCACCGTGGTACGGGCGATCCTCGACCAGCTTCCCCATGAGGAGCTGCGCTATCTCGGTGACACCGCCCATGTGCCGTACGGGCCGCGACCCATCGCCGAGGTCCGCAGATTCGCGCTCAACGCCATGGACCGCTTGGCGGACGAGGGCGCGAAGGCTCTGGTGATCGCCTGCAACTCCGCGTCAGCGGCGTGTCTGCACGACGCCCGGGAGCGATATCAGGTGCCGGTGATCGAAGTGATCCGCCCGGCGGTCCGGCGTGCCGCGTCGGTCAGCCGCAACGGCCGGATCGGGGTGATCGGCACCCGTTCCACGATCGGGAGCGGCGCGTACGCGGACGCCTTCAGCGCGGCCCCACATGTGACGGTGACCAGCGTGGCGTGCCCGGCATTTGTGGATTTCGTGGAGCGCGGCATCACCACCGGGCGGCAGTTGCTGGGTCTCGCCCAGGGATACCTGGAGCCATTGCAACAGGCCGAAGTGGACACTCTTGTTCTAGGCTGCACGCATTATCCGCTGCTCGCTGGGATGTTGAGTCTGGTGATGGGTGAGCAGGTGACCCTGGTGTCCAGCGCCGAAGAGACAGCCAACGACCTGTACCGGACGCTCACCGAACGCGACCTGTTGCGCCCCGAGTCCGCCGGGCCCCCCAAGCATCAGTTCCTGGCCACCGGCGCCGCGGCGCCCTTCGCCCGGCTGGGCCGGCGCTTCCTGGGGCCGGCCCTGGACGCGGTCGCCGAAGCCGGTTTCGCCACCGGCCGCGCCGCGCCGGGTCCCGGCGACGCCGAGCCTCCGATCGCGCAACCGCTTCCCCGAGCCGCCCGATGAAGCTCACCGTCGTCGGCTGCGCAGGCAGTTTCCCGGGGCCCGACGCCCCGTGCTCGGCGTACCTGGTGGAGACCGAGGGGTTCAGGTTGCTGATCGACTTCGGCACCGGTTCCCTCGGCGCGTTGCAGCGGTACGCAGACATGCACTCGCTCGACGCGATCGCGCTTTCGCACCTGCACGCCGACCACATCCTTGACGCCTGCTCGTACGTGGTGGCGCGGCGGTACGCCCCCAACGGGCCGCTGCCCCCGATCCCGGTGTACGCGCCCCAGGGCGCCGCCGCCCGGCTGTCCGCCGCTTACGACGGCGGGGTCCGGCAACTTGACGACATTTACGACTTCCACACCCTCACCTCGGGGGTGCGGGAACTCGGGCCGTTCCGGCTCACCGTGGAGCGCGTGAACCACCCGGTCGAGACGTACGGGATGAGATTGGAGCACGCCGGACGCACGCTGGCCTATTCCGCGGACACCGCGCCGTGCGACCAGCTCGCCAAACTCGCCTCGGGCGCGGACCTGTTCCTATGCGAAGCCAGCTACCTGGAGACCTGCGACAATCCGCCGGGTCTGCACCTGACCGGCAGGGAAGCGGGGGAGCAGGCGACACAGGCGGGGGCTCGCAAACTGCTGCTGACCCATCTGGTGCAGGCGTGGGGAAACGAGGCGCGCACCTGCGAGGAGGCCGCCGGCGCGTACGCGGGCCCGATCGAGGTGGTACGACCCGGCGCCGTGTACGAGATCTGACCCCGGCCCGTGGCGGGCGCCGAGCCTACTTCGAGCCGGTGACGCCTCCGCACTAGGCTGTCGGCCGTGATCAGAGCTGACGGCCGTGCCGTGGACGCGCTTCGTCCCGTGAAACTGACCCGTGGCTGGGTGATGCACCCAGAAGGCTCCACGCTGGTGGAGTTCGGAGACACCCGGGTGCTGTGCACCGCGAGCGTCTCCGCCGGAGTGCCCCGATGGCGACGTGGTTCCGGGCAGGGGTGGGTCACCGCCGAGTACGCGATGCTGCCACGGGCCACCAACACCCGTGGCGACCGGGAAAGCATCAGAGGAAAAGTTGGCGGGCGTACCCACGAGATCTCCCGGCTGATCGGGCGCAGCCTGCGGGCCTGCGTGGACATGTCGGCGCTGGGCGAGAACTCGGTGCTGATCGACTGCGACGTGCTGCAGGCCGACGGCGGCACCCGTACCGCGGCGATCACCGGGGCGTACGTGGCGCTGGCCGACGCGATCCGCTGGATGGGGACCAAGAAGATGCTCGCCGCGCCCGCTGAGAAGGCGTTGCACCGTGCGGTCTCCGCGATCAGCGTCGGCGTGGTCGATGGGGCGCCCGTGCTCGACCTCTGTTACGCCGAGGACGTGTCGGCTGAGGTGGACATGAACGTGGTCTGCACCGACAGCGGCGAGTTCGTGGAAGTGCAGGGCACCGGCGAGTCGGGCGTGTTCAACCGGTCCGCGTTGAACGCGATGCTCGACCTTGCCGTTGCCGGGTGCGCCGAGCTGACTGAGCGACAGGCGCATGCGCTGGCTGAGCCGTTGGCTGGAGCGGAGTGACTTCCGGCGCCGGGACCAGCGGTGCGAGCGCGCCGCCGCGGCGGAGGTTGCTGCTGGCGAGCCGGAATCGGGGCAAGCTGGTCGAGCTGCGGCGGATCCTGGACGCGGCGCTCGGCCAGCAGACGATCGAGCTGGTGGGGCTGGACGACGTGCCGGCGTACCAGGAGCTGCCCGAAACCGGGCTCACCTTCGCGGAGAACGCGCTCGACAAGGCCCGGGAAGGCGCCAGGCAGACCGGCCTCGCGACGGTCGCGGACGATTCCGGGCTGGCAGTCGAGGCGCTCAACGGGATGCCCGGGGTGTTCAGCGCCCGGTGGTCGGGGCGGCACGGGGACGACGACGCCAACCTGCGGCTGCTGCTGAACCAACTCGGCGACGTGCCCGATGAGCACCTGGCCGCCGGGTTCGTGTGCGCCGCCGCTCTGGTGGCCCCGGACACCGGGGAGCACGTGGTGGAAGGGCGGGTGGACGGCGTCCTGGTCCGGGCGCCGCGCGGGGAGCACGGTTTCGGCTACGACCCGATCTTCGTGCCCGCTGGCGAGACGTTGACCACGGCCGAGTTGTCGCCCGAGCGTAAGGACCAGATCTCCCACCGGGGCCAGGCTTTCCGCGCGCTGGCGAAGGTCATCGCCGCAGAGCTGTGATCGACCCTAGGCGTGTACCGCGGGTTCGGCGGTGAGGGTTCCGGCGTCAGCGTCGAGGACCGCAGGCACCCCCAAGGGGATGGTTCGCTGAGCTGGGCCGTGGCCGACGGGCAGCCCGCCGAGAACCGGGACCCCGAGATCGCACAGCCGGTCGCGGAGCATCTCGACCACACTCCAGGTGTCCGGCGCCCCGATGCAGTCGGTGAACTGGCCCAGCGCGATGCCGGCCACGTTGGTGAGCACCCCGCAACGTCGCAGTTGGGTGAGCATCCGATCCAGCCGGTACGGCTCCTCGCCCACGTCCTCGAGGAACAGGATCGCGCCCGACAGATCCCCCAGATCGCTGGTGCCGACGCCCTGCGCGAGCAGGCTGACGTTCCCCCCCAGCAGGGCGCCGGAGGCGCGCCCCGGTGTCACCAGCTCCGAGGTCGGCTCGGACAGCTCGCGCCGTACCACGATTGGCTCGGCGCTCATCGCCGCGGAGCGCAGTGACTCGATCGAGGCGGGGCCGTTTCGGGTGTCACTCCACGCCGCGATGGGCGCGTGCAGGCTGGCCAGGCCAGTTGCTTGCCAGAGCCACATCTGCAGCGCCGTGATGTCGCTGAAACCAGTCACCAGCTTGGGGTCTTGGCGCACCGGTTCCGGGTCGATCCCGTCCAGGATGCGCTGCGTGCCGTACCCGCCGCGGGTGCAGATCACCGCGCGGACCGAGGGATCCGCCAGCGCCTGATTGAGGTCGGCCAGCCGCTGCGAGTCCGGCGCGGCCAGGTAACCGTGCTTGTCCAGGGCGTGCGGGGCGTACTCGACTTCCAGGCCCCATTCCCGCAGCAGTCGCACGCCCCGGGCCAGAGCTTCCGGTTTCGGCGCGCTGGCGGGAGAGATCAGACGCACCTTGTCGCCCGGGCGCAGCATCGGAGGGCGAAGGGGCGCCACGGAGGTCGGTCGTGGCGCCTGACTCAGTCCGGTCATCGGCTTCCTCCTGATCACGGCGCCGCCGGGGTGTCGCGAGGGGCGTTGACATTGTCGCAAGTCGTCCTGCCCGGTTGTGGTTCCACGTGGGCCGAGAAGTCTCGAGGCCGGTCACCCCGAGTGACAATGAAGCGTGGCCCGGTGGGTGCTTCACGTCGACCTCGATCAGTTCATCGCGGCGGTCGAGGTGCTCCGGCGTCCGGAGCTGCGGGGCCTTCCCGTGGTCGTCGGCGGCGACGGCGACCCGAGCCGGCGCGGGGTGGTCAGCACCGCCTCGTACGAGGCGCGCAGGTACGGGGTGCACTCCGGTCTGCCGCTGCGCACCGCGGCCCGCCGCTGCCCCGACGCGGTGTTCCTGCCGGTGGACCGGGAAGCGTACGAGGCGGCCTCGACCGCCGTGATGGCGGCGCTCCGGGGGTTCCGCGGCGCTGCGGCAGTGGAGGTGCTGGGCTGGGACGAGGCCTTCCTCGCCGTGGACAGCGATGACCCGGAGACGGCGGCCCAGAGCATCCGCCGGCTGGTGCGACATGCCGCCGACCTCGACTGCACCGTCGGCATCGGGTGCAACAAGCTGCAGGCGAAGCTGGCCACCGGCTTCGGGAAGCCCGGTGGCGTGTTTCGGTTGACTGAGGCGAACTGGTTCCCGGTGCTGGGCGAGCGGCCTGCCGACGCGCTGTGGGGGATCGGGCCGAAGACCGCGAAACGGCTCGCCGCTTTGGGCCTGACCACCGTACGTGAGCTGGCGGACGCCGACCCGGAGCTGCTCGCTGCCGGGCTCGGCCCGACAATCGGCCCTCGACTGGTCCAGGTGGCTCGCGGCGAGGGCTCCGCTGCGGTGTCCGGACTCCCGCACCGGGCGCGCTCCCGGGGCCACGAGGTCACGTACCAACGTGACATCGACGACTGGGACCGGGTCCGGGACGAAATCCTGAGGTTGGCGCGGCTGGTGGCTCACGATGTGGCCGCGGAGCGGCGACCTGCCGTACGGGTGGTGGTCAAGGTCCGGCACGCCCCGTTCCTCACCAGCACTCACAGCCGCTCATTGCCGGCGCCGAGCATGGAAACGACGCTGATCGAGCAGGCCGCCCTGGCGGCCCTGGACCGGTTCACCCGGCGCGGCCCGGTGCGGCTGCTGGGGGTACGGGCGGAGCTGGCCCGGTGACCGCCGCCGAGGCAGCGGACAGGTCGCGTTGCCGGCGGATGGCACGCTGCCGGCATGAGCAGAGGTCAACCGGGCACGGCGCAGCGGGCTGGCGCCGTGATCACAGTGGTCGGCGCATGCGTCTACCTGGCGCTGAAAGCGATCTGGGCGTTGGGGGGAATGGTCGGCGTCAGCACCCTGGGTTCGGTCACCTCAGCCGAGTGGCGGCTCGTCAACCTGGCCACCGGGATGCTTGGTTTCGCCGCTATCGGCGCGGCGGCGGCCCTGGGGTCGGGATGGGGGATGCGTCTGCCGGCATGGCTGATCGTTCCCCCGGTGTGGCTGGCCACGGGCATGCTGGCGCCGGTCGTGGTGTTGCTGCCCACCGTCGCTGTGCTGGAAGCCGCCGGGTATCCAGTGGACACCAGCTCTCCAGCCGCCGGGCCACAACTGGCGGGCTGGGTTTACGCGGTCGTGTACTCGGGGTTCGCCGCGATCGGGGTGGGGCTGGGGGTGGCGGCGTTCGGGTACCTGAGGGCTCGCTGGGGTCATCTGATTGCGGGGCGCCTGGGCGATCGCGCGGGCAGGCCCCTCGGCGCGGCGGGGTGGATCGCGGCGGTGACCGCCGGCCCAGTGTCGCTGGCGTATCTCGGTTGGGCGTTGAACCTCACGCTGGGGCGTGTCGAGCCGCCGAGTCAGATGGAGCGGGCCACTGACGTGACGTATGGCCTGCTGGTGCTGCTTGCCGTGACCGGAGTCGTGCTGTTGGCGCGGCGGCGTCCGCGACGGATCCGGGTGGCCTGGCCCGCCGCAGCAGTGTGGCTGGGGGCCGGCTGGATGCTGAGCCAGGTGCTGGCTGTGCCGCAGTTCTTCACCGTGGACCGATGGGCCCCGGGCGGCCTCCGGCACGACGTCTATGCGGCGCTCACGGTGATCACCGTGGCCGCGGGGGTGTTCGCGGCTGTGGCCGCGCTGCGCGCCCGTGCTCGCGTCCCGAGCGACCCAATGTGACCGATTGCCCTTCCGCGCACCAGGTGATCACGGTAGAAAGCGGTTATGTCCGAGGACGTCGGGCGTCAGGATCCGCACACCGC
>JBOGDL010000324.1:0-5655 GCA_050701815.1 Micromonosporaceae bacterium | reverse complement strand
GTGCGCCCCTGCCAGCTTGGCAGGGGCGCACGCCAACCTGTCTGTTATCGGGTGGTCCGCTTCGTGGCCTTGGCCGCCCGCGGCTTCGTCGATCGGGCAGAGGCGCCCGTCGACCGGGTCGACCCGCCAGCAGACCGGGCGGATGTGCTCGTCGACCGGGTGCTGCTCGTCGACCTGGTCCCCGTCGACCTTGTCGTCGTCGACCTCGTGGAACCGCCTGTCGACCGAGCGGATGTGCCGCCCGACTTGGACGGCGCGGTCTGCACGGACCTCACCGTGGCCTTGCCGTTGCCCAGCACCTTCTCGCCACGCGCGGCGAGGCCCTCGTACACGTCGGCGGCCTGCTTGGTCGCCGCCATGAACTGCTTGCGCGCGGTGCCGGCGAGATCGGAAGCGGTGTCCTGCGCGGTGGCCCGGAACTTGTCAAGGTCGCCGCGCATCCCGGACGTCCGCTTGGCGCCGCTGGTGCGCGCCTTTCCGCGCCACTGGTCCACGCCGCCCTTGACTCGGTCAGCGAGCGCGTCCAGCTCGGTCATCACCCAGCCGCGCATCTGGTCCACATCGAGGTTCTTGATCCTGCCCTGCAGGTCGTCGAACTCGTGCTCCATCCGGCTCCGCAGCTTGGTGGCGGTCTCCGGCAGCTTCTTGATCTGCTCCACGGCCATGTCGCCGACGGCGGCAGCCGCGTACACCGGCTTGGTGTGCTGTTTGGCGCTTTGTGTAGCCACAGTTACCCTCCTTTTTTGTCAGTACGTGTTGTCAAGCACGAGGTCCGCCCTGATGCCTCACGCTCATGACATGTCTTCCCGCTCCGCCAACCCGGCGGACTCTGTGGACGCGCTTCCACGCGATGGAACCTTGTGATCGTTCCGATCAGACCCGGAGCCGGCGCGCATCGCGGTGCGCCCCGCCTTCACCGACGCGGTTCTCCGAGCGGCCTTTTTCGAGACCACCCGCGACGGCTTGACGGGCGCCGCCTCGGCCTGAGCCTCATCCGGCTGACCAGCCGGCTCATCGGACGGGCCAGCCGTCTTGTCGGACGGGCTCGCCGGCGCCTCTGAAGCGACCGGCGCTTCCGCCGGATCTGCGACAGCCTCGCCGCGAGTCCGCGCGTTCTCCCGGCGAAACGCCTCGTAGATCTCCACCAGCGTCTTCTTGTGCCGGTCGCTGAGATCCGGATCCGCGGCGATCGCCGCCAGCACCCCCTGGCCTTCTCGCTCCGCGAGCAGCCCGGCGCGCAGGTACATCAGCGGCGTGGAGACCCGCAGCGCGTTCGCGATCTGCTGCAACACCTCGGCGCTCGGCTTCCGAAGCCCGCGCTCAATCTGACTCAGGTAGGGGTTGCTGACCCCCGTCTGCTGGGCGAGCTGCCGCAGCGAGATCCGCGCGTTGTTGCGGAGCTCGCGAATGAACTCACCGAGGTCCCGAGACGCCGCCATAGCCCGACACTAACCACGTGTGCTAACTCCTGCAAGCGAAACGCTAACAACAGTGTTCGAACCCACACCGTCACGTGTCAGATGCGGACAGCAAGGGACACCCCGCCGCTGCCCCAAGATCGCGGTGATCAAGGGACTGGCTTGCTGGATTACCGGCCGTTACCGGCGCTCGCTGCGGCCTGGCCGGCGCTCGCCGGGGTCAGACCGAGCATGGCCCGGGCTTCCTCCACCGACAGCGGTGGACGCTGCGCCAGTCGCGCAAACCCGGCGGCCCGAGCCACCAGCTGCATGTTGCTCTCCACCGGCTGGCCCTTCGCGTACGACAAGGTGTCCTCCATGCCGACCCGAAGATGCCCGCCAGCGGCCAACGACGCCAGCATCACCGGAAGCGTGGAGCGCCCCACCCCGGTGGCGGAGAACGTGGCGTCACTCGGCAGCACCTCGCGGGCAAGGTGCTTGGCGGCGACCAACGCCTCCGCCGAGCCCGGCATCCCACCCGGCACGTTCATCACGAAATCCACGTGCACGTGCCCCCCGTACGGGAGGCCGTGGCGATCCAGCAGCCGCGCCAGCGACCACAGGTGGCCGAGGTCGAAGATCTCGTACTCCGGCGTCACTTGACGTTCCTGCATCCGGGTGTGCAGCTCGACGATGAACTCCCACCGGTTCATGAACACGTCGTCGCCGAAGTTGACGGTGCCCATGGTGCAGGAGGCCATGTCCGGCGCCGCGTCCAGAACCCGCAGCCGGTCGGACTCCGGGTCGGTGACCGCGCCTCCGGTGGAGAGCTGCACGATCAGCCCAGTCTGGCCCCGCAACCCGGCGACCGTGTCCCGCAGCCGCCCCAGGTCGAGTGTCGGCGCCGCCGCCGCGTCACGTATGTGCACGTGGATCACGCTGGCCCCGAGCGCCTCACACTCCTCCGCGGCCCCCACCAGCTCTTCCAGGGTCACCGGAAGGTTGGGCACGTCGACTTTGCTGGACTCGGCGCCGGTGGGCGCCACAGTGATCAGGGTGCCGTGTGCCATGGCTGCGATCCTGCCACGCCGACCGCGGGACGCGCTTCAGCCGAGCCGGCTTTTGTCAGCTACCTGTCGCGCCGCCCCGCGAGCGCTCCGGGGAGCCACGGCTTGTCGCCGGCGCTGGGAGGAACCACTTCCTCCCTGCCGTGCCACCAGGAACGCACCGCCGCCACGCAGAAGAGGGCCCCGGCCAGTGCCGTCAGCACGTCCGTCCCGGTGCTCCACGACCCGATCAGCTCCGAAACCCGTTCACCGAGAGCCATGGCTTCCACCTGGGCCCGGGTTCCCGCCAGCAACCCCTGGAAGAACACCACGCCACCCACCAGGCTCGCGGACAAGGCCCAACGCTCCCTGGCATAACCGGGGGCACGCAGGCACATGAACGTCAGCACGATCGCCAGCACAAGCCCAATGGCCAGCGCCGCCCCCTCGGTCCCGATTGACCACATCCAGAGGGCTCTGGATTGAAGTCCCAAGCGAGGTTGGGTGTCGTCCACGAACCACACCTTCAGCCAGGGCAGGCACATCACCACCACGCTGAGCACGACCCCCGATCCCATCTGGATCCAGATGCTCAACTCCGGCCGCGGCAGCTGCACCGCCACCAAGGTGAACGCCAACACCGCGAGCGCCGCCAGGTAGATGCCCAGGCTCCGAGCGGACATCCCCACCACCGGTGGAAGCGTCTCCATCGACTCCCGCAGTCGGTGCACCCTCTCCGCAGCTCGGTCCTGCTCGCCGGCGAACCTCCAGATCAGGAACCCGGCGTCGACGAACAGCGCCGCGCACACCGCCAATGCCGCCAGACTGAGCCGGTTGCGCACCCGTTGCGACAGCAATCTCCCGTACGGCCAGAGCGCCAGCCCCAGCAAACCGGCCACCAGCACCAACCCGACCCCGAACCCGATGCTGAGCAGACCGAAGCGCTCGATCCCGGCGTGGCTGGTGTGGTCCTCGATCGGCTTCACCAGGATGTGAATCCAGAGCCAGTCGCTGAACCACGCCAGCACAGTGGCGAGGGCACCGATGGCGGTGCTCACGATCAGAGCGGCCCGAGGCTTGCCCCACTCTCGGGCCGACAATGGCTCGGCATAGGCTTCTGCACCCGCCGTCGCCTCTTGCTGCGGGGAAGTACGTGGCATCAGAACTCCGTACGGTCAGCGAAAGTTGTGGGCGACTGGAGGGCGTTCATTGTCCCCAGTTGGCTCCCACAGTGCTGAATGCAACCCGACAGAGCCCACTGCCGTCACGCTAATTAAGGTGAAACTGTGCCCTACTCGTGACCCGCTGAGTCAGCCGCCCGGCAGCGCTGCCTCCCGAGGTCTGTCGCCCGCTGTCACCCCGGATCTATCGCGGCAGCGGACTCGCCCACGGTCAAGCGCGCGTCGTCCGGCACGTTGCGCTTCACCGTCGCCAGCGCGATCATTCCCAGCTCGAAGTGGCGTGCCGAGCTTCCGAGCACGCCAACCCGACGGCCATCGAGCTCCACGTCCACGCCGGGATCAGGCGCCCGCTCCACAGCTCCGTCCAGGTGCAGCAGCACCAGGCGGCGGGGCGCCCGGCCCAGGTTGTGCACCCGGGCGACCGTCTCCTGGCCCCGGTAGCAGCCCTTTTCCAGGTGCACGGACGTGGCCAGCCAACCCGCCTCGTGCACCAGCGCCCGGTGATCGTTGTCCACGCCGTGCCGCGGGGTGCGGGCGGCCACCCGCAGCGCCTCGTACGCCCAGATCCCGCACGCCGGCACACCCGCCTCCCGCAACGTCTCCGCCAAACTGTCCACCGCGGACCTCGGCGTCAGCAGGTCCACCTGGTTGGCCGCAACCCGTCGGGCGATGCCCCCATCGGGCAGCGCGACCGCGGGATAGATCGCCGTGGGACGGGCCGGCACCGAGCCGGTGGCGAACTTGGGCTCCGGTGGCGACAGCACATCGGGTTGCCCCAACGAGACGCCCAACGCCTCCAGCGCTGCGCCGGCCCGGGGCCCGAGCAGGGTGAGCACCGTCAGCTCGTCGGAGGCGTCTCTGGGCTCGACCTGCGAGAAGAAGCGCATCCGCTCCAGGTGCTTGAGCAGTTCCGGGGCGACGTCGGGCTCCGTGTCCAGCCAGGTGGTCTCTCCGTCGTCGGTCACCATCGCGTGATGCTCGATGTGCCCGTGCGGCGAGAGCACCAAGGTCTGGGTCCCCTGCCACGGCTGTAACGAGGTCAAATGCTGCGTGGTCAGGTTGTGCAGCCAGCTGAGCCGATCCGAACCGGGCACCGCCAACACCCCGCGATTGCCGCGGTCGACCACGCCTGCCTCGGAGTCGAGCTGGCGTTGCTCCCGCATCGGGTCCCCGTAGTGCGCGACCAGCCCCGCGTCTCTGGCGCCGCTGCCTGGCTCAATCCGCACAGCGCCCGGCGCCGCGGTCAATTTGCTCACTTCTGCCTTCCTTGTTTCTCATCCGGTCCCTGGTGGGGGCGGTGGCCTGCTGCTGGCTGACCGTCGTGATCCGGGCCCGGCATGTGGTCAACACGACCGTCCGCCTGACCGTCGCGGCCCCGGCCCGCCAGATCCTGGGCGTCGCAGCGCGGGCAGATCCCGAAAAGCGCCACGTGGCCGATGTCGAGAAGGAAACCGCGCTCGCGCTCAAGCTGCACGGCGAGCGGCTCCAGGAGTTCCCGGGGGGCCTCGTCGACCGCGCCGCATTCGTGGCAGACCAGGTGCACATGGGCCCGCTCGCCCGCCGCGTGGTACGTCGGCGCGCCATGGGACAGGTGGGTGTGGGTCACCAGCCCGAGTTCTTCCAGCAGCTCCAAGGTGCGGTAGACGGTGGTGATGTTCACACCGGCCGCGGCACGGCGCACCTTCGCGTGGATCTGCTCCGGGGTGGCGTGTTCCAGCGTCCGGACCGCGTCCAGCACCATCTGGCGTTGCGCCGTGAGCCGCAGCCCGCGGGCCCGCAACGCCTCGGCAAGCACCGATCCCGACATGGGTTCGATCATATGTCGGGACCCCACCGCCCCAGATCGAGCCGAAATGCGCCCATTCAATTGCCCGCCACTACGCTCACTGGGATGGATCCTGTGCTTGCGGTGTTGGGGCAGGGGCTGGTGCCCGCGTCCACCCCCGTGTTGCGTGCTGATGACCTGGGCACGCTCCGAGGGGATGGCGTTTTCGAGTCGATGCATGTGCGTGACGGGCGGCCGTGGCTGCA
>JBOGDL010000323.1:0-7430 GCA_050701815.1 Micromonosporaceae bacterium | reverse complement strand
GTCATTTTTGGTGCTTCGCTGCGGTTTCCGCTTGTTCACCCGTACGGGTCTCCGCGTCGCCGGACGAATCTGTGGTCCGCTGTTGGCCAGTCGACCTGGAAGCCGCGACTTCAGCTTCCCCGGTCGGTGTCTCACTGGTCGCACCGCCGGCCCCTGACGTGGCCGTCATGGATGGATTGTCCGGCCCGTTCACGGCCTGCGCCGTCTGTTCCTCATGCCACTGCCCGGCACGGCGTTTCGAGATCAACGCGCTCACGGCGCCTACCGCGGCACCCACGCCCACGGCGCCAGCCATCCAGCGTCCCCAACGTGGCTTGGTGGGTTCCGGGCGCCGGGCCTTCCGCGGCATACGTGCCTTGACGGCGGCCTTCCGAGACATCTCCCGCGCCGAACCTGCGGTGCTAGACATGGCCGGCTTTCCCTTGGTCTCCCATGCTTCCATTGCGGCGTGCCGGGCCTTCACCATTTGTGGGCCGAGCTTCTCTTGCGCTTTGTCTCGTGCCGTCTCCATTGCTGGAGCCAATCGCTCCGCGGCCTGCTCTGCCGCCATTGCGGCCGCTGACCTGAAGTGATTGACGCCTTGGTTCAGCTCTTTGGCGATGTGCTGGGTCTGGCTCATCTTCTTGGCACGTCGCAACACAGCTGCCACCTCCTCGGGTCCCTTATCTCTCTCTTCTCCTTCCCGGGTACCCGTATTGGCGAAACGCCCGGCAACGGCGCAGACCGTGAACGTTGACGCGTGCCGAGCGAACTGAGAGGGCCAAACTGCGGGTTCCGGGCTGGCGCGCGGGTCCTCGTGGCTGACCGTCAGGCGCGGCCGCGCGGCGGGTGGGAGGGCGTGCCGGCCGCATTGCGAGCTGGGGCCTGACGGCGCCCCATCGCGACATCAGATGCGCGCCGCGTGAGCACCGGCGTGCATGGTGGGGAGGCGCCGAACGGAGGTCTGCGTACGTGGCAGGATGAAAACTGCTCAACGAAGATCGAACGAGGAGGACCATTGGCTGAGGACCTGTACGCAACGCTGCACACCACCGCGGGGCCGATCCGGCTGCGACTGTTTGAGCACCACGCGCCCAAGACGGTGAAAAACTTCGTGGAGCTCGCGGACGGCAGCCGAGAATGGACCGACCCGGCGACCGGGGAGCAGGGCAAGGGCCCGCTGTACGACGGCACGATCTTCCATCGTGTGATCGCGGGCTTCATGATCCAGGGCGGCGACCCGCAGGGCGATGGCCGTGGCGGCCCTGGCTACAAGTTCGCGGATGAGTTCCACCCCGAGCTGCAGTTCGACCGGCCGTACCTGTTCGCGATGGCGAACTCCGGTCCGAACACAAACGGCTCGCAGTTCTTCATCACCGTGGGCCCGACCCCGCACCTGAACCGCCGCCACACCATTTTCGGTGAGGTCAGCGACGCGGCGTCCCAGGGCGTGGTCGACGCCATCGCCGGCGCGCCGACGGGGGCGATGGACCGTCCGGTGCAGGACGTCGCGATCGAGCGCGTCGAGATCACGCGCCAACCGGCCTGATCTAGCGCTCAGCAAGCCCGGAAACACCCGCCCGCGGGGGAGCTGGGCTGATTCAAAACGCTCTAAGCTTGACCGGTCTGGTTGCGGCAATGGCGTGGTGATTGCGGCAGCGCCGCGGCGGGTGTCGCGGCGTGCGCAATGGAGGGCGGCTGATGAAACAGGAGCGGCAGGTTGGCGCGCCCGTGTGTTACCGCCACCCCGATCGCGAGACCTACGTGCAATGCACCCGGTGCGGTCGACCGATCTGTCCGGACTGCATGCGCGAAGCGGCCGTGGGCTTCCACTGTCCGGAGTGCGTCGCTGAAGGGCGCCGGGGAACGCGGGTGGCGCGCACCGCGTTCGGCGGCAGCCAGGCCGGTGTGCACGGCTATGTCACGTACGCGTTGATTGGGCTCAATGCCGCGGTCGCGCTGCTGACGTTGCTGATCGCGGGGGCGTCGGGTGGCGGGATGTTCGGGGGCATCACCCCGCTGCACGTCGAAGGCGCCATCGTGGGGCTGGCCGGCGGCGCCGACGGCGCGCCCACCGGGGTCGCCACGGGCGAGTACTGGCGCCTGTTCACCTCGATGTTCCTGCACTTCGGCATCCTGCACCTACTGGTGAACATGTGGGCGCTGTGGCTACTCGGCCGCTACCTCGAGCGGGCGTTGGGGCCGCTGCGGTACCTGGCGCTCTACCTGGTGTCCGGGCTCGGCGGCGGTGTGGCGGTGTATCTGCTGACGGCGCCCAACCAGTTCACCGCGGGTGCTTCAGGCGCGATCTTCGGACTGTTCGCCGCATTGTTCGTGGTGAACCGCAAACTCGGCCTGGACAATTCCGGTGTCGCGATACTGATCTTGATCAACCTGTCGTTGGGGTTCTTTGTCCCGAACATCAGCCTCACCGGCCACATCGGCGGTCTGGTCACCGGCGGGGTGCTTGCCTTCGGGATTGCGTACGCGCCGAAAAAGCACCGCACGCTGGTGCAGGTGGCGACTGTGGCCGCGGTGCTCGTGGTGTTGGTGATCTTGGCGATCAGTCATACCGAGATGCTGATGAGCGGCAGCACCTCGACCGCCGTCGCCGCGCTGCGCGGCTAGCGTCGCATTAAGCTGACCCGGCACCGGTTAGCTCGGTGAGCGGCTCGCCCGCCGGCAGGGCCTGGCCTCGCCCGGTAAATGGTTGGCCCCGGCGAGCGGCTGCCCCGCTGGCAGGGGCAAGCTTGGCAAGCAGCTAGCGACCGGTGCGGAACCTGCGTAGCGCGTCCGCCACCTCTTCAGGGCTGGCTCCCAGGTCGGACGTGCCGAAGAGATAGATCGACGACCCGGTGTCGATCTCCAATAGCGCCGAGCGAGCGCCGAGTCGGCGACGCTCGTCAATTCGGATCCGCTCCACGTCGCGCCATGGGATGTGGCGCCTGCCAGCGAAGCCTGTCACCGCGGTCACCCCGCTGGGATCTGCGGCCAGCCGCACCGGGGCGAGGAGATCGCGAAGCAGGTATGCACCAACCACAAGCACTGCCGCTGCCGTGATCGCCACACCGGCGGGGTCGCGAGCCAAGAGCACCGCGCCGAGAATGAACCCGACCAGACCCACGATCTTGATCGCGATCATGCCATTCGGCACACGCCAGCTCAGCTCCGTGGATTGGCTAGGCTGCCCGGCGTCGTCGTGGGGTCCAGCATCACCGTGCTCATGCGGTGGATCAGAACGCGCCACCCTCGCAGATGGTTCAGGCGTGGCGGGGCGAGGCCCACGGGGTAACTCGTTGGTCACGTGGTCAACCTTCCACGCGTGGGCGCACTACCGCCAGCGGGAAAGCACCAGCAGGCTTGCCACGAGCGCGCCGAAACCAATTCCGAGGTTCCAGTAGCCCAGGCCCGCGAGCAGGCCGTCGGCTCCACCGCCAAGCGCTTCGGGCATGTCGAAAAATCCGTTGGAAAGGTAAAACGCAACCAACCACAGGATGCCCACCGTTATCAACGTGACGGCGAGCACCGGGACCCATGTTGGGCTCGGCTTCTTTGAGGCAGCCGCAGTGGGGCTCGGCCGAAGCTCGGTCGGCGGCGTGTAAACCTTCTTCTTACGGACGCGGGACTTAGGCACGGGTCGCTCTCCTGAAGGGGACTTCGCCAGCTAGCGTAGTCAAGTCGGCGCGCGGTTCAAGGAGGGGGCGTGGCGGACCACACACCGGAACGCACGACAAGAGATTTCGAGGGTACCCGAAGTGACCCGGTCTCCTGGGGGACGGCCCTCCGTAGAGCCCTCGGCCGGGCGCTGCCGCGCCGTCGCCTCGACCGCGCCAGAGGCTGGTCGTACGTGGTGCCAGTGGTGCTTTTCGCGGCCGGGGTGCTCTTCGTGACGTCCGCAGAGACGGCCCGGGGCACCGAACTGCGCAGTGATCGCAGGGTGGAGCTTCGGGAACTGATCACCGACCGCAAAGATGAGGTCGCGGCGCTCTCCGACCGGCAGGCCCGGCTTCGCGCCGGTGTGGAATCTGACACTAACCGCCTGGCCAAGTCGGATGGCCGAATCCGCGGTGAGCAGTCCCGGGCACGTTCAGCCCGTGAGGCGGCGGGGCTCACAGCGTTGCATGGACCTGGACTATCAGTCAGTCTCGATGATGCCCCGACCAGAACCAGTGGCAATCCACCTCGGGGCGCCACCGCGGACGATCTGGTGGTGCACCAACAGGATGTGCAGGCAGTGGTCAACGCGTTGTGGGCTGGTGGCGCGGAGGCGATGTCGATCATGGGAGTCCGGGTGATTTCGACCAGCGCGGTACTGTGCGTGGGGAACACGCTGTTGCTGCACGGTCAGGTGTATTCTCCGCCGTTCGAGATCGTGGCGATTGGCGACTCGCAGCGGATGACTCGGGCCCTGGACGCGTCGGAGGGAGTTGGCCTGTATCGCGCCGCCGCTGAGGACTTTGGGCTTGGTTACGACGTGTCGGTGAAGGAGGACGTGAAGGTGCCGGCGTTTGACCGCGCTGAGGGTCTTTCGCACGCTCGGGCCAGACGGTAACGGCCGGCTATGGCTGTCTACCGGTCGCACCGCTCGTACTCGGACGACGATGACGGGGCCCAGCATGAGGGGGCTGGGCGTCACGCACGTCATGCCGCGCAGGATGACCACGCTGAGTATGAAGCGCCGCATCCCGCCCCGGGTTCGCGCGCTTCTCGTTCGTCCCGGGGTCAGGGCAACGTGTATGGCGCAGCGAGCGGGCACAGTGCCTCCAATGTGTACGGTTCCAGCCCCCATTCAGAGCCGCCAGCTTCTGCCGGTGGCCGACATTCCCGTCACGGGGCTCAAGAGCACGGTGACTACGGGGTCAACGAAGGCGCTGGTCGTTACGCGGATCCCTGGGCCGACGGCGGCCGCCCGGTGGGCCGAGCTGGGCGACGGCGCGCTGAGGAGCGCGCCGGCCACGAGTCCTACCCCCAAGCCGACCATCGAGACTACGGGTATGACGATTCCCACACGTACGGTCGGGGCGTCGAGCGGGACGGGCCGCGTCCTGGCCGCCGTCGGGCTGAACAGCGCGAGGACTGGTACGACGAGCCCCCCCGTGCCATGGGGGCCGACCCGAGCGGCGATGACGAGGACGATTGGCTAGAAGAGCTCAGACAGCGCCCGCATCGACGTGGCGCCAGGCGTGCCGAGGAAGCTAGCCAGGGTGGTAGGCGTCACCGCGACGACGATGAGGACTACTGGCTGGAAACCTCTGAGCAGGGCGGCCACTACGACCCCAGTGATCGTGGCCGGGACGATCGTCGTCACGCGCACCATGACCAGCACGGCTACGGCAGCGACGACTACCTGCCACAGGATCATCGGGAAGATCGCTGGGACGCGTACGACGCCAGCGATGGCTACCACGACGATGATCAAGATGATCGGCCCCGCCGTCGGCGCCGGTACCACGAGGACGAATACGACCCGTACGACGACTGGGATGAGCGTGATGAGCAGGACCGGCGTCGCAAGCAGGACCCGATGGGGATGGTCCGGACCGGGGTCCGCGGGTTCGGAGAGCTGCTGATCACCTTTGGCTTGGTGGTCCTGCTGTTCGCGGGGTACGAGGTTTACGGCAAGGCCGCCCAGGTCAACGCCGCCCAGAGCGAACTCGATGACAAGCTCAAAGACGCCTGGGACAAGCCCCACAACAAGCCGCTTCCCGGTGATGCGATCGCGCGGCTGTACCTACCCAGGCTGGACTTGAAATGGGTCGTGGTGGAAGGTGTGGACCCGGCGGACATCAAGCTCGGGCCGGGCCATTTCCCGGAGACAGCCATGCCTGGGAAGGTCGGCAACTTCTCAGTCGCGGGGCACCGGATGCGCAAGATTTTCTGGGATCTGCACCTGATGAAGCCGGGCGACCAGATCTATTTGGAAGACGACAAGAACTGGTACACGTACACGGTCACCCAACTCAAGATCACATCGCCGTCGGCAGTCGACAGGGTGGCGCCGGTACCTGGCAAAGCGGGCGCTAAGCCGACGAAGCGGATACTGACACTGATGACCTGTAACCCTCAGTGGGACAACTACGAACGACTGTTTGTGCACGCTGAACTCAAGCAAGACCCCTTGCCGAAGTCAGAGGGCAGCCCGCCGCAGATCAAGAACATCGGAAAGTGACCATGTACGGCTGGATTTGGCGCATCCTTCCGTTTGGCACACCGGGCAAGATCATTGGGTCGTTGCTCCTGCTCGCCGTGGCGGTGTGGCTGCTGTGGTTCCACGTTTTCCCGGCGGCTGAGCCGATCCTGCCGTTCGACGATGTGCAACTGGAGGGTCCCAACCAACCGGGCCCCTCAGGCGATGGCGGCGAGCGCCCCGATGGTGACCGCAGCCCCACCGGCTGAATAGGCTGGAAAGCCACCCCGTGAACGGAGGAGCTGCCCCGATGCGCGAAACCGCGCCACCGCGCGTGCTGGTGGTGGACAACTACGACTCATTCGTGTTCAACCTGGTGCAGTACCTGGGGCAGCTGGGCGCCGAATGCATGGTGCGTCGCAACGATGAGCTCGCGCTCGATGAGGTGCCCGAGCTGGGGGTGTGCGGCGTGCTGCTCTCGCCGGGGCCGGGGGCGCCGGAGCGGGCCGGGGTGTGCGTGCCTTTGATCAAGCGGTACGCCGGAGCGCTGCCCATCTTCGGGGTCTGCCTGGGCCACCAAGCGATCGGCGTGGCGTACGGGGGGATAGTCGATCGGGCGCCCGAGCTGTTGCACGGCAAGACCAGCCAAGTGCATCACCAAGGTGTCGGCGTGCTCGCGGGGATGCCCGACCCGTTCACCGCAACCCGGTACCACTCGCTCGCCGTACGAGCTGAGACCCTGCCCGACGAACTTGAGATCACTGGGCAGACCGAGTCCGGGGTGGTGATGGCGATGCGCCATAAGGAGCTTGCGCTGGAAGGCGTGCAGTTCCACCCGGAGTCGGTGCTCACGTACGGAGGCCATCAGATGCTGGCGAACTGGCTCGCGGCATGTGGACGCCCCGAGTCGCTGCAGCGAGCACCCGCGTTGGTGGCGGAGGTGGAGCAGCGCCGGCTCAGCGTGCCGCAGGTGGCCGCGCTGGACGGCCCAGCGGCGACCGCCTCAGTCTGAACGTCGGGTCGCGGCGGGGGCCTTCGCGCCCCGCCCACGCCGACGGAGCCCCTGCCGCCACTGCGTACGGCTGAGTCGGTCAGCCTCCTAGCCGGGTGCCTCTGTGTCCGGCATTCGGAAAGAGACCAGAGTCAGACGGCGAGGGAGACGGCGAGGTGGTCGGCTCGTCGGGAGGCACCACCACCGTGATCTTGACAGTGGAGCTGGTGGGTGCGTTCTCCTCAGGGCCGGGGGTCTGGGAGGCCACTGTGTTGGGTTGCTCGCCTTGGTCCGCCGGGCGTTCAACGACTCGGACGCTGAAGCCCGCGTCCC
>JBOGDL010000322.1:0-5530 GCA_050701815.1 Micromonosporaceae bacterium | reverse complement strand
CGGAGGTGTGGTGTGAATCAGGTTCTGGTGTTGGCGGACCATGCTGACGGCGAGGTCTCCAAGTCGACCACGGAACTGTTGACACTCGCTCGTCGCCTCGGCGAGCCGGCTGTGGTGTTCCTGGGCTCCGGTGTGGAGCAGGCAAAAGACATGCTCGTGTCGTACGGGGCGCGGGCGGTCCACGTGGTGGAAGCCGACGAGCTTGACAGCCACGTCGGCGGGGCGCCGGCGTACGCGTTGGTCCAGATCGTCGAGCAGGTGAACCCGGTCGCGGTGCTCGCGGCCTCCACAGTGGAAGCCGCCGAAACGCTGGCCCGCGCCGCGGTCCGGCTCGGATCCGGCGTGATCACGGACGCCGCGGACGTGCGACCGGGGCAGGGCGGGCCGGTGGTGACCAAGGCCGTGTTCGCGGACACGTACGAGGTGACGGCCCGGGTGGCGCGGGGGGTCCCGCTGATCACGGTCACCCCGAACCAGGTGACGCCCGAGCCCGATCCTGAGCCAGCTCACCAGCTTGAAGTGCGCCATGTGCACGTTGACTTCGGCGATCTCTCCCACGAGTCCCGGGTGGTGGATCGGCAGCGGCGGCCCGACTCTGGCCGTCCCGGGTTGTCGGAGGCGTCGGTGGTGGTGTCCGGCGGGCGCGGTCTCGGCTCGGGGGAGAACTTCGAGCTGCTGGAGCGCCTGGCCGATCGGCTGGGGGCCGCGGTAGGCGCCTCCCGCGCGGCGGTGGACGCGGGGTGGCGTCCGCACTCGTACCAGGTGGGCCAGACAGGCAAGAGCGTCTCGCCGCAGCTCTATTTCGCGGTCGGGATCTCCGGGGCGATTCAGCACCGGGCCGGAATGCAGACCTCGAAGACGATTGTCGCGATCAACACCGACTCCGAGGCGCCGATGTTCGAGCTCGCCGATTTCGGCGTGGTGGGCGACCTGTTCGCGGTGGTTCCGCAGCTGATCGAGGAGATCGACCGCCGGCAGGCGTGAGCACTCCCGGCGCCGCTCCGGCCCTCCCCCGCCCGACTTGGTGGGTTGCGGTGTCGTCGACACGCCGTGGTGTCCGGCGTGTCGACAGCACGTCAACCCACCAAGTCAGTGAGGGCCCTCAGCAGCGGGCGTCGCTTCGTATTCCCAGGTCTTGACAGGGCACAACTGCATGCTCAAGCATGCAGTTGTGTACAGCGACTCTTCCGCGCTGCCCGTGCGTACGGATGCACGCTCCTGCGCCCTGATCTGAGGAGAGCGACATGACTTTCTGGAAAGCGATCACGGGGGCGCGGCAGAGTGCCGCGATGGTCGGGTCAATCATGCTGTTGCCGTTGACGCTGGCCGCCTGTGGCCCGGCCGGCGGCGGGTTGACCGGCGGGTCCGGCAGCGAGGTGTGCTCGAAGTACCCGTCGAAGGACATGCGGCTGGTGGTGCCGTACTCGCCCGGTGGCGGCTTCGACGTCTGGGCCCGGCTGATGGAGCCGTTCCTGGTCAAGCACCTGGGCGGCGACATCGACATGCAGGTCGAGAACGTCCCCGGCGGTGGCGGGATGCGCGCGGTGAACGAGCTTCACGCGGCGCCGCCCGACGGAACCACCGTGCTCTTCACGGAGCCGGGCTACATCGCGGTGAACCAGGTGCTCGGGCGTACCAGCGGAGATTTTGATCTTCGAGATCTCACCTACCTGGGCCAGGCGACGGCCGACCCACAGGTGTTCGCGGTCGCCGCCGACTCCGATATCACGACGTTTGAGGACCTGACCAAACGTCCGATCAAGCACGCCGGGCAGGACATCTCCCCGATCGAGACCATCACCTACGCCGCGTACGGGATCGACGCCGAGTACATCCTGCACGAGGGCACCTCCGAGGTGGCGCTGGCGGTGCGCCGTGGCGACTCGGACGCCACCGTGATCTCGTTGAGCAGCATCCTCGAGTTCCTGGAGGCCGGTGAGCTCAAGCCTGTCCTGTACCTGGGCAAAGACAAGATCACCCCAGACACGCTCGGGTACGAGCACCTCAAGGACACCCCGACCGCGGACGAGACCGGCCACCCGGAGCTGGCCAAGGTGCTGGAGCAGCACCGGGTCCTCGCCGGGCCGCCGAAGCTGCCGGGGTGTGTGGAGAAGAAGCTCTCCAGCGCGCTCTCGAAGACCTTGGCCGACCCTGACTTCAAGGCCAAGGCGAAGCAGGCCGACCTGCAGATCGTGCCGGAAACTGGCGCGCAGGCGACAGAGCAGGTCAGCACCACTCTGGCCGCCTTCAAGAAGTACCAGAAGACCCTCCAGAAAGAGATCTCTGGCTGAGCGTTCACCTGCCAGGCGCCGGCATCGGCCGCCGTATCGCGGCCGATGGCCGGCGTCAGCAGGTGTCTGGCAACCGGCCTTAGCTTGCAGGACTGGAGGTTCCACTCGTGATCGACGGCCTTCTCGGCGCGCTGGGTGTGCTCCTGGAATGGCCCAACCCACTGTGGATCTTCGTGGGTGTGCTGTTCGGGATGCTGATCGGGTTGCTCCCCGGGATGGCCGGCTCGGTGGCGTTGGCCCTGCTGATCCCGGCGAGCTTCACCATGGAACCCGAGGTCGCGGTGCTGTTCCTGATCGGGGCGTACAGCCCCTCCGGGTTCGGCGGGATGCTCACCTCGATCCTGGTGAACACCCCCGGCAACCCGGAGAACGCCGCCACCACGTTCGACGGCTACCCCATGACGAAACAGGGGCGGGCCGGGGCCGCGATCGGGGCCGCGACCGCCGCTTCGGTGCTCGGAGGCCTGTTCGGGACGCTGGTGCTGCTGGCGTTGATCCCGCCCGCGAAGCAGTTCGTGTTGGCGTTCTCGTACCCGGATTTCTTCGCGATGGCCCTGCTGGGCCTGACCGTGATCGCGGTGATGACCGAACGGAACACCTTCAAGGGCCTGGTCGCCGGTGGGGTCGGATTCCTGCTCGCGTTCATCGGGCTGGACCCGATCACGGGCGGCCCGAGGTTCACGTTCGATCAGGTGTACCTGTGGGACGGCGTGAACATCGTGCCGGTGCTGATGGGCCTCTTCGCCGGGGCTGAGGTGCTGGCGCTGTTCGGTGCTGGCCTCAGCATCGCCTCGGACGCGAAAGGCTCCGGAAAATCAGGTGCTCCTGGTCAATCGGCCGGTACCGGTGAATCGGCTGGTTCTGGGCGCTCGGACCAGCCGGCGAGCCCGCAGTCTGGTGGCGCCGCGACAACCGCGTCAGCGGCGGGCCCGGCCAGTCCGGTCACTGAGACCGTCCCGGCGCCTGGCGCCGTCTCGTCCCGGAGCGACATCAGCCAGGACGCCGAGCTGGTCACGTTCTGGCAGGGCGTGGGCGCCGCCTTCCGGCACTGGTTCCTGCTGATCCGGAGCTCGGTCATCGGCACGGTGATCGGCATCATTCCCGGCGTCGGCGGCGCCGTGTCGGGCTTTCTGGCGTACTCGCACGCGAAGCAGAGCTCGCGGCATCCCGAGCGGTTCGGCCGTGGCGCCGTCGAAGGCGTGATCGCGGCCGAGTCGGCGAACGACGCGAAGGAGGGCGGCTCCCTGCTGCCGACCGTCGCGTTCGGAATCCCCAGCACGGTCGGGATGGCGGTGCTGCTGGGCGCCCTGATCATGCACGGTGTGCCGGCCGGCCCCACGCTCATGGTGAAACACGCGGACCTGGTGTACGTGCTGGTGATCGGGATGGTGGCGTCCAAATTCATCGCCCCCGTGGTGGTGTGGGCGGTGGCCAAACAGTCCACCAGGTTGACCACGATGCGGCCGGGCCTGTTCACCCCGCTGATCGCGGTCGCCGCGCTGGTGGGCGCGTACACGATCCAGCTGGAGATGCTGGACGTGGTGCTCACCGTGGTCTTCGGCTACATCGGCTACGCGATGCACCGGTACGGCTTCTCGCGGGTCGCGCTGATCATCGCTCTGGTGCTGGGTGAGCTGGTGGAACGCTCCCACTACCAGACCGTGAAGGCGTTCGGCAGCGCCTGGGTGACGCTGACCCGGCCGATATCCGGGGTGCTGATGGCGTTGTGCGCGATCGTGCTGGCGTACGCGATCGTGCAGCGGGTGCGGCAGCGGACCCGCGACCGCGCGACTGCGAGCGTCAGCAGCACGCCACCGACCGCCGGGCCGGACTCAAGCCCCGCCTTAAGGTCGACTTCGGACGTCGGCGGCCCGGCGACGACAGCCACAGAGACCGCCCCGCCTGCCGAGACCGCCCCTCCTGCTGCGGAGGCGCCCGACGCGTCGGGTGAGTCCGGTGGGATCCCGCATGACGGGTGGCAGCCGGGGAGGTTGATCTTCGGTGGGCTGCTGCTGAGCTTCGCCGTGGTGATCGTGTGGCAGGCGTCGGCGATCGAGACTGAGGCCGCCACCATGCCGCTGCTGATCGGGGTCCCGGTGGTGGTGGGGTTGGCCTGGCAGTTGGCGCGTGACCTGATGACCGGATGGCGCACTCGCCGAACGCCGGCTGGATCAGCCGCACCCCAGCCGGGCGGGCAGCCCGACGGAACGCCCAGTGCGACCGGTCGAACGTTGCTCCTCAGGCAGGCGGCGTTCGGACTCTGGTCGGTGGGTTTCGTGGTGCTCAGCGCGCTGGTCGGCTTCGCGATTTCGATCCCGGTCGGGCTGCTGTTCTTCCTGGTGGTGCTGGCTCGGGAAAGCTGGCGGCTGTCGATCGCGGTCACCCTCGGCGGCTGGCTCTTCCTGTACGGGTTGTTCGCGTTCCTGCTCGACGTCCCGCTGTGACTCCGATGGCGTGAATATGGTCACCGGGCGACATCGCACACCGCAGTATGTTGTTGCATACAATAACTCCGAGTTGCTGGCGGCGCCGCTGTCAGCCACGTGGACCAGCGGCCCCGACCAACCGGGAGGGACAGTCACAGATGGCAGCAGCCTCGAATTCGTCGAACGTGCTTCACCAACTGGTCGCGGATCTGCCCGTCGGCGAGCTGATCCCCGTGCCGCCCGGCGCCGAGTCGCTGACTCCCGGCTGCCTGCTGGACCTGTTCGGGATGCAGCTCACCCATGTGGGCCGGGGCGCCGCCCGCGCGGAAATGCAAGTGCAGCCGATGCACCTCAACCAGCGGGGCAATGTGCAAGGCGGAGCGATCGTCGCGCTTGCCGACGCCACCGCCGGCTGGGCCTCGTACGCGGCGCTGCCGGAGGGCCGGTTCACCACCCTGGAGCTGAACTGCAACCTGATCGGACGAGCCACCGAAGGCATTCGACTGGTCGCCACGGCGACCCCGGCTCACCTGGGGCGCCAGACCATGGTGCTCGACGTGACGGTGCGCCGCGCCGACCGTGAGGATTCGCCCCCGGGGAAGGGGCTGGTGGCCCGCTTCTCCTGCACCCAGCTTGTGTTGGGCGCTGCCACATGACCACAGCTGTGACGGCGCCGCTGGAGCAACGGACGGTCGCTCACGTGCTGCGGAAGGGCGCCACGGAGCACCCGGACCGGGTCGCGATTCGCGACGAGGACGGCGAGGTCACGTACGCGGAGCTGCTCGACCGTTCGGCGCGAGCGGCCGCCGGGTT
>JBOGDL010000321.1:0-3800 GCA_050701815.1 Micromonosporaceae bacterium | reverse complement strand
CCGGTCGCGGATGGCACCGAGGCTCCGGCCGACGACCAGGGTGCGACCGACCCGGCTGCGAGTGACATCAACGAGAACCCGATCACCTCGGGTCAGGCTGACCTCTCGGGTGACGACCAGGACGACGACCAGGGCCTGGTTCCTGGCCTGAACCTGGGCACCCCGATGCTCGGCGGAATGTCGATCATCTGAGGCTTCACCAGGCGTGCTCGCGTACCCGCTTTCGGGGCAGTACGCGGCACGGGCGGGCAGTGATTGCGTGATAGCGCAGTCGCAATGCCATACATAAAAGTCTGGGGGCTCCCACGTTGTGGGGGCCCCCAGCACATGTCCGGTTCCGTCGAGAAACCCGCTGCCCACCGTGCGACCATGCGGTCGCCCTTGTGGCGAACCGGCGAGCGGCTCTAAGCGGCGCAGCTTTGCCCGATCGCCCGATATGGGCAGTCGGAGTACTCCAGCAGGTGGAGCACCGCTTCCCGGTTGCGTGATGTCTCGCGAGAAATCACCTCATCAGGCGGGTAGAAGCCGCCCCCTGAGGAGCCCTTGGGGTACATCTCGAACGCGTACGCGAAGATCTTGTGGGCGCCCCACAGGTAGTCGGTGATCGATCCGTCCGTGATGTACAGGTCAGATGATTGCTGCGGGGTGTAGCCGTTGCTGCTGGCCATGCTGCGGCCGATGGCCTCGAATGCCTCGGCGTCGTCGGCGTCCATGTCGGGCGGAGTGTCGTCGTACGTGTAGCCGTACGGCCAGAGCACCAGCTCGCCGTACGAGTGAAAGTCGATGCTGGTGGTGATCTGCTGGACGCCGCCGATGACGCGGGAGCGCACGAAGTCAGCCACGGCTCTCACCTCCGGCGCCGACTCCGCAGCGGGCCCCCGGTACGTGTCGCTGGACGGATTGCCCGACGAGCCGCCGCAGCAGCCCCACTGGTAGCCCCAGTTGCGGTTCAAGTCGGCCCCCACCGCGTTCGTGCCGCTGGTGGGCTGCCGGTTCTTGCGCCAGGACTGGTACGAGCCGGTGGCGATGTCGTGCTCGGCGCCGTCCGGGTTCACGGTCGGCACGATCCAGATCTCCCGGTTGTCCACCAGGTTCTGGATCTGGCTGTCTGAGGCGTAGCCATCCGTGAGCTGGTTGATGAGGTAGATCGCCATCTCGACGGTCAGGTGCTCGCGGGCGTGCTGGTTGTGGGTGAACAGGACTTCGGGTTCGGCTTCATCGACGGTGGGGTTGTCGGAGATCTTGACGGCCGTGATGTCGCGTCCTTCGTACGACTGGCCGATCACCGTCTTGGCGGCGAGCGCAGGGTGATCGGTGATCACCTTGTCCACTTCGGCGGTCAGCTCGGCGTAGTTGTGGTAGCCGGAGTCGTCCGGTGGGAAATCGTACGTTCCGGGGCTTGTGGCTTTGGGCGCTTGACCGGGCTCTTCGGCGACGTCGTACCCGAGCTGTTCGATCTTGTTGACTTCGTCGGGGGTCGCGGTGACGTGCAGCGTCCCGGACTCGACATAGTTGACCGCCGCGCCGGTACGTGCGATGGCGGTGCGGTCAGCGCGGGTGGCGACTCGCTCGACCCGGTACTCGCCGGCGGCGCGCCTCCCGTTGCCGCCGGGGTCGGCGACAGCCGGTGAGGATGAGATCAGGAGCGCCCCGGTCGCGAGGGCCACGCAGCCGGCCAACGGCAATCGTCGATGAGGCACGCGTTCTTCGTCCATCGAACCCCCCCAGGTCGGTAGCCGGAGATTACCCCCATGTCCGATAAATCCACAGGTCCGAATCTTCCGGTGATACCTCCTGGATACCGGCCGTAGCGTGCGAAAACCCAGGTTTGCGGGTTTGCCGGCGGCGGCGGGGTGGGCTGGGTATTGGCGGGTTGCCCTTCTGTGAGGGCGGGGACTGAGTTACCCTAACGATCGTTCAGGTACGTTCCCGCCCAGGTGCTGAGCGGGACATCAGCCCGAGCGCATCAGCGGCGAGGATGGAGACACGCAGGTGACTCTGGACAGCGAGGCTCTCGAGCAGCTCCGGAAGCGGATACAGGCCGGCGGCGCCGAGAAGTACCACCAGGCAAACCAGGCCAAGGGGAAGCTCTTCGCCCGGGAGCGGATCGCCCTGCTCGTGGATGAGGGCAGCTTCGTCGAGGACGGCGCCTACGCCAATGCGATGGCGAAGGGGCCCGACGGCGACCTGGCGTTACCTGCCGACGGGGTGATCGTCGGCGCCGCGGCGGTGGACGGCCGCCCGGTGTGCCTGATGGCCAACGACTCCACCGTCAAGGCGGGTTCCTGGGGCGCCCGTACCGTCGAGAAGATCATCAGGATCATCGAGCGGGCGTACCGCGAGGGCGTGCCGATGATCTACCTGGTGGACTCGGCGGGGGCCCGGATCACCGATCAGGTCGACCTGTTCCCGGGGCGGCGTGGCGCCGGGAAGATCTTCTGGAACCAGGTGCGCGCGTCGGGCTCGATCCCGCAGGTGTGCGCGCTGTTCGGCCCCAGCGCGGCCGGCGGGGCGTACATCCCGGCGTTCTGCGACGTGGTGGCGATGGTCGAGGGCAGCGCCTCGATGTACCTGGGCTCCGACCGGATGGTCGAGATGGTGACCGGCGAGAAGACCACCTTGGAGGCGATGGGCGGCGCCAAGGTGCACTGCACCGAATCCGGCTGCGGGCACTTCCTCTGCAAGACCGAGGCGGACGCGATCGAGGTGGTGCGGCGCTACCTGTCGTACCTGCCGTCGAACTGGACCCAGCCGCCCCCGAGCGGCGAGGCCCGTGACGCCGCGAACACAGACCTCGCGAAGCTGGTCCCGGAAAGCGAACGTCAGGCCTTCGACATGCGGCGATACGCCAAGGGCATCGTCGACGACGGGTCGTTCTTCGAGATCCACGCGCTGTGGGCCCGCGAAGTGACGATCGGCTTCGCCCGCCTCGACGGCCAGGTGATCGGGATCGTCGGCAACAACTCGATGTTCAAAGGCGGGGTGCTCTTCGTCGACTCCGCCGACAAGGCCAGCCGTTTCGTCGAGTTGTGCGACGCGTTCAACGTCCCGCTGCTGTTTCTGTCGGACGTGCCCGGCTTCATGGTCGGCAGCGCGGTGGAGAAGCAGGGCATCATCCGTCACGGCGCCAAGATGATCAGCGCCGTCTCCGCTGCGACCGTCCCCAAGATCTGCGTCGTCGTGCGCAAGGCCTATGGGGCCGGGTTGTACGCGATGGCGGGCCCCGGCTTCGAGCCTGAGGCGACGATCGCGCTGCCCACCGCGAAGATCGCCGTGATGGGCGCCGAAGCCGCCGTCAACGCCGTCTACGCCAACAAGATCGCCGCGTTGCCCGACGATGCGGCGCGGGGCGAGTTCGTGGCCGCCAAGCGGGCGGCGTACGAGGAAGACATCGACATCCTGCGGCTGGGCAGCGAGCTGGTGGTCGACACCATCGTGCAGCCGCACGAGCTGCGCCCCGAGCTGATCCGCCGGTACGCCGCCGCCCGCGGCAAGGACCGCAGCTTCTCCCGCCGCCGCCACGGGGTGACTCCGGTATGACGCGGCGGCGCGCCGCCCCCGGGAGCGTTGATCAAGGGGTTAGCGCCGTGATCGGTCCGAATAGTCGCACCTAACCCCTTGATCAACATCAAACAGCGCCACGACCCACAAGGAGCTGGCAATGGACTTCACACTCAGCGATGAGCACGAAGCGCTCAGACAGACCGTGCGGGAATTCGCCCGCGATCAGGTCGCGCCGGTGATCGCCGACTACTACGAGCGCCGGGCCTTCCCGTACGAGCTGGTGGCCCAGATGGGCA
>JBOGDL010000320.1:0-11793 GCA_050701815.1 Micromonosporaceae bacterium | reverse complement strand
GGACTCGGCGGCGCCACAGCGGAGCTGCTCGGCGACGAGGTGTGGCGCGCCGCGCCGCTGTCGGACGTCGACGCGTCCGCGCTGGTACGTGGATTCCGGTCGGCGCCGCTGCTGCTCGGGTATCGGGGTGCCGCTCCGGTGGACGTACCGGTGTTGCAGGGCCTGCTGGTACGGGTCGGCCTGCTCGTCGACGAGCTGCCGCAGGTGCGTTCAGTAGAGCTGAATCCGGTGCTGGTGGCCCGGGAGGGGTTGTCGGTGCTGCACGCGGCACTGCGGCTGTCCGCCACGGTGAATCGCCCCGACACCGGCCCCCGCCGGCTACAGCCGCTGCGCTGAACCCCTCGCGCTGGACACCGCGAGATCATGGGCACAGCGCAAGGCCGGCGCCGAGCGCCGGCCTCTGCCGTTGGAACTTGTCGACACCCGCGACCACTGAAGTGGCCACCACGCCGTTGGGGTTAGGACACGTACCCTTCCAGGCGCTTCGCCCGGGACGGGTGGCGCAGCTTGAGCAACGTGACCTTTTCGATCTGCCGGATCCGCTCCCTGGAGAGTCCGAATTCCCGGCCTACCTCGTCGAGGGTGCGCTGCCGTCCGTCGTCGAGTCCGAAACGGAGCCGGATCACTTCCTGCTCCCGTGGGCTGAGGGTGGACAGTACGCCCTCCACCTCGTGCCGGAGCAGGCCGTAGGAGACGTTGTCCTCCGGGTCGGTACGGGGGTCGGTACGGCACACGAAGTCCGACAGGGCGCTGTCGCCGTCCTCGCCGACCGCCTGGTCCAGGCTGACCGGCTCGCGGTCGTACGAGAGCAGCTCGATCACCTGGAAGGTCGGCACTCCGAGGACTTCGGCGATCTCCTGGTGGCGGGGCTCCCGGCCGAGTTGCATTGACAGTTCGCGGCGTACCCGCACCATCCGGTTGACCTGCTCGACCATGTGTACCGGGATCCGGATGGTACGGGCCTGGTCTGCCATCGCCCGGGTAATCGCCTGCCGGATCCACCAGGTCGCGTACGTGGAGAACTTGAATCCCTTGGTGTAGTCGAACTTCTCCACCGCGCGGATCAAGCCCAGGTTGCCCTCCTGGATCAGGTCCAGGAACGCCATCCCGCGACCGGTGTACCGCTTCGCGATACTGACCACCAGCCGCAGATTGGCCTCCAGCAAGTGGTTCTTCGCTGTCTTGCCTTGCGCGACGATGGCCCGCAGGTCGGCCCGCAGTTCAGGCGCGAGCCCGTCCGGCTGGTTGGTCAGCAGCTCGCCGGCGTAGAGGCCGGCTTCGATCCGCTTGGCCAGGTCGACCTCTTGCTCGGCGTTGAGCAACTTGGTGCGGCCGATGCCGTTCAGGTATGCGCGTACCAGGTCCGCAGACGCGCCACGGTCGTCGCTGTAGCCGGCCTGTCCGGCTGAGTTGCCAGCCATCAGGTCTGGCTCAGTGTCGATTAGTGGTAGGGCCACCGTTCCCTAACCTCCCCGTTCCGTGTGCTCGGTTCGTTCCCCCTTGTGGCGTCGATCCTGCCTTTGTGGAACTGCCCCTGGAGCACCGCAGGTGACAGGGTGGCATGAAGTTGGGAGTTGGTGTGTCGTGGTGCCGACGCATCGATTGCTTTTGACCCGTTTCGTCCGGCCGAGTTGCAGGATTGTTGCCGAACTATCTGCCCATGCCGTGACTCTGAGTGCTGTTCGAATTCGGTACGCAACAGATTCGGGCGAGGCTCGCAGGCCAGCTCAGGGTGCGGGCCGCCGTCAAGGCGCCGGCGGCGGATTCGTGGCGTGAAAACCGGCTGTGGCGGCACGCCGTCGCCGTCCGGCTGGCGGAGAGCCTCTAGCGTGTGCAAGACCAGGTCCGCATTCATCAGGGAGACGGTGGAGATGGTCTTTAAGAAGTTGCTCAAGGCTATGGGTGTCGGCGGCCCGTCCGTGGAGACGGTGTTGCCCAACCCCAACGTCCGGCCGGGGGAGGCGCTGCAGGGTGAGATTCACCTCATCGGCGGCGACCACTCCAGCGACATCAGCAATGTCTCGGTGGCGCTGGTCACCGAGGTCGAGCACGAGTCCGGCGACTACGAGGGCCGCAGCACCCGCACCTTCGCCGAGGTCCCGGTGTCGGGCGCGTTTACGCTGGCGCCGGGCACCCGTCACCAGTTCTCCTTCAACATGCAGGTGCCCTGGGAGAACCCGCTGACCCATGTGTACGGTCAGCCGCTGCGCGGTATGACGATGGGGCTCTCCACCCGACTCGCGGTGGCCAAGGCCGTGGACGCCACCGACCTCGACCCGGTGGCGGTGCACCCGTTGCCGGCTCAAGAGCGGCTGCTGGAGGCGTTCTCCCGGCTCGGCTTCCACTTCCGCACCGCGGACGTGGAGGAGGGGCGGATTCGTGGCGTGAACCAGACGCTGCCCTTCTACCAGGAGATCGAGTTCGCCCCCGCCCCGCAGTTCGCGAACGCCATGAACCAGCTCGAGGTCACGTTCGTCGCCAACCCGCAGCACATGGACATGGTCCTGGAGCTGGACAAGCGCGGCGGCATGCTGACCGAAGGTCACGACGCCTTCGGTCTGTTCCGGGTCGACTACGCGTCCGCGGGGCAGACCAACTGGGAGACCCAGCTGGACAGCTGGCTGCAAGAGGCATGCAAGCGGCGGGGCCTGTTCTTCTGAGCAACCTGTTCTGACCAACCTGCGGTGGTGCGCGGGCCGCGGCGCCTTCTCATGATCGAGGGATCCCTGATGCGACACAGCTCAGGGGTCCCTCGACCTTTTTCGGCGCGCGGCGCGCGGTCAGCCCGCGCCGACCGCGCGGTCCGGGGCGGTGGCGACCTGGTCCGTCGCCGAACTGCCTCACACTTCCAGGATCAGCGTCCGAGGACCGACGTTGACGCTCTCGACCAGCATCTTCGCCTGGAACTTGCCGGTCTGGACTTCCGCTCCGGCTCGCCGCAGCGCCTCGGTGAACGCGTCGATCAGCGGCTCGGCAAGCTCGGCGGGGGCTGCCGCCGTCCAGGAAGGTCGGCGTCCCTTGCGCACGTCCCCGTACAAGGTGAACTGGCTGACCGCCAACACCGGCAGATTGGCGTCCGCCGCTGACCGGTCCTGATCGAAGATCCGCAGCTGGTGCACCTTGCGAGCAAGCTTCTCGGCGTCCTCAACGGTGTCCGTGTGCGTCGCCCCCACCAGCACCAGCAGGCCCTCGCCGATCGCGCCGACCACGGCGCCGTCCACGGTCACGCTCGCCCGGCTCACTGTCTGCACCACGGCTCGCACGCTGGTCTCGTCCCCCTCGATGGTGGTGGTGACTCACGGTATCGAGTGTCAACGGCGGGGCCGCGAAGCGGTCCGGTGATTCTTCCCGGCCAGGCGCCGCTGACTTTGAGTCGCGACGTACTGTCGTGCCGTGCCCGGATGGGATGTCAGACACGGCCGAGCCGTGTCAAGCGCGCTACGAGCCGGTCGGCCGTTGGTCGCGTTGGAGAGCACCATCGTGGCCCACGGGCTGCCCTGGCCCGACAACCTGAGGGTGGCGCGGGAAACCGAGCAGGCGGTACGTGACGCGGGCGCGACCCCAGCCACCATCGGGGTGATCGCGGGCCAGATCACAGTGGGCCTCGACGAGGAGGAGCTCGCGCGCCTGGCGAAGTCCGAGGATGTGCTGAAGCTCTCGCCGCGAGACCTGGCCCCTGCCGTGGTGGCGGGCGCGGACGGCGCGACCACTGTGGCGAGCACATCCGTGTTGGCCGTGCAGGCGGGCATCGGCGTGTTCGCGACCGGCGGGCTGGGAGGAGTGCACCGGCAGGCGCACACCAGCTTCGACGAATCCGCCGATCTGATCACGCTTCGCGACGTGCCGATCTGCGTGGTGTGCGCCGGGGTGAAGTCGATCCTGGACGTGCCGGCGACCTTGGAGCGGCTGGAGACCTTCGGGGTCACCGTGCTGGGATACCGCACCCGTGACTTCCCGGGCTTCTACCTCGCCAACTCAGGAAGCACCATCGACTGGTCCGTTGACACGCCGGAGGAGGCGGCGCGGGTGTTCACGGCGCGCCGGGCCCAGCGAGCCGCCGGCGCGACCGTGGTCGCCAACCCGCTGCCGGAGTCCGAACAGCTTGATCCCGGGTTGCATGACCGGGTGCTGGCCGAAGGACTGGCGCGGGCGGAGGCTGAGGGGGTGGCCGGCAAGCAGGTGACGCCGTACCTGCTGGCGTACTTCCACCGCGCCACCGGAGGGGCGAGCCTGAAGGTCAACGAGCGGATCATTCTCCGCAACGCGCAGCTGGCCGCCCGGATCGCGGTGGCCGCCGGCGGCTCAGCGAGCGACGGGTGAGCGCGTACGTCCAGTCAGTGGTCTCAGAACTGGCTGGCTCCGTCGTGGTGGTGGGCGACCTGGTCACGGACGTGATGGCGGTCGCGGCTGACCCGGTGGCCGAGGGGAGTGATGTCACCGCCACGGTCACCATGACCGGTGGGGGCGCCGCCGCGAACACGGCGGCTTGGTTGGCGTACGCGGGCGCTCGGGCAACCCTGGTCGCGGCGGTGGGTGACGACGCGATCGGCGAGCAGCGCGTCGCTGAACTGCAGGCGTACGGGGTGACCTGCGCGGTGGCGCGACGAGAAGAAGCCACCGGGACCGTGATCGTGTTGGCAACCGGCGCCGAGCGCAGCATGATCTCCGATCGCGGCGCCAACGCGAGCCTGACCCCCGCTGACGTCGACGCCGCGCTGCGCCAGTCCCGGGACTGCGTCCACCTTCACCTGTCGGGCTACACCCTGCTGGACCGGGGTTCCCGAGCCGCCGGACAGCACGCTCTGGCCGCGGCCCGCGCGGCGGGCCTGTCCGTGAGTGTGGACGCGGCCTCGGCGAATCCGCTGCGGCGGGTGGGGCCGAAGGCGTTTCTGGAATGGACTCGGGGAGTCAACCTGCTCCTGGCGAACCTGGACGAGGCTCGAGCGTTGACGGCCGACCATGCGGCGGCTGGCGACCCGACGCAGCCGCCAGAGCAATTGGCGCGAGCGCTGACAGCGTACGCGGACGTGGTGATCGTCAAGCTCGGGCCGGACGGCGCCGTATGGGCGGCCAGCGACGGCGCCACAGCCACGGCGCCCGCGGTGTCGGCCCAGGCGGTGGACGTGACGGGCGCGGGCGACGCCTTCGCGGCCGGCGCCGTGATCGGCTACCTCGCCGGTCAGGCCCCGCCTCAGGTGCTGGGCCACGCCGCCGCGCTCGCCGCTGACGCGGTGGCCCGCATCGGCGCCCGTCCGAGCGTCCCACCGCGCACTCGACGGGGCGCCTTGCCGGGCGCCGATCCGGGCGCCGGGCCGCGATCGTGAAGCCTGCGATGCGGCGGGTCGCCGTGGTGGGAAACTCCGGCTCCGGCAAGACCACCGTGGGGCGGGCCCTGGCCGGCAAGCTGCGAGCGCCGTTTGTGGAGTTGGACGCGATCTTTCACCAACCCGGCTGGACGCCGCTGCCGGAGCCGGAGTTCCGCCACCGAGTCAGCGACATCGTGGCGGGGGAGAGCTGGGTGATCGACGGCAACTACCGGGCCGTGCGGGACCTGATCTGGGCCCGGGCCGACACCGTGGTGTGGTTCGACCTACCCCGTCATGCGGTGATGCGTCAGGTGGTGACCCGCACCCTGCGCCGGGTGGTCACGCAGGCGGAGTTGTGGAACGGCAACCGGGAGCCGGTGGGCAACCTGTTCCGGCTGAGCCGGAACGAGTCGATCATCGCGTGGGCGTGGACGCAGCACGAGAAGTACCGCCGCCGCTATCGGGAAGCCGCTGCTGACCCGGCATACCAGAATCTGCGATTTGTACGGATCGGCTCGCGCCGGGACGCCAACCGTCTCGCGGCCGAGCCCGACCCCAGTTGAGCGCCGCGTGGCGCGCTACTGGTCGACGTCGATGATGCGTTGTTCGGTCATGCTCAGGGCACGCCGATCGGGGCGTTGATCGGGCGTCAACCCCGGCGCCGAAGCCGACTCGCCCGAGCGCTTCCCGCGGCCGCGGAGCATCGCGCTGAGCTGGTGGCGTCGCTTCGGCGGACGATCGTTGGCGATCAGCACCGCCATCCACGGCAACGCCACCATCCCGACGATGCACAGCGGCAACCAGAGCCAGAGCAGCGGCGCCTGGGCCGACACCAGCACCCCGGCGACGATCAGGCACACCAGCCGGAGCCCCATCATCGTGGCGTAACGGATCTGACGGGACCGCAGCTGATCGTCCGGGCTGGTTTCAGCGTCGGTGATGACGACCGGGTGGCGTCGACTCATGGGGCGCTCCCCGCCTTCGCGGCCTGCTTCATCTGGCGCTTGTGCTCACGTACGGCGGCAAGGCTGGTCGCGTCCACGATGTCGGCCACGGAGCGAAGCGAGCCTGCTTCGCCGTACGCTCCTGCGGCCTCCCGCCAGCCCTCGGGACGCACCTGCAGCTGCTTGCCCAGCAGGGCCAGGAAGATCCTGGATTTCTGATCGCCGAAGCCGGGCAGCGCCTTGAGCCGCTTGAGCAGCTCGGCGCCGGTCCCCGCGTCCCGCCACACGGCTTCGGCGTCGCCCTGGTAATGGTCACGCAGGTGCCGGCACAGCTCCTGGACCCGCTTTGCCATGGCGCCCGGGAAGCGGTGAATCGCGGGACGTTGCGCGAACACCTCCACCAGGGCTTCGGTGTCGAAATCAGCGATCTCCTGCGCGCTCGGCTCGTGGCCGAGCCGCGATGCCAACTCGTACGGCCCGGTGAAGGCTTTCTCCATGCCCACCTGCTGATCCAGCAGCATCCCCGTCAACAGCGCCAACGGGCTGGAGGACAGCAACTTGTCCGCTTCCGGGTTCTGGGCCAGGCACAACGCGCGAGTCATACCGCAAGCCTGCCACGTCTGGTCAGTTGATGTTGACGTCGCGACCGGGGCATTTCACCGCGCGGCGGCTGCCCACCGCGCGGCGCCTCTTCACCAAGCGGCGCCGATGCCGTCGCCGGGAAACCAGTGCCCCCGGGGCCGTTCTGTCCAGGCCAGGAAGCGCCGGCCGGTGGCCTCGGCGTGCTTGGCCAGCACGTCGGTGTGGGTCACGTTGTCGGTCAGCAATAAGGCGCCGGGGGCCAGTTTCTTCTCGACCTTCTTGAATTCGGCGCGCTCCCGCTCCGGGGCGTGGTCGCTGTCGTGCAAGAAGATGTCCACCGGCGTGGTCAGTTTCTTGATCTCCTGTTGCGAGTCGCCGATCACCAGATCCACCACGCTGGACCACGGCTCAGCCACCAGGTATCCGGCTTCCGGGTTGATGTCCATTGAGGTGACCCGGCCGGGGTGGCCTTCGGTGGCGTTGCGGAGCAGAGCCGCGGCGATCACGCAGGTGCCCAGCCCCTTGTCGACCCCGGTCTCGACGACGTGTTTGGGGCGGCGCGCCCGCACCATCGCGTACCAGCCGACCCGGCGCGCGTAGAGCGCGGTGCGGTCGCCCAGGCCGCCCCGGCCGGCAGCGGCGGTGGCGGTGGCGATGTGATTGCGCAGCGCCTCGTCTTCGGCGATCTCAGCGAGCCAGCCGCGCGCGTCAGCCACCGGCACGTCGCACACCTGCGACACGAACCACGCCAGGTGGGTCTGGTTTCGCGCGGTGAGATCGTACGTGTAGTTGTGATGTTCACGGGACGTGAACAACCACCGTACGGAAGTGCCAATCACCTTGGCGTCGTGCCGCGCCACCCGCGCCAGCCGTTGCGGGAACACGGCGACCCGAGCCAGCGGCGTGCGTGCCACAGCCCTGCGAAATTTGGTGTTCGAATCGACCACGTCTGATGTTCTATCAGGTCTGCGTCGCAAGTGTCTTCCTCAGGTTGTCCGGCTTGTCCGTTTAGCTGCTGTGCGTAGCGGGACGTTCGACTGCCTGTTCACTTGGACCGGGATTCGGGTTTGTTCGCCGTCGCCAGGCAGCGGGTCAGCCGCCTCGGATCGCCGACCGACCTGCCACACTGATGGATGGAGGTGGCGAGAAGAGCATGAGCACACTGACCGATGTGCGGCCGGAGACCAGGGACACTGACACCGGCCCCGAGATGTTCCACTACGTGCGCAAGGAGAAGATCGCCGAAAGCGCGGTGATGGGCACGTACGTGATCGCATTGTGCGGTGAGACGTTCCCTGTCACCAAGGCGGCCAAACCTGGCGCGCCGGTGTGTCCGAAGTGCAAGGAGATCTACGACTCCATGCCGGAAGGCTCAGACGGCCAGGACTGAGTTCCGCCGGGTCTTTCCGGTTCCGTGCCCACTTGTCACGGCGCCGGCTTGTCGCGGACTCGTTGTCACATTCGCCGGCTAACCTGGGGCGACTCGCTGCGCCAGGCGGGTCGGACGCGTAGCCCTGCCCGCCTTGGCTTGGACACGCGCCCGCCGCGGGTCGGCGGGTGGCCCAGGCCAGGAGCTGATGTCCGCCAATCGTCGAGAACAAGGAGCCCCATGCCGCCCCGCGCCCGAGCCGTCGAGACCCAGCTTTCACAGGGATCGCTCCACGAGGCGCCGCCGAGCACACCGGAATCGTCACGGGGCCCGCTCCGGGAATGGCAGCGCAAGGCGCTGGTGGAATACCTGCGACGCCGCGACACCGACTTCCTCGCAGTCGCCACGCCCGGCGCCGGCAAGACCACGTTCGCGCTCAGGGTCGCCGCCGAGCTGCTGGAAGCCAAGGCGGTCGAGGCGATCACGGTGATCGCGCCCACCGAGCATTTGAAGACCCAGTGGGCGCAGGCAGCCGCCGGCGCCGGAATCGCCTTGGACCCTGACTTCCGCAACGCCGACCTGCACACCGCCGCTGACTTCGACGGGGTGGTGGTCACGTACGCCCAGGTGGGAATGGCGCCGGCGGTGCACCGGCGCCGCACCCTGGCGCGCCGCACGCTGGTGATCCTCGACGAGATCCACCACGCCGGTCATGCCCGCACCTGGGGAGAAGGGGTACGGCAGGCGTTCGAGCCGGCGACCCGCCGGCTCGGGCTGACCGGCACCCCGTTTCGGTCAGACGACAACCCGATCCCGTTCGTGGACTATCAACGCGGCAACGACGGGTTGCTGCGATCCAGCGCCGACTCGACGTACGGCTACGCGGACGCGCTCGCTGACGGCGTGGTTCGTCCGGTGATCTTCCTGGCGTACTCGGGGGAGGCGCGCTGGCGCACCAGCGCGGGCGACGAGTTGGCGGTCCGGTTGGGTGAGCCCCTCACCGCCGACGTGACCGCGAAAGCCTGGCGTACGGCTCTCGACCCCGGCGGTGACTGGATCCCGCAGGTGCTGCGCGCGGCGGACGCCCGGCTGCGGCATCTTCGGTCAGCCGGGATGACGGACGCGGGTGGCCTGGTGATCGCCACCGACCAGAACAGCGCCCGCGCGTACGCCAAGCGGCTCGCCGAGATCACCGGGGTGAGCCCGGTGCTGGTGCTCTCCGACGACGCCGGCGCCAGCGAGCGGATCGCCAAGTTCGCAGCGTCCGACGACGCCTGGATGGTCGCGGTGCGGATGGTCAGCGAGGGCGTCGACATCCCGCGCCTGGCCGTCGGTGTGTACGCGACCAGCGCCTCGACCCCGCTGTTCTTCGCCCAGGCGATCGGGCGGTTTGTACGGGCCCGACGGCCCGGGGAGGTCGCTTCGGTGTTCCTGCCCAGCGTGCCGCCGCTGTTGGAGCTGGCCAGCCAGATGGAGGCCGAGCGGGACCACGTGCTGGGCGACAAGACGGCCGACGGGCTCGACGACGACCTGCTCGCCGCGGCCCAGCGACAACAGGATGAGGCCGCTGAACCGCCGCAGTCTTTCACCGCGGTGGGCGCCACCGCGGAGCTCGACCAGGTGATCTTCGACGGGAATTCCTTCGGCCTTCCGATGCTCACCGGCACCGCGGAGGAGGAGGACTTCCTGGGCTTGCCGGGTCTGCTGACACCAGAGCAGGTGGCCCTGGTGCTCTCCAAGCGACAGGCAGACCAGGTGTCATCGCGGGAACGCGACCCCGCCGCCGCGCCCGCTGAGCCGCCAAAGGAGCCGCCGCTGACCACTGGACGTCGCCGGCAGACGCTGCGGAAGCACCTCAATACGCTGGTCGCCGCGGAGCACCATCGCTCGGGACGTCCGCACGGTCAGATCCACGCCGAGCTGCGCCGGATCTGCGGTGGTCCGCCGAGCGCCCAAGCCACGATCGAGCAGTTGCAAGCGCGGATCACGTCGATTCAGACCTGGTGAGGCGCTGGCCTGGCGAGGCGCCGTGAGGCGCTGGCCGGGCGGTGCGCCCCGCTGTGAAGCGCCGGCCCGGCGCCGCCCCACCGACTGTGCGGCGCTGGCCACTCCAGAACACACACGAGGGGCGCACCGCCTGTGGCGGTGCGCCCCTCGTCAGCTTTGTTGGATCCGCGAAATGTCGCGAGGTTCTCGATTGGTGGGGTGCTAGTTTTCAGACATCATTTCGGTGCCAACCCACGTGAATTCCGGGTCGACGGACACATCAGCTGCGATCTTGACGAGTTGCTCGGCGTACTTGTTGGCGTGATGCCCGCAGAACAGCAGGTCGCCCCCGCCAGCCACCACAATGCGGAGTTTGGCGGCGGCGCTGCATCGGTCGCAGCGTTCACCAGCGGCGGACCAGACCTCGGTAGGTGGTGTCAACGTCGGCGTCATCGCCCCCTCCTTCGCTCTTGCCTCACCGGTTCACGTTCGTTCTCGCGTAGAAGCGCGTCCACCGTCTTCTCCGCGTAGAAGGGCGTCCACCCTTGTCTTGACGATCTCACACATGCTGCAACATACGCGCTGCTGGAGGACTTCCCCGCTCGGCGAGCCGCGAGAAACCTCACAACCAAACGAGGCGCCACTGCGGCCAGGGTGCCATGCGCATAGTCACGAGCAGGACACGGCAGCATCACGTTCTGTTCCGTTGATCAGCAGCGTCAGTCCAGGTAGTCCCGTAGCACCTGGGAGCGGGACGGGTGCCGTAGCTTCGACATGGTCTTGGATTCGATTTGACGGATCCGTTCCCGTGTCACGCCGTACACCTGGCCGATTTCGTCCAGAGTGCGGGGCTGGCCGTCGGTGAGACCGAACCGGAGCCGAACCACGCCGGCCTCCCGCTCGGACAACGTCTGCAGCACCTGCTGTAGCTGATCTTGAAGCAGGGAGAACGAGACCGCGTCGACCGCCACCACGGCTTCGCTGTCTTCGATGAAGTCGCCGAGTTGGCTGTCGCCTTCATCCCCGATGGTCTGATCCAACGAGATCGGCTCTCGTGCGTACTGCTGGATCTCGAGCACCTTTTCAGGGGAGATGTCCATCTCCTTGGCGAGCTCTTCTGGAGTGGGCTCGCGCCCCAGATCCTGAAGCAGCTCGCGCTGGATCCGGCCCAGCTTGTTGATCACCTCGACCATGTGCACCGGGATCCGGATGGTGCGGGCCTGGTCTGCCATGGCGCGCGTGATCGCCTGCCGGATCCACCACGTGGCGTACGTGGAGAACTTGTAGCCCTTGGTGTAGTCGAATTTCTCCACCGCGCGGATCAGGCCCAGGTTCCCCTCCTGGATCAGATCGAGCAGCGGCATCCCGCGACCGGTGTAGCGCTTGGCCAGCGAGACGACGAGGCGCAGGTTGGCCTCAAGGAGGTGGTTCTTGGCGCGCTTGCCGTCGTGGATGACGAATTCGAGCTCACGCTTGAGCTTGGGGTCCATCGAGCCGTCGTCGGCGTTGATCTTCTCTTCGGCGAAGAGGCCTGCTTCGATCCGCAGTGCGAGGTCGACCTCCTGCTCGGCATTCAGCAGGGCAACCTTGCCGATCTGCTTCAGAT
>JBOGDL010000319.1:0-19095 GCA_050701815.1 Micromonosporaceae bacterium | reverse complement strand
ATGACTACGACATGGTCGCCTCCGCCGGCAACAACCCGCTGCTGCCGATCCTCGAGTTCATCGCGCAGGGCCGAGACATCGGGCTGCACATGATCGTCACGCGTCGCATGGGTGGCGCTGGACGGGCTATGTTCGACCCGATCATCTCCCGGATCCGGGAGCTGGCCTCCCCGGGCATCATGATGTCGGGTGACAAGAACGAAGGCGCTCTGCTGGGCAACATGAAGCCCCAGTTGTTGCCACCTGGCCGGGGCTGGCTGATCACTCGCCGTGAGGGCGCGCGACTGATCCAGATCGGTTGGCAGCCACCGCCGATGTGAGCCCGCCAACGGGTCTACCGAATGATTGCGTGCACTCGATACCCTCGTAATCCAAGCGCTGTTTCGGGGGTTTTTGCCACGGTCAGGCAACGCTGTGTGAGAACTGGCCGACGCCACAAGTCCTGGCATGGCCGTACACGGGAGGCAAGGGTTACTGATGAATGACTACTCGGGAAGCTACGGGTACGGCCACGACCTCACACCAGGCAACTTCATGGCCGAGGACACGATCGACGTCAAGCTTGACTCACTCTATGACTTCGGCAAGAGCTTCCAGAATGAAGTCATGAAATTCTTTCTGGGCTCGATTCACAAGCCGCTCATGTCGATCAAATACGACTATGGGAAGTCAACCGGCGAACGCACCTTAGGAAACAGCGAGACATTCGAGGAAGCGGTCACCGTCGCCGACCATTTGTCAGGCAAGGGCGGTGCGGCGGAATTAGCCGAGAAGTTAACCTACGATCTCTTTCACGGCAATCTGGCGTTGGCCTGGGTCGCGCAGTCGATGGCGCAAAAATACGGCGCGACCGATGGGTTCAATAGCGTCCAGCTCGCCGGGGCCGTCTCTGACGCATTCGGGCCTCAAAAGGGCGAGAACACTCTCGGGTCGATGTGGTCAAAAACTGACGCCACACTTACCGAGGCAAATCGGAAGGCCATGCTTCCTCGGGTCAGTGGGGACAACATCTACCCTCTCCTCGCGGCTGGGCAGATCCCGGGCAAGGACTTCATCATCGAGGACACCTCAACCGGTCCGGGCGGGCCTGACAATTTCGAGGATCCGGCTCACGACGGCGACTTCTCCAACGGCGAAGACGGCACCCCCGACGACCCGAGCACCGAGAAGAAGGATGAGTCTGGGTCTGGCGACGAATTCTTCAAGATCGACAAGGAAGAGGACTACGACACCAGCCCCGACCCGTACATGACTCCTCAGGAGCGCGAGGCGATGGAGGACGAGAGGAACAAGCCGACCTACCAGTACGGATACGGTTACACCACCACGTGAGCCTCAGGGCTGCAGTAGGGAGATAGAGATGGCTTCCGATTGGGGCTCCTATAACCTTGATCAGATCAGAGAGATCATCAACAACGAGAAGAACGAGCTTCTCGAGCAGCAGGTCCGAGGCTGGGCGGGTCTCGCTGAGCTCTACACCGAGCAGCGATTGAGGCTGATGGAGTATCGAGACGCCCTGGAAAAGGCGTGGACGTCTCCGGGCGGCAGGGAGTACCTGAGCCAGCTAGATCGAGTGATGACCTCCTTGAACAACGGGTGGGAGAAGGCCGACACCAACGCGAAAGCGCTCGACAGCATTCGCGGCTGGATCGCGGCCACCCAAAGCACCATCGATTCCTTGCGAGAGGAGTTCGAGGCCAAAGGTGGTCCGCTCGACGACGCCCACAATGAAGCCAACGAATGGCACGACATCGGCTGGCTCGGCACTGACGATGACCCCGTCAAACGCGAGAAGGTTCTCGAGGACAGCGGGATCAACAGAAGGGCCCGGGACGTCATGGACCTCCTCTCGTCGGAGGTCGGCAAGGAAGGTCGGAAGATCTCGGAGACCTTCCCGTCCTACGACGGCCCGAGGGACGCCGCGCCGCCGACGGCATCGGCCCCAGGGGCTCCGACCGCGCCGGGCGCTCCGACCGCGCCCACTGCCCCGGTCGCCCCGGTGCCGCCAACCTCGATGATGGCGCCGCCCCCGGTGCCGAAGGCGCCTGCTCCACCTGCCCCGCCCACCGCGCCCACCGCCCCGGTGGCGCCCGTCGCTCCCACCGCTCCCACCGCGCCCACCGCCCCGGTGGCGCCCGTCGCTCCCGTCGCTCCCACCTCGCCCACCTCGCCCACCTCGCCATCCGCGCCAGGGCGTCCGAATTTCAGGACGACGGCAGCCAGTGGCCGTCCCACGACGCCCTCAGCGCCATCGACACCCGCAGCCCCCAAGGCCGCGGCGCCGGGCAAGCCAGGTGTCTCAGGGAAGATGGCCCCATCGCCGGGTGGCATGAAGCCGAAGGGCGGCTCGAAGCCCTTGCAGCCCACCAAGCCCGGCAAGCCACTGAAGTCGCCTGGCACCCCAGGCAAGCCGGGGGCGTCCGGGAAGATGGCGCCGCCAGCCGGGGCGGGCACGAAGAACCCCAAGCGGAACCCTGGGACAAACGCGAAGCCCGGCAATCCGATGCGGCCCCAGGCTCCTCCGGGCACACCCGCCAAGCCCGGCGCCAACAAGGGAATCGCGGGCAAGCCGGGCGCCGTCAAGGGCGGCCAACCGCGTGGAACCACCGGCGGTCAGTTCAAGGCGCCACCTCACATCGGCGCCCCACGAAATCAAAAGCGGCAAAACCAAGAGACTGGCCAAGGAAAGCTCATCCCGCAGGAAGGCATGTTGGGTGGTCCCGGGGCGCCGCGCGTCAGCAAGCCCGGCGCCAGCCGGCCGGTGCTCGCCAACCGTGCCAGCCGGATCACGCCGATGTCTTCCAGCCCCCGCAGTTTGGGCATGCCCTCGTCCCTGACCCCTCCCGGCAAGCCACGGAGGACGAAGGCCGACACCCACGGCGTCATCAAGCCCGCCAAGGAAGAGACGAAGTCAGTGTCAGTCACCCCGTTTGACCCTGCAGAGGCCGCGAGGAAGCGATCGGAGCGTCTCAGGGACCCGGTGGTGGCCGGCTACATGAGCGAGCTGTACAAGGTAGCCGGCATGCGGGCCCCCGTGATCGACACGCCAGCGCCGCCGCGTCCGCAGGTCGCGGGCCCGGTGATCGGCACCTGATTGGATTCAGAGATCGATTGAGAGCCGAAGCACGACGGTTAGCGATGGGGCTGCGGGGCGCGCGGAGCGTGCCCCGCAGCCCCATCGCCGCAGCCCGTACGTTGACCAGCCTCGGTCACGTCTTTGCCAGATGGCGTCGCCTGGCCGCGTACGTGGGGGTGGCGACGGCGTGCGCGCTGCTGGTGGCGCCGGCGCCCGCGCAGGCGGACAACGTACGCGACAAGCAATGGCACCTCAATGAACTCCGGGTCCGCACGGCCTGGCACGAATCCACCGGCAAAGGCGTCGTGGTGGCGGTCGTCGACTCGGGTGTCGACGCCACCCACCCGGATCTCAAGGGGCAGGTGCTGCCAGGCATCGACCTGGTGGACAAGGGAGGCGACGGCCGCACCGACGATGTCGGTCACGGCACCACCACCGCAGCTCTGATCGCGGGCCGACACGACAAGGCAGGCGTGGTCGGCCTGGCGTACGACACAAAGATCCTGCCGGTGCGAGTGCTCGACGGAAAAAACCGGTACGAGGACGCCAAGACCGTCGCCGACGGGGTGCGGTGGGCAGTCGACCACGGGGCTCAGGTGGTGAACCTTTCGCTCGGCGGCGCCACCGAAAGCTCCGATCTCGCCGGGGCGATCCAGTACGCGTACGACCACGATGTGGTGGTGGTGGCGTGCGGCGGCAACGTTGGCGTGGAGGACACCGACCAGATCTGGTACCCGGCCCGCGAGCCTGGGGTGGTCGCTGTCACCGGGCTGGGCCGGGATGGACAGTTCTGGAAGAAGTCCCTCTACGGGCCCGAGAGCGTGGTGAGCGCACCGGCCGAGAAGTTGGTGGGCGCCAAGCCCGGCGGCTACTGGAGGGTCCAGGGCACCAGCTTCGCCGCGCCGCTGGTGAGCGCCACCGCGGCGTTGATCCGTTCGTACTGGCCTGACATGACCGCCCCGAACGTGGTCAATCGGCTGATCCGAACCGCGCGTGACCTGGGGCCGGAAGGCCGCGACGACAAGTACGGCTTCGGCGTGGTGGACCCGGTGCGGGCGCTGGAGAACCCGGTCACGTCCGTGAAGTCGAACCCGCTTGACCTCACCCCGCCTAGCCGCAGCCCGTCCGCACGATGGAGCTCATCCCCCGGGCCCAAGGCGATCGCCGAGCAGGAGCAGACCTATTCCCTTGGCTGGTGGTGGCTGGTGATCTGGGGCTGCGTGGGCGCGGGCGGCGGCGCTGGCGCGATCGCCGTGATCGCCGCGCGGCGGCGCGGCAAGAATCCCTTCATCGGCGGCTGAGCCCGACCGGGGTTGGGGCTGGGTTCTGACTGGCCGGCAGGACACCCCCTAAGCGCAGTCCCCTGTGGACACCCCACGGACAGCGTCACGTCCGGCATCGGCGACCGGGTCAGACTCCGCGGCGGTGAGGGCGTAGCCGGTGTCAGGGTCGTCTGCGGCTGCGGCGAAGATCACGCCGTACACGGAGCCGTCCTTGGACATCAACGGGCCGCCCGAGTTGCCGCTGCGCACCTGTGAGCGCAACGCGTACACCTCACGGGTCACGGTCTTCGACTCGTAGATGTCGGGGCCGCGGACGTTCCGCTCACCACGTACCCGGGCCGGAGTCGCGGTGTACGGGCCGTCCATCGGATAACCAAGCACGATCGAGTCCTGACCACCACGAGCTGGTCTCGGGGCCCACTTCATCGCCGGCGCGTGGAACCCGGGCACGTGCAGCACCGCCAGGTCACGGTCGGAGTCGTACACCACGACCTTGGCCTCATACCTGCCTTGCGTGGTCTCCACCACCAGCCGGTCGGTGCCCGCGACCACGTGCGCGTTGGTCATGATCCGCTCTCGGGCGTACACGAAACCGGTGCCCTCGATCCGGCGACTGCAGCTCGATGCCTCACCCAGCACCTTCACCACCGACTTGTGGGCTCGCTTCACCACCGGAGAGCGCGCCAACTCCGGGTCCGGCGGTGGGACGTCACGCGTCCGGGTGGGGCCCAAGCCGCCGAAGACCTCGGGGAACTGGTTGGTGTCAATCACGTCGCGCAACGCGTTGTAGGCGCCGCGCACCTGATCCGGCATCACCGCGTTGACGCCGTTGACGATGGCGCTGCTGCGGACCTGTTTGTTCAGCTCAGGCACCCCTGAGCTGGCCAGCGGCACCGCCACCATCCAGCTCACCAACAGCACCGCGACCACCGACACCATGGCGCCGCCCAGGTCGTCGGCGACCCGGGCCCACTGCCGGTCGTACATCCTGCGGATCCGAACCCCGAGCAGCGCCGCGAGCGTCTGGCCCAGCACCGCGATTATGAAGATCACGCTCAGCGCCGCCATGATGCGTCCGAAATCGTGCTGAAACTGTTGAGCCGCGAACGGCGCCAACTGAAGACCCAGCAGGGCGCCGCCGAAGAAACCGCCGAACGACAGCGCACCGACGATGAATCCCTGCCGGTAACCGTTGATGCCGAAGAGCAGGGCAAGCAAGACGATCGCCACGTCGATCAGGCTGCCGTACACCGGTCTCCCTCCCTGGAAGCGCTGAATCCGTTGCGCCGCCCCCGACCAGTGGCATCGCGGTCTGCCGGGCCACCCCCAGCGGCGCGCACACCGCGGTCCCACCGGATCGGCAAGACCACCTGGCCGCAGCCGGGGCGATTCAGCACATTCCTAGTGCCCGTTAGCCGCGATCCCCACGAGGGTACGGGGAACGCGCCATGCCGCGGCAGGCCGGCTCACCCTTCGAGGCTGTCAGCGCCGCCACGGCGATCACTCCCGACACTCCACGACGACGGCGGGGTGTCAGCAGACGGCGGCGCCGCTGCCACCGGGTCGGCGTGCTGTTCAGGCACTGCTTCGACGGTTTCCGCGGCCGGGGCTTGGACCTGTTCGGCGGGCAGGTCTTCGACCCGCTCCGGGTCCCACGGACGCTCCCAACCCGCAAGTTCCAACAACGCGGTCAGCACACCAGCGGTGAATCCCCACACCACCATGCCGCGGACCTTGAACGCCGGCCCGATGTAGCCACTCGGGTGCCGCACCCGGACCCGGTTGGCGGGATCGACCAGTTCGGCCACCGGAAGCCGCTCCACTCGAGCCACCTCCTCGTGCGCCATCGGACGCACCGGATGCGGCGCCTGCCACCACGCGAGAACCGGGGTCACCGCGAACTCCGTGACCGGGATCCACAGCTGCGGCAAAGACGTGATCACACGTACGGTGCTGGCGTCCAGGCCCACCTCCTCGTGCGCCTCTCGCAACGCGGTGCCGGCGGGTCCGTCGTCGCCTGGATCCGAGGCGCCGCCAGGGAACGCCGGCTGACCCGCGTGGGCTCGCATCCTCGGCGCCCGCTGCAGCAGCAACACGTCCGGGCCTGGCACCACCGCGTCACCGGTCGCGGTGGGGGCGTTCTCGCCCAGCAACACCAGCACCGCGCTCTGGCGACCAGTGGCAGGTGGGGTCGCGTGACGGGTGATGGCCTCAGCCGACACCGTGGCCGCCCGCTCCGCGAGCGGCGCCAACCACCCCGGCAGGGACGTGCTGTCCACTGGCCGCGTCATCGCCTCACCTCATCACCGCGTCGCCAGATGCTTGTCGACCAGCTTCGCAACGCTGCCTGCGGTCAACGGTTCCGCGTTATGCAGGTACGCCAGCCGGCCGTTGGCGTCGACGAACAACGTCAACGGCAGCGCAGTCCGGCCCAGCGACCGCATCAACATGCCCTCCCTGTCGTACAGCCCGGGGAAGGTCACGTCCAGATCTTTCGCCAGCGAGGTCGCCGCCCGGTACGTGTCCCGGGTGACCACCCCCAACACCGCGATCTCGCGATGGTTTTGCTCGGCGTACCGCTGCATGGCGGGCAACTCCTGCCGGCACGGCTCGCACCACGAAGCCCACACATTGATCACGGCGGGCATGCCCAGCGGGGCGGAAAGATCGAGCCGTCCATCATCACCCAGGCAACGCAGCGTCAGGTTCGGCAACGGGCTGGGTTCGCTGCCTGACTCCGGATCCGCCGCAGCGCCGGAAGCGTCAGCCGGCTCGGGGCAGGGTTCGAACCACCGCACCGCGGCGTCGCGTACGGCGTCAACCTCGCCACTGTCAGAAGGCTCACCAGCGCACCCGGTGAACACACCGGCCGCCACAGCCGCGGCGGCCACGAGCGCGGCTGCGCGCCCCCTGCGTCCCAGGTTGGCGCCACCACCCGGCCGCCCCCGGGCCCCGCCCCGGAGCCACATCAATCGGAGCCGCTGGGAGCACCCGACCCGGACCCGCCCGAGCCGCTCGCCGAACCCATCTCGCTGGCGGAAGGCACCGGGGCAAGAGCCTCGAGCCCAGCTGCCCGCGCCAGCTCAGGGATCCGGTCGCCTTTCAGCAACGCCACGGCGGCGGCTGGCTCAGTGGGACCCAACCCGTACGAGGGGCACATCTTGGCCAGCGAGCAGGCGCCACACGCGGGTTTGCGAGCGTGGCAGACACGCCGACCGTGGAAGATCACGCGATGGCTGAGCATGGTCCAGTCCCGTTTCGGGATCAGATCGCCCACCGCGTGCTCAATCTTCACCGGGTCGTCTTCAGCGGTCCACGCCCAGCGGCGTACCAGACGAGAAAAGTGGGTGTCGACCGTGATGCCTGGGACGTCGAACGCATTTCCCAAGATCACGTTTGCGGTCTTGCGACCTATTCCCGGCAGCGTGACCAGCGACTTGAGCGTGCCGGGAACCTCGCCCTCATAGTCGGCGACCAAGCCTTGGCCCAGCTTCATCAAGGAGTTGGTCTTGTTCCGGAAGAAGCCGGTTGGCTTGATCATCTCTTCCAACCCGGCGCGGTCGGCGGCCGCGTAGTCGGCCGCTGTCGGGTAGCGCGCGAAGAGTTTCGGCGTGACCTCGTTGACCTTTTTGTCGGTGCACTGCGCGGAGAGGATCGTGGCAACAGCCAACTCCAGCGGCGAGGTGTGGTCCAGCTCGCAATGGGCGTCAGGGTGCGTCTCGGCGAGCACCCGGTGCATCCGCCGGGCACGTCTGGTCAACGCCAATGGGGTCTCGGCGGAGGTCTTCACCTGACGTAGCCTACGTCGGCGCTCCCGGCGCCTGACCCGCTGACCGGCCCGCCATCCCGCTCCCCGGCGCTCGCCCCGCTACTCAGCGGGGTTGGCATCCACCATGGCGTCAGCGGGGCTCCCCGGCAACACAAAGCTCAGGCCGTCGGCTTCGATCTGCAGGTCGACGTAGAAGCCCGCAGCACCGGCCGGCTCATTGAGCAGCAGCCGGAACGACCCGCCGCCCGCGGGCAGCGCCTCGCCGGTCGCCACGAACGGCCCCATCTCATCGGTCCCGGTCCAGGTCACCGCGCCCGTCTCGGCGACCTGCAGCACCTCTGACTCACCGGAGTCGCTGGTCATCCGCCACATTCCCACCAGCGGCGCGAGCCCCAGATCCGGGGAAGGCTCTGCCACCACGGTCGGCCCCTGCGGGACCTCGCTAGCGGCGTGATCGACTGGTCGGTCATCGTGCTCCGAGGCCGGCGTGGGGGGCGGCGCCAGCGGGATCGCGGCCGCGGGCATGTGCGCCCCGTGCACCGCTATCGCGGTCTCCAGCACCCCGTCGGTGGGTGTGGACGCAGGCGACGTTCGCGGAGTCGGCCGCAGCAGCTCGTCCCGCAACTGCTCAGCGGTGAGCCGGTTCGCCGGTTGCGCCGCGACCGCTTGGCGCAGTGTCTGCACCAACGCCGCCGGCGCCCCTGGCAGGTCGGGCAACGGCACGTTGCGGAGCGCCCGCTCCACCGACTCGTCAACCACGGACGGGGCGGAGTTGTCTGGTTTCGGCGCCCACGGCAGGGTCCCGCCGAGCGCGAGGTACAGCGTGACCGCCAACGCGTACACGTCCACCGCGGGGCTGACCACGGGGCCTTGCCCGTCCAGCGTTCCGCGCGGGATCCGGTACTCCGGGGCCGAAAGCTGCCCGGCCGCCATGGGACGAGTCAGCCCGGGCGCCCCCGCGTCGAACCCGACCAGCGTCGGGGCCTCCTCGTCATCGACAAAGATCACTTCAGCTCGTACGGCCAGATGGCACAGACCGGCCTCGTGGACGACCGCCAGCCCATCCGCGAGCGCGGAGCCGATCGCCCGCACCTGATCGGCCGCCAGCGAGCCGTTCACCTCCAGCAGTTCGGCGAGAGTGCGGCGGCTTCCCGTACGCACCGCCAGGTACGCGTGATCATCCGCGACGCCGTACCCGAAGACCTCCCCGAGGTTGGGGTGGACCGAGCAGGCCGCCAGGCGCTCTGCCCAAGCGGTGAACGCGGCGGGCTCGCCCTGATGCAGCTTCTGGGAGCTGGTGGTGAGCAGCACTGGGTGGCCAGCGTGGTCATGAGCGGCCAGTTGTTTCGCCAGCGCATCCTGACTGAGCACGCCGATGACTTGCAGCTCACTGAGCCGGTTCATGTGGCCAGCCCTCCCGATGCCGACGAGCCATTCACACTCACAGTGCCATGGGCACGCTCGCCGCTGGCAAGTCCGCCGTACCGCGAGCCGCCGCACGCCAGCCGCCGTGCCCGAGCCCAGCGCCCCGGGCCGCAGAGGTCGCGCATGCCCCTGCTCGCGGTTTGCCTCTGGCACGACTGTAAAGGGCAGGTCACAACTGTCAGTAACCTGGGCTGAGGTCGATCCAGGTGGGTTGCAAAGCCGTTATCAGGACCACGGTGCGTGTGCGTTGCACGCTTACGCATAGACTCAACCCCGCGTCGACCGGCGGGTGGAGGTGCGGAATGGATGAAGTCCTTGCTAGATGTGGGCTGTTTCAGGGGGTTGACCCCGAAGCCGCTGAGTCCCTGGCGAAGGATCTTGAGTACATCGAGATCCGCAAAGGGGATGTTGTGTTCACGGAGGGTGAGCCCGGCGACAGCCTCTACATCGTGATCTCAGGAAAGATCAAAGTCGGCAGGCGAGCAGCGGACGGGCGACAGAACCTGATCGCCGTGATGGGTCCGAGCGACATGGTGGGTGAGCTCTCGCTCTTCGATCCCGGCCCTCGTACGGCCACCACCACCGCGATCACTGATTCCCGGGTCGCCCGGCTGCGCAAGGCCGCGCTGCGGCCGTGGCTGACCAATCGACCGGAGATCGCAGAACAGCTGCTCCGGGTGCTGGCGCGCCGGCTGCGCCGCACCAACGACGCCCTCGCGGACTTGATCTTCACTGATGTGCCGGGCCGCGTGGCCAAGAACCTGCTCCAGATGGCCAGCCGGTTCGGCACCCGGGACGGCGGCGTGCTGCGGGTCACCCACGACCTGACTCAAGAGGAGCTGGCGCAACTGGTGGGCGCGTCTCGTGAGACCGTCAACAAGGCGTTGGCCGATTTCGCCTCTCGCGGCTGGCTCAGGCTGGACGGCAAAAGCGTGATCATTCTCGACCCGGAACGACTGGCCCGCCGCGCTCGCTGACTTCGTCGCATGATGTGGGATCATTTCCGTCCCTTTCACGCGGAGTGATCCCACGCTCATGTGAACGTCGGCTTCGCTCGCGCCGTGACTGTCGGAGCGGCCCCGGCCGGAATCGCCGGGCTCGGTCACGACAGCCGCGCTCGGTCACGACAGCCGGGCAGGGTCACGACAGCCGGGCGAGCAATTCGTCGGCGGCCGCTCGTTCATTGACCAGCTCGGTGCCGTACGCCAAATCGACCGCTCGCCGCGCGGCCTGCCTGGCTGACTCCAGCTCACCCGTCGCGGCCAGCGCCTCCGCGTGCACCCGGTGCGACACCACCGCGCTGCGCACGTCCTCGGCGGGGGTGGCGACTGCGCGTTCGGCCGCCGAGACCGCCTCCACGGCACGCCCCGCTGCCAGCAACGCGGCCGCTTGCGCGGAAACCGCCCGCCGCCACGGGAATATCAACGACTCGCCGGCCTGCTCCTCCATCACGCCTGCGAGAACGTCCAGCGACGCGTCGGCATCGCCCTGGAGCCGGCACGTGTCCGCCAGCAGCACCGCGGCGCCCACCCGCGTCGCGGCCCGAAGCTCATGCTGCTCGGCCAGCTCCAGAGACCGGCGAGCGTCCGCCTGCGCGGCGTCGACATCCCCCGCGTCAAGGTGCGCGAAGCCGCGTGCGGCATGAGCCATCGCAGCCATGAATCCATGGGACGCGTCGTTGGCGTGCGTCGCGGCCCGATCCAGCAGCCGCACCGAGCGGGCCGCGTCACCGCGACCGGAGCAGATCTCCGCGTGCGCCACCAGCGCCAGGCTGCGACCCCAGTCGTCGGACGTGTGGTCGAATCCCCGGTACGCCCGGATAGTCTGCTTCTCCGCTTCGTCCAGGCTGCCCAGCTGCGCCGCGGCGTACCCAGCCACCGCACGTAGGGTGCACACCGCCCAGTTCTCGTTGACCCGTTCCCCGAACGGCAGGAACGCGTACGCCAGCCGCTTAGCCTCCCGGAACCGCCCGGTGAACAACCTGATGAACCCGGTGGCCCCCCGGATCCAGGCCCGGTCGAACGGATCATCCAGCTCCGCGAAGAGCCGGGTCGCGTGAACCATCGCCGCGTCGGCTGCCGTGAAGTCGCCCTGGGTGGCGAGCACCCAGGCCAGGTGCTGCTGCGCCCAGGCTTGACCCCGCCTGTCGTGTGCCGCCACCGCGATCTCGTGGGCGGCCTCGAACCGGGTCTGAGCCTGCCGCAGCCGCCCACCCAGATAGTCGGTCATGCCGAGCCGATACGTGGCCTCGGCTTGTTGCACGGGCAGACCCGACCCGGCGGCTTCCGCAAGCGCCTCCTGCCAGGCGTCCGCCGCTTGGCGAAGCTCCCCCAACGCCCGGTGCGCCTCACCCAACAGCAGCAGCGCGTCCACTCGGTTCGGACCGGGCGGCGTGTTCGCCACGACCTTCTCCGCGGCAGCCCTTGCCTCAGCGGCACGGCCCAGTTGCAGCAGCGCCCGCGCGTGCACCAGCCGGTCTGCCGCTGGCAGCGTTCCGCCCGCCAACGCCATGCCGCGCTCTTCCCAGCGCACCGCGTCGGCAGGGTCCCCCGTCGCCAGCGCCCGGTCAGCCAGCCGAGTCAGCGCCGCCACCCCGAGCGTCGCCACCGACCGGGGGTCGGCGTCGCTCCGCAGGCCCACCGAGTCCGCCACCGTGATCGCCCGTTCCGCGTGGCTGGCGGTGAAGGCGTCCGCCGCCTCCGCCGGCATCGCGCGATCCCGCTGCGCCGCGCCCCACCTGGCGAGCTCAGCGTGCTGGGCCGCGAGCACGGCACGCCCCACTCCGCTGTACGCGGCCTCTCGCATCAACGGGGTGACGAACGCGTACCCGCCGGCGCCACGGCGGCGCAACATCCGCCGCGCCAGCAACTCCTTGAGGGCGCTCTCCCGGGCCACCGCCGCAACCCCCGTACGAGGGCCGTGCTGAAGCGTCTCCAGGGCGCCCTCGGGCACCGAGTCGCCCACCACCGCGGCGTCCCGCAACAGGGCTCGCGCGGCCGGGGGCAGCGCGTCGATCCTCGCGGTGAGCACGGCGGCGAGATCACGCGAGAGCAGCTTGCCGCCGAGCGACCCCGGAGCCAGCCGCCACCCGGCGCCGCTGCGGGTCAGCATCCCCCGCTCCACCAGCAAAGCCACCAGCTCAGCCAGGTAGAAGGGGTTGCCCTGCGCGGTCGCGAGCAGGCGGTTCTCGTCGGCTGGCTCCAACCGTCCGCCGCCCAGGTAGACCTTGAGCAGCCTGGCGGCGTCCGCGCCACGTAACGGCGGGAGTGAGTGGACTTCAGCGCCGGCCAGCCGAGACAGCGCCTTGACCCGTACCAGCTCGGGCCGCCCTTGCAGCAGCACCAACACCCGGCCGCTGATGCCGGCGATGGCGATGCTGAGGGCGTCGAGTGCCTCCGCCGTGGCGTCGTGCAAGTCATCGACGATGACGACCAGCGGCGATTCCCGCGCCAGGCCGGTGCACAGTTCGGCCACCGCCTCCGGAATGGTCTGGCCGTCCTCCACGTGCGCCCCGACCCCGCTGTGGGTCTCGTCGGAGGACTCCGCGGCCTGGTCGCGTTCTTGGCCGGGATGCTGGTCGCTGTAGCCGAGCAGGCCCAGCAACAGGTCCACCTGCAGCGCGGGGGTGGGGCTCTGGTCAGCCAGCCGTTGCGCCTGGAGGGTCCCTTCGACTTTCAGGTTCACGCTGGGGTCGGCTTCGGCGGCCCGTTCCGCCAGCCGGGCTCGGTCGATCCGGTTGGCCAGCCGGATCAGTCTGGCCGCCACGGTTGCCGCGTCAACGTCGCCGTTGTCGTCCACCGAGAGGCCGGCGGCGACCCGTACCAGGTCAGCCAGCGGCGCCAGCCGGCGGTGCTCCCCGTACGCGGCGCACCGCACCGACAGCACCCGGGCGCCGTTGTCCGCGGCGTGCCGGCTCGCCTCGGCAGCGAACCTGGTCTTGCCCACGCCCGCCTCCGCGGTCATCACCATGACGCTGGGCTGACGACCGTCAACCACTTCGGCGAGCCGGCTGGCGAACCGCCCGATCTCCGCTTCGCGTCCGACGAACGGCGCTTCGTCCCCGAGCCCGGATCGGGTGCCCGGTGCGTCACGCAGCCCCAGCAGCTCGTACGCCTGGACGGGTTCTCGCTTGCCTTTCAGCCGCAGTGGCCGCAGCTGCCGCCACGCGGCGAGGTGGCGTGTGGTCGACGCGGTGCGGGCGCCCGCGTACACGGCGCCGATGGTGGCGGCGTCGGCCAGCCGCGCTGCGGTGTTCACCGTGTCGCCGACCACGGTGTACTCCAGGGACGCCTGCACCCCTGCGACCACCACGCCGGTGTTCAGCCCGACCCGCAGCCCGAGCGGGACGCCACCACCCTGCTCCACGTCGAGCACCTTGCGCACGGCCCGCTGCATCGCAAGGGCGGCCCGCACGGCCCTCTCGGAGTCGTCCTCGTGGGCGACCGGCGCCCCGAAGACCGCCATGATTCCGTCGCCGGTGAGCTTGTCGACGTGTCCGCCGAACATGGTCACCGCACGGGCCAGGGCCGCCAGCACGCGGTCGGTGACGGCGCCTACGTGCTCTGGATCGAGATCCTCCGCCCAGCCGGTGAAATCGGACAGATCACCGAAGAGCACTGTGACCACCCGGCGCTCGGTGGCGGGAGCAGAGCCGGCCGCCGGCAACGCGGCTCCGCAACTGTGGCAGAACTGGGCGCCGGGCACCGGCACCGTTCCGCAGACCGGGCAGATCATGACGGGTGGGTTCCAGGGTCCTGACGGGAGCCGCTGCCGGTCTGCTCCAGGTACGCCAGCTGCGCGCGCACTGACAGCTCAGCGGCTGGCCACAGGTCGCGGACCACGTCCGCGTACACGATCTCCACCACCTCAGAGGCGGTACGGGCCCCGGCCCGTACCGCGTCCCGCACCTGATTCAGCCGTTCGGTGCGGTGCGCGAGATAGCGCTCCGCAGCCGCGGCACAGTCCGCCAGGATCGGCCCGTGACCCGGCAGCGCCGGCGTCGTGCGCCCGTCCTGGCCGGGCTCGCACAGCCGCGCCAGCCGGGCCAGGCTCGCCAGGTAGTCCCCAAGATCACCATCGGGGTACGCCACCACTGTGGTGCCGCGACCCAGCACCGTGTCACCGGTCAACACGGCGGTCTCGGGGTCGACCGCGGACGCCCGACCGGCCACATCACCTGCCTGCGGCCGGTCAGGTTCAGCGAGCTGAGCCAGGAACGCCACTGAGTCGGCGGTGTGGCCTGGCGCCGCGATCACTTCCAGCCGTAGACCCGCCGCCTTGATCACCTCGCCTCCTACGAGTGACGGAGCGTCACGGCACCATCGGCGGTCCATCGCCCGCACCTGGGCCCCGGTCAGCTCAGCGAACCGGTCCACGGACTCCGTGTGGTCGTGATGACTGTGTGTGATCAGAACGCATTCCACGGGGCCAGCGTCGGCGAGCCGCCGCAGATGCGCTTCGTCCAGCGGCCCGGGGTCGACCACCAGGCAGCCGGCCTCGTCTGGCGCTCGCAGCACCCAACTATTAGTGCCGTCGAGCGTCATCGGCCCGGGATTTGGGGCCAACACCAGCGTCGCCCACGAGGGCGTGCTCGCGGCCAGACGGGCAGCCGGCGCTGTCATGTGCCCACCACTGCCCGCTCCCATGCGCCCGATCGTACGGCGCGGCGCTAACGGCCTGAAGCGCATGCCAACCCAAATCCACGTAAAGGAATCTTGACAGCCGGCGCCCACTGTCAAAGGCTGTTGACACCATGCGAAACGACGTGCGGCGGCTACGGCTTGCCACCAGCCTCTCCCAAGGCGACTTGGGTCGAATCGTCGGCGTTTCCCGACAGACTGTGAACGCGATCGAGACACACCGCTACAACCCGTCCTTGCCGTTGGCGATCAAACTGGCTCGACACTTTCAACGAAAAGTTGAGGAAGTCTTCCACCTTGACGACCAGTGACAACGCGGCGCCTGGCAGCCCTGCCAGGCCGGCGGTCCCGGTGGCCTCCGGGGCTGGAATTCATTGTTCAACGGGGCGGTGAAACTTCTAGGTTGGCCAGGTGGAACTCCGGGATCTCACCGACGCTGACCTCGAACTCGCTCTCGACATCCGCAACCGGGCTTTCGGGGTGCTGCCCGACTCCGGGCAACAGACCTGGCGGGAACACAACCTGCAAGCCATTGCAGAACGGCGGATCCTGGGCTGCGACCAGGAAGGGCGCCTGGCGGCCACCGCGAAGATCCGGCCCTTCCGGCAGTGGTGGCATGGCCGCAGCCTGCCGATGGCCGGAGTGGCGGGGGTGGTGGTGGCGCCCGAGGCTCGTGGCCGCGGTGTCGGCCGACTCCTCATGACGGGCCTGCTGGAGCGCATCGCCGAGCAGGGTTACCCGGTGTCGGCGCTCTATCCCGCCACCACGCCGCTCTACCGTGGCCTGGGCTGGGAGATGGCCGGCGCGCAGCAGATGGTCACCGTGCCCACGGAGGCGCTGCGCTCACTGTCGAGGGCGGCGGTCCCGCTCACCCGAGTAGGGCCCGACGATGCCGCAAAGATCCTTTCAGTGGTACGCCGCATCCACGCCAGCGCTCGCAGCAGCGGGCCGATCGACTGGGACGGAACCGGGGTGCGGGAGTGGCTGGAAGCAGACGAGCCGTACGCGTATCTCGCGGATGACGGTTTCCTGGCGTACCACTGGGAAGGCCGTGATCTGGAGGTGGACGAGCTCGTGGCCGGCTCGGAAGCGACCGCACGCGCCCTCTGGGCCCTGGTGGGCAGTGGGTCCTCGATCGCGGCCACCGTGAGGGCATGCCTTGGCCCGGCCGACCCGCTGCGCTGGCTCACCAGCGAGCAGGCGGTGAAGCCTGCCGGGGAGAACCGTTGGATGCTGCGCCTAGTCGACGTGCCGGCGGCGCTAGACGGGCGCGGCTACCCCACCGGCGTCAAAGCGGAGCTGGCGCTGTCGATAGAGGACCCCCACCTTCCCGCCAACACCGGCGCCTGGCGACTCACCGTCGCAGACGGCGTCGGACACGCGGAACGGGTCGCGCCCGACCCGGCGATGACCAGTTTCAGCGCCCGCGGGCTCGCGGCCCGGTACGCGGGGGCCCCGATGGCGACGTTGCGACAAGCTGGCCTGGCGCAAGGCGGGGCCCCGGAGGTTGACGCGCTGCTGGACGCCGTCTTCACGGCCCAGCCCTACCTGCTCGACTACTTCTGACGGGCTGGGCCGCCGTCAACTTCTGGCGGGCGCCGTTACGACAGAGGCTCCGGACCGGGGCGGTCACGCGATCTCGACCACGACCTCCACCTCGACCGGCGCGTTGATGGGCAGCTCCGCCACCCCGACGGCGCTACGGGCGTGCTGGCCCGCCTCACCGAAGACCGCGCCGAAAAGCTCACTCGCTCCGTTGATCACCTTCGGCTGCTCGTTGAAACCAGGCGCCGATGCCACGAAGCCGAGCAGCTTGACCACCTTGACCACCCGCTCCAGCCCGACCAGGCCGTCAATCGCCGCCAACGCGTTCAACGCGCAGGCACGGGCCAGATCGATGGCGTGCTCAGTGGACACCTCAGCGCCCACCTTGCCGCTGGCGAGCAGCTGACCGTCCGCAATCGGCACCTGGCCGGACACGTACACCAGGTTGCCCGTCTGCACCGCGGGGACGTACGCCGCAACCGGAGCCACCACCGGCGGCAGCTCGAGCCCCAATTCGTTGAGCTTCTCGCGCGCGCTGCTCATGAGGCGCCGCCCTTGGGACGCTTCAGGTAAGCGACCAGCTGCTCCGAGTTGGGCCCCGGGATCACGGACACCAACTCCCACCCGTCCTCGCCCCAGGTGTCGAGGATCTGCTTGGTCGCGTGCACCAGCAACGGCACTGTGGCGTACTCCCATTTCTGCATGTCGGCACCCTAACGTTCCGAGTCCGAGGGACGCGTGACCCCTGGCGCGTGGGCTGGTTCTCGGACCGCGCGGACACTGGCGCCACACGGTTAATGTGTGGCGCATGAGCCAACCTCCCAAGCCTCCCAAGCCGCCGAAGCTGGTCCCGGGTGAGCCGCTGTGGGGGACGAGCGAGGTCTCCAACACGGCACGCCCGCCTGGCGCCCCGGCGCCCGCCAACCGCCGGTCCGGCAGCAATCCACGCGGCGCCGCCAGCGTGCCGGCTCCCGGGTCGGCGCCGTCGCCTCCCGCACCGCCGATCCACCTGCCCGCCAGCGGGCGCCCTGGCGGCCCTCCGATGGGCGCCATGTCCACACCGCAGACGTACGGGCAGCCCGCCACGTACGGTCATGGCGGCCATCACCAGACCGGTGGCTACCCGACGGTTGGCGCGGCCGGGTCGGACAAGAAGTTCTCGGTCTCTGCGCTGGCCGTGACCGCGGCGGTTTCCTTCGTGCTCGGCTGTGTGTTCGCCGCAATGGCGATGCTTCTGTTTGGTTGAGTGCGCCGCAGACCGCTCAACCAGGCGCGCTCACGGCCTGTTGCACCCGTTGCGTGAAGAATTCTCACCAAAAAGCGGGATCCAGGTTGGACGTGCGAAGGCCCGGAGGAATAGTCTTCGCCCGACGACTACACCCCGTTACAAAATCTGCTCAATCGATTCCCGGCTCGACGTGAACTGCTTGACCGGGACGTCCCAGCCCACTCTCCTTCGGCGTTAGCGCGCCCAAGGTCTGCACCCCGCGGGGGATGAGATGACCCAACCACCCGGTTACCAAGGACAACCCGGCGGCTATGACCCGTACGGCCAAGGGGGCGGGTACGGCGCGCCGTACGGCCAACCCAGCGGCCCACCCGCGGGGTACGGCCAGCCCAGCGGCCCACCCGCCGGCTACGGCCAACCCAGCGGCCCACCCGCCGGATACGGCCAGCCCAGCGGCCCACCCGCCGGATACGGCCAGCCCAGCGGCCCACCCGCCGGCTACGACCCGTACGGGCAGCAGCCCGGCGGCTACGGCCAGCCAGCAGGAGGCTACGGCGGCCCCGGCTACGGCCAGCCCGGCGGCATGCTGCCGATGGGGTTCCCACCAGCGGCGCCGAAGAAGAGCAGCACTGGGCTGATTCTTGGCATCGTCGGCGGCGTGGTGGCGCTGGCGTTGCTCGGTGTGGTCGCGTTCATTTTCCTCGGTGGCAGCGGCAGCCCGACCGCCGTCGTGGAGAGCTACCTCGTGGCCGTTAAAGACCAGGACGTTGACGCGGCCAAGGACTACGTGTGCAGTGACCAGCAGATCGACGACGAAGTCTTCGACGGTGGAGATTTCGGTGGCCAGTCCGAGATGGAGATGGACCTCTCGTGGCAAAACGTGACCGAAAAGTCGAATGACGGCTCCAAGGCCGTGGTCACCGCAGACATCCATATCAAGATCGAGATCGATGGAGAGTCGCAGGAAGGGAACGGCACCTTTGAGTTCGAAGTGGTGGACGAGTCCGGCTGGAAGGTCTGCGATGTGACTCCGCCCGACAACCTCGGCGGCTAGGAACATCGGCCAGACGGCATAGCCGTTGCCGCGGATCATCGTTGTGTAGTCAGGCGGGGTGAGCAGATGCTCACCC
>JBOGDL010000318.1:0-4532 GCA_050701815.1 Micromonosporaceae bacterium | reverse complement strand
GACCTGCCGTGCGAGACGCCCGTCCTCGAGAGCGCAAATCGCGCCGTGCCGCAGGCGACCTGGCTTATCCATCACCCAAATGTCGGGCGGGGGATCACAGTTGCGGGACAGCGCCGGATTCTCACCGACTTCGCTGCGTCACGGCTGCCAAGGACGGTAGCTCACCGCGGCGAAAGGCTCACCCGCCAAGTGACCCGCGACACTGCCGCATCGGTCAGGGCAGAACCCAGTCCACCGGCGCCGCGCCGGCCTCGACCAGGCACTGATTCGCCTGGCTGAAGGGCCGGGAGCCGAAGAACCCTCCGGATGCCGACATCGGGCTCGGATGCACGGACTGGATGCAGGTCACCCCGTCGAGCAGCGGACGCAGCGACTGGGCCTGCCGACCCCACAGGATCGCCACCAGCGGCTTCTGGCGCGCGACCAGGGCGCGGACCGCCTGCTCGGTCACCTTTTCCCAGCCCCTGCCCTGGTGCGCCCCGGACTTGCGGGGCTGCACCGTGAGCACCCGGTTCAGCAGCAGCACACCCTGCTTGGTCCAGGGGCTGAGGTCGCCGTTGGTCGGCGGCGGCGCGCCCACGTCGTCCTGAAGTTCCCGGAAGATGTTGCGCAGCGACCCCGGAAGCGGCCGCACGTCGGACGCCACCGCGAACGAGAGCCCGATCGGGTGGCCCGGGGTCGGGTACGGATCCTGCCCCACGATCAGCACCCGTACGTCATCGAAAGGTTGGGTGAACGCCCGCAGCACGTTCTCCCCAGCGGGGAGGTACGACCGCCCGGCCGCGATCTCCTGGCGCAGGAACTCGCCCATCGCCGTGATATCACCCGCAACCGGCGCCAGCGCGCTAGCCCAGCCAGCTTCCACAATCTCATGCAACGGACGGCCTGCCACGACACGAGACCCTAGCGGGCGCAATCGAACGTCCGACGCGGCAGGGCCAGAATCGTGTTTTACCGGTCGATTACGGCTGCTTCGATTCGGACTCAGCCGTGGATCCAGGTTGAGCCGTGGATCCGGTCTGGGGCTTCGGTTCGGGCTGGGCCTGGTCGTCGCCAGCGAGAGCGTCCCGTAGCCGCTGCTTCTCGGCGCGTCGCTGCCTCATGCCCTGCTCGATACGCCCCGCCAGCTCCTCCCGCCACCGGCGCAGCAGGAAGTACGACAGCACCATCGACACCAGCACCGCGATCATCAGCGTGAGGAAGATGTTCAGCTGAAGCGGCAGCAGGAGCAACGCCACCGCCGCGAGCAACGCCAACCGGCCCAGGGTGTACTTCACCGCAGCACTCACGCCGTCCCTCCGCGTAGAAGCGCGTCCACCCACCCAGTCTGTCACTGCCCCCCAGCAGCGACGCGGCGGCCAGCCTTGATCAGGCAGCCGGCCGTGATCAGGCCGCGGGCATGCCAGCCAGGCGGCGGATCCCGAAGAACCACAGCGGGGCGTACCCGAAGGCCGCGACCGCGACCCCGATCACACCGCTGAGCAGTGGCGGCAGGAAGAAGAACAGGAAGCCGGCGCCGGCGCCGACCGCCATCGCGAGCAGGCCGCCGACCAGCGCCAACACCCATCGCCGCGGCACACCTTTCCAGGCCCGGAACTCCTCCACGTACAGCCAGAACGCCATCACACCGCCGAGCCAGCCGCTGGTCTGCCCGAACTCGCCGAAGCCCACCCAGGTCGACACCGCGTCCACCAGCACCACTGCGAGCGCCCCAGTCACCAGGAGCACTGTCACCACTTCCAGTAGATGCCGGACGGTCAGGATCCGGCCGGCGGTGTTGCGGCGCGGCCACGCTGTCGCCCGGTCGGCGGCAGCGGCTTCATCGCGCGAGAAATTCTCCGGCACGTGTTTGTCGGCAGGGTCGCCGGCAGAGCCTCGCTTGGCGTTGCCAGGTCGCTGTTTCTTCGCCATGGTCACCTACAACGTGATCGGTTGCGGCTCCGCGCGCCGTTGCGCCTGAGACAGCGGGGGGTTGTGCTCGTGCACCACCTGGTACAGGGTGTCGCGCTCCACCGGGGTGAAGCCAGCGTCCCAGATCAGGTTCAGCAGGTCATCGCGGCGCATCGTGTCCGGGGTCCCGTATGAGTCCGCGTCGTGGGTGATCTTGTACTCGACCACGGACCCGTCCAGGTCGTCGACCCCGAAATTCAGTGACAACTGCGCCACCGACAGCCCGTGCATCACCCAGAAGCACTTCACGTGCGGCACATTGTCGAACAACAGCCGGGACACCGCGAAGGTCTTCAACGACTCCGCCGGCGAGGCCATCGTGGTGCGGGCCTGCAGTTTGTTGCGGACGATGCCGTCCTTTGAATCGACGAAGTCGTGCTGGTAGCGCAGTGGGATGAACACGGCGAAGCCGCCGGTCTCGTCCTGCAGCTCGCGCAGCCGCAGCACGTGGTCAACCCGGTGCCGGGGTTCCTCGATGTGCCCGTACAACATGGTGGACGGGGTTTTCAGGCCCTTGGAGTGCGCCAGCCGGTGGATCCGGGACCAGTCCTCCCAGTGGGTGTCGTGGTCGACGATGTGCTGCCGGACCTCCCAGTCGAAGATCTCCGCGCCGCCCCCGGTGAGCGAGGCCAGACCAGCGTCGATCAGCTCGTCCAGGATCTCGTCGGCGGGCTTGCCGGAAATCTTCTCAAACCACTGGATCTCGGTGGCGGTGAAGCATTTCAACGAGATGTTCGGCAGCGCGGCCTTCAGCTCACGCAGCACCCGGGGGTAGTAGCGCCACGGCAGCGTGGGGTGCAGCCCGTTCACGATGTGCAGCTCGGTGAGCTGCTCCCCTTCCATCGCCTTGGCGAGCTTGACCGCCTCCTCCACCCGCATCGTGTACGCGTCCTTCTCGCCGGGCTTGCGCTGGAAAGAGCAGTACGCGCAGGAGGCGCTGCACACGTTGGTGAGGTTCAGGTGCCGGTTGACGTTGAACATCACCCGGTCGCCGTTGAGCTCAGTCCGCTTGGCGTGCGCCAACCGGCCCAGCCAGGCCAGCTCATCGGACTCGTACAGCGCGATCCCGTCCTCGCGGGTCAACCGCTCACCTGCCGCGACCTTGGCTTCGATCTCGCGTTTCAGTCCTGAGTCCATGCTGGCGGCCCTCCACGACTGCCGTGGACCCGCCCGGTGGGGCGGTGCCCGCGTTTGTCTGCATTATCAGGCGAGACTACGCGGCACAGCATTTTTGGGGACGTGCGGCAGCCGGCGCTGTGTCGTTTCTGACGCGTTCTCGGGGGTTTCGTTTCGATGTTCCCCGGCAGTGGTCCCTTAGTCGCCGACATCCAGCTACGGGGACAGTAGTCTGAAACAAACCGACGATGCCGATGGAGTGGCATAAAACAGACTTCCGGCGCACGACCTAGATTCAGGCTGACAAACCATCGTACGGTGGACACCGGCACCACCCCGCCAGGTCAACACATACCCTTCAGCCACGGGGACGGTTGTATGAGCTCGACCACGACTGCCCACCGCCGTCTCGCATTCGGCGGCCTGATCGCGTTTGCTGTGGCTGCGGCCCTTGCCCTCGGCGCCACCACCCCCGCGTACGCAGAGCCCGACATTCCCGACCCAGGGTCCCGGCCTCAGCCTGGCGGCCCCGGGGGGAACATCCCCACGCTTCCCACCACGCCTGGGGCCGGGCCGCAGATCCCCGGGACGCCCGGTGGACCGCCCGCGGTGAACCCCCCCGGCGAACGGGTGATCGGGCCGATGGCGTCCAAGATCCTGGCAGAGCAGCAGGCCGTCGAGTTCCTCGGAGAACGGCTGAAGGACGCGACCACCCAGCTCACCGTGATGCGCAAGCTCTACAAGTCCGCGAAGAGCGCGTCCGCCACCGCGGAGAAAGTCATGGCCCGAGCTGAGACCGCCAGCGCTGACTCGGTGTCCAAGGCGTACCGGGAGCAAGCCGGGGTCCCCGAGGACATGTCGGAATTCGCACCCGGCCTGGAGCACCTGGCGCCAGGGCTGCGTGACAAGTCCACCGTGGAGAGCAGGTCGGACGTCGAGACGTACCGGTTGGCGACCTCTCTTGCCAAGGACGCCCGGAAAGCGTTGCGAGAGGCCCAGAAGGCGTACAAAGAGCTGCTGGCGCAGGTCGAGAAACTGCAGGCGGAGTTCGCCAAACGCAGCAAGGGGCTGCAGAGCTTGATGCTGCAGAACTCCGACGCGCTGCAGAAGGCACGAGACGCCGCTGACAAGTACGCCGGCAAGATCGGGTTCGACCCCGGGGCCGGAATTGACGGCCTGCAGGCGAGCCCCAAGGCGTTGAAGGCGGTCCGGTACGCCTTGGCGCAGCTCGGCAAACCGTACGTGTGGGGCGACGAGGGCCCCAACACGTTCGACTGCTCGGGGCTGGTGTGGGCCGCGTACAAGTACGCGGGCGTGAACGTCGGGGGGCGTACCGCCCGCCAGCAGTACTACGCCACCCCCAAAGTGCGGGCCAACCAGATGCTGCCCGGGGACCTTGTCTTCTTCGGCCCCAGGCAGACCGACCCCGAGTCGATCCATCACGTGGGCATCTACATCGGCAAAGG
>JBOGDL010000317.1:0-4317 GCA_050701815.1 Micromonosporaceae bacterium | reverse complement strand
GGCGCGTTTGATGACTTGCGAACGCTTGATGGATCCACCGATCTTGTCGTGGCTGCCGTGCGCTTGGGCCGGTGTTGCCAGGGCTGGCATCAGGACCAAGGAAACACTGATGGCGGCCGCCGTCACGAAGCGGCGGAATGCACGGCGGGTTCTCTCGTGTGTGGCCAACGTGTAACTCCCTCCGTAATTTTCCAGAGGATATTTTTTAGATGTACGAGGAGGCCACAAGATCACGTAAAGGGTCGGTCAAGACCGGATCGGGCGCCATTCCGCCGGCATCCCCAGGGCTGCGTCAGCCAGAAGTCCGCGTGACGACGTGGCTCTGGCGCACCGGATCTGTCCGGTGCGCCAGAGTGGGGGTTGGGCGGTCGTGAGGCTCAGCCCTTGAGAATGTGGTTGTACCGCCTGGCTGTGAAGCCGCTGAAGCTGCTGAGCGAGGCCTGTCGGTGGTTCATGTCGGTGGTCGGATTGCTCTGCTCGAAGAGCCAGAACTCGGTGTGGGCGGCATTGGCCCACTTGTGGAAGATCACGACATGGTTGCCCGGGTCGAGCAGGATGTCACCGCGCTTCAGGTTGGCCTTGCTCTTCGCGGTCGAGCGGTTGGGCAGCGAACCTGTCCACGGTGCGCTCAGGCCGGTGGGCTTGATGTGCCACGCCATTGACACGTAGCCGGAGCAGTCACGCCGGTACACGTGGTGGCGCTCGGCGTCCCTTGCGACACCGCTCTGGCTGTACTGGATGCCGCGCCTGACCCAGGTCCAGGCTCGCTCGATGACCTCGGAGCGATGGATGGATCCACCGATCTTGTCATGACCATCGTGTGCGTGAGCCGGCGTGGTGAGGGCCGGCAGCAGCACCAAAGCGACGGCGGCGACCGTGGCGATGGTGAAACGCTTGAGCAGGTCGCGGGCTTTGCTGTGTGAAGACATCTTGCAACTCCCTACGTAATTTCCGACAAATATTATTGTCACGTAAAGATAAGCACAAGAGTTCGTACGGTGTTTGTTTGCGAAGGCCTGGCAAACCGACGGTGGATTCCCGGTGGCCGGGGATCTGCTGCGAGCTCCCTGAAGCAGTTGCCTTTTCCCAGGTAAGGTCAGGTACGCGGAACTATTTCGAAACGACAGCGGGGCGTGGATTGAGGACCGTTTCAGGCACGTCGCCGCCGTGCTTGCGAGGTCATGTCAGGACGGGTCGCACGCCATTTCTCCGGCATCCCCACCGGTTGCAGCAGCCAATAATGAGCGCCCAGCCCACGTCGGTCCGTCAGCTCGGCCGCTTCGCTTGCGGCGGCCAGCTGCCGCACGTACCCGGCTGGGTCGGTGACCGCCAGCTGTCGCGACGGCCGGGCGCCGCTGATCCCCAACGCGTGCAGCGCGGTGCGCTGATCCAGCAGCTGAGAAGGCGAGCCGGTGGCTGACTCGCCCGCGGCCGCCACCGCGTCGATCGCGACATGCGCGGTCAGGTCACACGTGCCATCCGGTGTCGGGGTGACCTGGCGGCCATGCCGGTACCCGGTGAGCGTCCCCCCGGCAGGTCGTACGCCGGACACGTGTCCGTAGTCGATCGCCAGCGCGAGTCCCCGGTCAAGGGTGCGCACGGCCCTGGCCCAGGCATCGTCGCGCGGCCAGCCGATCTCCGCCCGCGCACCGGGTTCCCCGTCTGGTTCGAAGCTGGGGTCAGCTGGCCACCAGCGATCCAGCCAGGCTGCGTCATCACCGGTCGGCGCCTCGCCCAGTCGCTCCGAGCCCGACCCGTCGACCAGCACCACTCGACGCCGGCCTGACTGGTCGGTCTCCACCAGATCCAGGGGCACGTTGTCCAACCACTCAGCCGCCAGCAACAAGCCGGTGACATGAGACGGGGCCTCAGCACACCAGTCGATCGCGCATCGGGGCCCAGCACCGCCGCTCGGAACCTCACCCGGACGGGCCGGCGTCGAGTCTGTGAACGGCGGGGGCGCCAGCTCGACAGCGGTGAGTTGGAGCCGGCCGACGAGCTCGGGCGATGCTCTCTCGGCCAGCGTCCGTAGCAGCTCCGCTCTGCCTGCGCCGACTTCGACCACCTGTAACACCCGAGGACGGCCGAGCGCAGCGTCGAGATTTTCCAGCACACGTAGCAGGGCATCGGCGAAAAATGCCGACGCCAGGCTGCTGGTGCGGAAATGCGCAGCCGGACCTGGCCCACTGACAAAGAAGCCGCCTGGGGCGTACAAAGCCTGTCGCATCGCCGCCCGCCACCGCTTCATGCCATGCATCATCCTTCGCCGGGTCGGCGTCGTGTCCGGCGGTACGGGTTCGGCGCAGTCGGCCGGCGCCGCCAGGTGCGTCAGGGCGATGCGCAGCCAGCCCGGCGCCGAGCGGGATGGGCTCCGCAGAACATTGTCCACAGGGGCCGTGTTTGGGCTGACCACGCGAGTGGCGGGTGTGATTTGATAAGCGCCGGTCAATTCCTGCTCAGGATGGGTCGCGGGGAAGACGCCTGAGAAGTCGATGAACCGCAGCGGTTGGCGGCGGTGGGGCACACTCGCGGGTGGCGGCGATCCATTGTCGATTCTTTCGCTCCTCAGGGTCGGCCGTGTCTGCCGCGGCAATCGAAAGGACCTCCAGTGACTCACCCCACCCCAGGGCCGGGGTACCCCGACCCGGTCGGGAACAACCCGTGGAATCAGCCGCAGCAGCCCCCGCCAGAATGGCCGCCGCCCCCGCCCACCGGTCCGCCACCCGCGCCAATGCCGATGCCGGGTCCACCGCCCGCACCGATGCCAGGCGCCCAGCCTTCGGCGTACCCGGGTCAGCCCGGGCCCCACAGCCCGCCGCACTCGACCATCGGTTTTCCCAGCCCGTTTGAGCCTGGCGCACCCGGCCCGGGCGTGCCCGCCGCAGGCACATCCGCCGCACCGGGCATGCCGGTTTCAGGGTTCCCCGCACCCCCACCACCGATGTACGGAGGCCCGCCGGGCGGCGGCTTCCCACCCCCCGGGTATGGCGTGCCCGGCGGCCCGCCGCTGCCGAAATCGTCAAACGCCCCGTTGATCACGGCCATCTCGCTGGGTGTCGTTCTCATGCTGGGCCTGGCCACGCTGGTGTGGTTTGTGGTGAACCGGCAGAACGCCGCCACCCCGGTCGCCGACGCGAGCAGCGAGCCCAGCGCCTCAGCCAGCGCGTCCCCTTCGCCGTCCCCTTCGCCTTCGGCCTCGCCCAGCGGAACCCCACCGGACGAGCGCCTCAGCTACACCGACTACGACGAAGACTGGAACTTCAGGCTGGGCGGAGTGCAGATGTCGGCCAACTACGTCGACGGCTGGGATCACGACACCTGCGAAGAGTTCGACGCGAACGGGACCCTCACCGACCTCGGCTGCGAATACGGCGTCGAGCTGGCCTACGAGGCTGAGAAGGGCAAACTCAGATTTGCGCATCTGATCCTCGCCATGCCGGACACGGATGCGGCTCGAGAGGCCGCTGAGGATGGGGCGATGGACGACGACGACTTCTCGCTGAATTCCAAGGGTTACTTCTCCAGCTTCAAGTACGGGAAGTGGGCCAGCGGCAACGGCGGCGCCTTTACGGTGATCACTGTGTGCACTGCGAAAAAGTCGGTGGGCAAGAAAAAGGCCGACGATTACCTGCATTACGCGCACACTGACATGACCGGCGCGTTGACCTTCCGTTAGGGCATAGCTCACGCCACCACGTCAACGATGAGCAGCTGTGGGCGCTGCGGCGTCAGGCCGCCGTTCGTACGGTTCTCCGCGCCTAGTGAAGGTTGTCACTTGGCGTGTGGGGCCGGTCTGATCCGGCGCATACTGACGGCGACCGGTACCCACGCGTGTAGGACTGGATCGATGCCATGAGCGAGCGTCAGCGAGCGAATCAGTTGGCACTGTGCGAGGTGCCTCATGTCGCGCCGCAGCGAAGCGAGGCGGGGCATGAGCGAGCGTCAGCGAGCGAATCAGTTGGCACTGTGTCGCTCCGCAGCGAAGCGGGCCGGGGCATGAGTTCGCCGCGGAGCACCCCTGCCGATCGACCGGGCCGGCTTCATGTCGGCGTCATTGGCGCGGGCCGGGTGGGGTCTGTCCTCGGCGCCGCCTTGGGCAGAGCGGGCCATCACGTGGTGGCCGCGGCCGCGGTCTCGCAGGCTTCTCTGACCCGAGCCGCCCGGCTGCTCCCCGAAGCCGAGGTGCTCCCCTCGGATCAGGTCGCGGCACAAGCGGACCTGCTGCTCATCGCGGTGGGGGATGACAGCTTGGAACCGTTGGTCCGCGGGTTGGCGGAGACCGACTCGATTCGGCCGGGGCAGCTGTTGGCGCATACT
>JBOGDL010000316.1:0-16422 GCA_050701815.1 Micromonosporaceae bacterium | reverse complement strand
CTGCTCTCCCACTCCTGCGCCACGCGCTCGTTGTGGGCGGCCGCCAGCTCGGCCCCCCACACCTCGGGGGTACGGACCGGCACCGCGTACAGCGGCACCAGCTCCCCGCCGCGCAGCAACTTGGTCCGGTAACCCTCAGGGCCGAGATCGATCGTGGTGAGCCCGTGCTCGAGCGCGTAGCGAACAGGCTGATACGACATCAGCACGAAGTACGCGTTGGTGCCCCTCGTCTTCTCGTAGTCCAAGCCGGCGACCCGCATCGCCAGCTGGCCGCGGTGCCGGAACCCGAGCGCGAACCCGATCAGGTCCTCGCCCCGGAAGCACTGGAACACCACCGCTTGCTCAGCGAGCGCGCCCTTGGCGCATCCCCGCAGGTAGCCGATGTGCAGCTCGTCGGGGATGTCCACGCCATGGTGGCGCTGCACGTTGCCGAGCAGCCGCCCCAGCGGCTCCACGTACGGGGACAGCTCAGTCACCTCGATCCGGCAACCGGCCGCCTCGAACTTGCGCAGCTCCCGCCGGGCCTCCCACTTCCGGCCGTTGGACATGCTGGCGAGGTAGCCGTCCCAGTCGTCGAAGGTCACCGGGATCCGGGCTCTGAAGCCTGTCAGCACCGGCGTTGTCCCTGGCAGCAGGGCCGAGATCCGGCGCGCGTGATCCCGCTCCAGGTACATGATCGCGGCGCTGCCGCAGCCGCTCTCCTGGACCGCCTCGGCAGCCAGCGCGGCCACCGCCGCGTACCCCTGGTCGGTGGTCGCCAGGATCCCGTTGGTGTACCCGGACCGGCCGCCGATCACCAGCTGCGGCTTCCAGTCATCGGGGTCGGTGTCCGGCGCCAGCACCGCATGCGGGTCGTACAAGGGATTGGTGCATTGCTCGATCGTGTAAAGGCCGAGCGCCGCGACCAGCTTCCCGCGCTCATCGCGCACCAGCTTGGTGCGCTCGGTGAATCCGTCGACGCCGTGGATCGCCGACAGCCAACCACGGCTGAGATAGAAGCCGCCGCCGGCGTCGACCACCAGGCGGTCCCACTCCTCCGGGTCCAGCTCCGCCGGGCTGTTCGCCTGGTCAACCGTCCATCCGGAAGGCAAGCCGCGTGGTGTTTCCGCAACCGGATTGGCGGTCGAGGTGGTGCCGGCTGCTACGTTCTGATCAATCTCGTGGTCAAGCGTCATCTTCGGCCATCCCCGGTCTTCGCGGTCAGCTGCCTGAACGTCCGCTGAAACGCTGCCGTTTTCCCCTGATACGTGTCAAGCCTTCGCGGGTAGCTGCAACACAGCTGAATCACAGAATGGCGTGCAATCACGTAGCGCAATAAGTTGCAATCCGTCACCAAGACCCTCGACGCGCTTCAATTGCACAGCGCTACCGAATTAGTCATTGCACTTGGTGCACAGCGCCATTAAATGGGACGCACTAACGTGCTTTCACACTGTCCACGTAGCACAGTGTCACGGGCACTCAGTGCAAATTTAATTACAGAGCGCGACTAACCCTCGCAAGCAAAAGAGCCCCGGGTGAGCTGCCGGAACGCAGCGCCGCCCGGGGCCCTGTCGCTGGCACCCAGTCAGCGAGTGGCTTCGAGGTGGATCAGCAGGTCTTGCCGGGTGAGCACCCCGGCTGGCTTGCCATCCACCAGAACCAATGCGGCGTCCGACTTCTCCAGCAGGGCGACCGCCTCGCTCACCGGCTGCCCTCCCCCGATCAACGGCAATGGGTCGGACATGTGCTTCTCGATCGTGTCGTGCAGGTGGGCGCCGCCTACAAACAGGGCGTCCAGCAGGTCCCGCTCCACGATCGAGCCGATGACCTCGCCGGTGACCACCGGAGGCTCGGCCTTCAGCACAGGCATCTGGGAGACGCCGTACTCGCGGAGCACATCGATCGCTTCGCGCACCGTCTCCGTCGGATGCACGTGCACCAGGTCCGGAAGCCGACCGCCCTTCCCGGTCAGCACGTCAAGCACCCTGATGTCCTCCGACTCGTCATGCATGAACCCGTAGTGCGCCATCCACCGGTCGTTGAAGATCTTCGACAGGTAGCCGCGTCCGCCATCCGGGAGCAACACCACCACCACGTCGTCCGGGCCCGCCTTACGGGCCACCTCGACAGCCGCCACCACCGCCATGCCGCAGGAGCCGCCGACCAGCAGCCCCTCCCGGCGCGCCAGCCGGCGGGTGGCCTCGAACGAGTCCCGATCGGATACCGGAATGATCTCGTCGCAGACATCACCGTCGTACGTGTCCGGCCAGAAGTCCTCGCCGACGCCTTCCACCAGGTAGGGCCGCCCGGTCCCTCCCGAGTAGACCGAGCCCTCGGGGTCGGCGCCGATGATCTTCACGGCCCCGTTGGAGACTTCTTTCAGGTAGCGGCCCACTCCCGAGATGGTGCCGCCGGTGCCGACGCCAGCCACAAAGTGGGTGATCTTCCCTTCGGTCTGCCGCCAGATCTCCGGCCCGGTGGTCTCGTAATGCGCACGGGGGTTGTTGGGGTTCGCGTACTGGTTCGGCTTCCAGGCGCCCGGAATCTGTTTCGCCAGCCGGTCAGACACGTTGTAGTACGAGCGGGGGTCCTCCGGCGCCACCGCGGTCGGGCAGACCTCGACTTCAGCGCCGTACGCCTTCAAAACGTTGATCTTGTCCTCGTTGACCTTGTCCGGGCACACGAAGACACACCTGTAGCCCCGTTGTTGAGCGATGATCGCCAAGCCCACCCCGGTGTTGCCGCTGGTCGGCTCCACGATGGTGCCGCCCGGCTTGAGCAGCCCCGACTCCTCGGCATCCTCGATCATCGGCAGCGCGATCCGGTCCTTCACACTGCCACCGGGGTTGAGGTACTCCACCTTCGCCAGCAAGGTGGCCGGGGCGTCACCGGCCATCTCACGCAACCTGACCAGCGGGGTGTTGCCGATCAGGTCAGCCACAGACTCGTAGTAGTCCACACTCGGCCTTTCCGGTCTTGACGGTCCCCTTTGACCGTCTGCAGCCCGAGCCTAGCCGCGAGTGGTCCAGGTGGGGGCCAGCGCAGTTTTCCCGCCAGCGACGAGTTGGTCGTCGAGGTCGTGTCGAGGGCGAATCAGGCGAAAACTTCTTATGTCCGTACGACCCGCCCGCAACCACCAGCACTCATGCCGGGCGGCTGCCGCCCACCTCGGTTAGCCTCGAATCACAGATCAAATCCCGGGGGGGACAGATGAGCCGAGCCTCGCGTGCGCGGAAGATCGCCACGGCCGCGATGTACGGCGGCGGCGGCATCGGCGCGGTGGGCGCGATCGTCACCGGTCTGATCGTCAGCCAGATCAGGCAGGCCTGGCAGACGATTCCTCCGTCCGCGGCGGCGCCCCCCAATGCCGACGGCCGCTACGGTGACAACCTGCCCGGGGACCCGCTCCGGCTGGCGGTGCTCGGCGACTCGTCCGCCGCCGGACTCGGTGTCGAACACCCCGATGAGACGCCCGGAGCGTTGCTCGCCAGCAACCTCTCCAGGATCGCCGGCCGCCCCGTCGAGCTGAGCTGCCTGGCGGTGGTGGGCGCGCTGTCAGCGAACCTGCACACCCAAGTCCGCCAGGCGACCCCGCTGCGGCCCGACCTGACACTGATCATGATCGGCGGCAACGACGTCACCCACCGGGTCTGGCCCAGCGTCGCGGTCCGGCACCTTTCCGCCGCGGTGCGGGAATTGCGCGCCATCAACAGCGAAGTCGTGGTCGGCACCTGCCCCGACCTCGGCACCATCGAACCGATCCGACCGCCGCTGCGATGGCTGGCGCGTCGCTGGAGCCGTGAGCTGGCGGCGGCCCAAACCATCGCGGTGGTGGAGGCTGGCGGGCGTACCGTTTCGCTCGGCGATCTGCTGGGCCCGGAGTTCGCTCGGGCGCCTGACCGGCTCTTCAGCGCCGACCAGTTCCACCCGTCAGCGACCGGTTACGCCGCCGCGGCCGCCGCGGTGCTTCCCGCCTTCGCGGTGGCGCTGGCACTCGTTGAGGACGCGGCGGTCCGGCGGGCTCAGGCGCGCGGCCGGTCGGGTGTCAGCTCGCTGCCTCGGGCGGCGGTCACCGCGGCGTACCACGCCGGCACCGAGGTCAGCGGCACCGAAGTCGCGGGCGCCGAACGAGGACCCAGCGGCCGTTGGGCGCAGGTGCGGCAATGGATGCTGGGCTGGGCTGGCCGCACTCCAGAGGACGCTCGCGCGCAGCTACGAGCCCCGCAACACGTACGGGCTCAGCAGCCCGCCCGTCCCAATGTCCGCCGTGGACCGAAAGGGCCACCAGCCATGAAGGCAGCGCAGAAACCCGCCATCCCCGCCTCGCAGGGTGATGGCCTCGACCCGGCCTCACAGACCACGTGGCCGCAACCATGACCGGAAGGTCCCGGTCGCGGTCACGAGGCGCCCCCACGAGCAGGCAGCGGGCCCGCAGGTTGACCAGAGCCCTGGGGTACGCCGCCACGATCGCCATGGGCGGGCTGGCCGGAGTGCTCGGTGTGGAACTGCTCGCCGCCAAGCTCCGCAGGCACTCCACCCCAGCGATCGGCCCCGGGATCCTGGCTGCGATCGGCGACGACAAAGCGCCCGCCACCCGGATGGTCCTGCTGGGCGACTCCCACGCCGCCGGTGTCGGCGTGTTCAGTGTGGATGACACGGTGGGCGGTCACTTGGCAGAGCTGCTGTCCACCGATCGAAGCCGGATCGAACTCTCCAGCGTCGCCGTCTCCGGCGCCCGGTCAGACCATCTCGACACTCAGGTCTCACGCGCGTTGCTGGGTGAGCGCCCCGATGTGGCGGTGATCCTGATCGGCCTGAATGACGCCACGTCGCTGGTCGACCCGGCGTACGCCGCTCGCCATCTCGGCCAGGCGGTGCAACGGCTCACCCAGGCCGGGGTCACGGTCGTGGTGGGCACGTGCCCTGACCTGGGCGCCGCACGCTGGCTGGGCCCCCCGCTGCGCCAGATCATCAGCTGGCTGGGGCGCAGGATCGCAGCCGCGCAGGCGCCCGCGGTGATGGCGGCCGGCGGTATGCCGGTGGACTTGGCCGCACGTACCAGCGCGGTGTTTCGAGCTGACCCCGGCGCCATCTGTGTGGACGGCGTCCATCCCTCAGCCGACGGCTACCGGATCTGGGCGCACGCGCTCTATCCCGCCGTACGTGACGCGGTGCGCGCCGTCCGGCCCTCCCCGGAAGCCCCCTAGCGCCGACTGTGGCTTGGCCTTCAGAGTGCTTTGTCACAACCAGCCCGGGAAGCCAGGCTGGTTCGTGCCGCCGGGCACAGCGATGACCGCCAACTCGCGGGTAGCGTGACGTCATGTCTGAGGCTGTCATCGTCGCCACCGCGCGCTCACCCATCGGCCGGGCGCACAAGGGCTCGCTCAAGGACATCCGCCCCGACGAGCTGACCGCGTCGGTGATCCGCGCGGCGTTGGACAAGGTCCCGGAGCTCGACCCGGCGCATATCGATGACCTCTACCTCGGGTGCGGGTTGCCCGGCGGCGAACAGGGCTTCAACCTGGCGCGGGTGGTTTCGGTGCTGCTGGGGTACGACCATCTGCCCGGCGCCACCTTGACCCGCTACTGCGCGTCCAGCTTGCAGACCACCAGGATGGCGATGCACGCGATCCGAGCCGGTGAGGGCGAGGTGTTCATCTCCGCCGGGGTGGAGTGCGTGTCCCGCTACGCGCGCGGCAACTCCGACCGGTTACCCGACGAGGCTCAGCAGTTGGTGGGCGGCAGCTGGCAGAATCCCCGGTTCGACGCCGCGCGGAGTCGCACCGAAGCCCGCGCCAGCGCTGGCGCGGACAATTGGAGCGACCCCCGAGCCGCGGATGCGATGCCCGACATCTACGTCGCGATGGGGCAGACCGCTGAGAATGTGGCCCAGCTTCGCGGGGTCTCCCGTGCGGAGATGGACGAGTTCGGCGTACGCAGCCAGAACCTCGCCGAGCAGGCGACCAAGGACGGGTTCTGGGCTCGCGAGATCACGCCGATCACCCGCCCGGACGGCGTGGTGGTGGACGCGGACGATGGCCCCCGGCCAGGCGTGACCCTAGAGAAGGTGTCAGAACTGCAGCCGGTGTTCCGCCCCGACGGGACGGTCACGGCCGGCAACTGCTGCGCCCTCAACGACGGCGCCGCCGCGGTGGTGGTGATGAGCGCCCAGAAAGCAGGCGAGCTGGGGGTGCGTCCGCTGGCTCGGGTGATCTCCACCGGGGTGTCCGCGCTGTCCCCGGAGATCATGGGGCTGGGCCCCGTGGAGGCGTCACGACAAGCCTTGGTGCGTGCCGGCATGACCATTGACAATGTGGACCTGGTGGAGATCAACGAGGCTTTCGCGGCGCAGGTGATTCCGTCGTACCAGGAGTTGGGCGTGCCGATCGAAAAGCTGAACACCATGGGCGGCGCGATCGCCGTCGGCCACCCGTTCGGGATGACCGGGGCTCGCATCACGGGCACTCTCATCAACGCCTTGCAGTGGCAGGACAAGACCATCGGCCTGGAGACCATGTGCGTCGGCGGCGGTCAGGGCATGGCGATGGTGATCGAGCGACTGACCTAGCTTGCGCGGGCCAAACGATCAGAGCCCGGCGATGCCTTGATCGTCAGCATTGCGCTCAGCGCCGCCGTGCCCACGGCCATACCTACTGCCGGTTGACGGCATATATCGTTGGCCGATATATTGGCCCATGGTCACCATACCGCTTCAGGAGCCGACGTTCCTGATCCTGACGGCGCTGGCCGACGGTCCTCGACACGGCTACGGCATCATCGGCGAAGTCTCCGAAATGTCCAACGGCCGCGTGAAGTTGCGCCCCGGCACTCTGTACGGCGCGCTTGACCGTCTCACCACCGACGGCCTGATCAATGTGGAACGCGAAGAAGTCACCGGCGGCAGGCTTCGCCGCTACTACCAACTCACCGACGACGGCGGCGCCCTGTTGCACGCAGAGGCGGAACGACAGCGACGCAATGCCGAAGCCGCCGAGCGTCGTCTGGCCTCTCAGGACCAGAAACGCCGCGGGTCCGCACCGGGGCGGGTAGCTCCCGCCACGCCTTGACCGCCGCCGACACACGTGGGGAGTCGTTGTGAATCATCCGCAAGACGCGCATGACCGGCTGCACGAGCGATATCGCTGGTTGCTGCGCGCGTATCCGAAGTCCTACCGGCAACGACGTGGCGAGGAAATCCTCGGCACCCTGATGGACACTGCCACACCAGGGCAGGCACGCCCATCAATCGCTGACGCGCTCGACCTGATTTCGGCGGGCGCTCGGCAACGGCTGGGCCTCGACTCGACCCCGGCTGTGTACCGGGGGCTGTCGCTCGCCGGCCCCATCGCGCTCAGCCTCGCGGCTGCCTTTTCGCTAGCCTTTTCGCTGATCGCAGAGCCGAACGATCCTTACCTAGGGTCTTGGGCGCCTACCAAGCCATCTCTCCTGCTAGCCCCGGTCTGTTACGGAATATGGGTATTGGGGTTCGTCGTCTCTCTCGTGTTTTCACGGCTGCCACGCCAGCCCGTGATCGTCGTCGCAGTGCTTGTCACGGCGGGAGCGCACATCAGCAACGCCATCTGGCCAAAGATCAGCACGCCGCAGTGGCCGGCACTGCTGTTGCTCTTGGGTCTTGGTTTGGTGGCGCTAGCCGGATGTGGCCATCATCCAACCCCGGCGGAGCGGGCGGGAGTGGCTGCGGTGTTCGTCGGCGCCATGGCGGTCGGCACGCTGACTTTTCTGGCGAGCAACGGGACCGACGACATGAGAATGGCCCAAGCAGTGCTGGTCACCTGCGCTGCGTTGCTGGTGGTCCTCGCGGCGATCGGAGTGCGCCGCGTCGCTAGAGAGAGAAGCTGGCTCTGGGCGACAGCAATGCTTTTCACTGCCACCAGCTGGACAGCAGCTTTTGCGATTCAGTTTGTCGCCCGCCCACGGTGGGCCGGGATCTGGGCCACCGAGATACTTTTCGCGAGCCTCACCGGGTTGACGGCCCTCATGTGGATATCCCGGCTCAGGGCCCGCGAACACCACGACACCGCTAACGCCACTCGCGACGGCATCAAGTTCGCCGCAGCGATGGCGCTCGGCACAGGGGCCGCGCTCTCCGTGGTGGCGGTCATCCTGGACGTCAGCAAGTACGACCATCGCCAATTCGACTACGAGGGCTGGGCCCCGCCCTTGGCGTCTCAGCTCGCTTGGCGGTTGGGCTCCGTGGACGTGTTCACAGCGATCGCATGCGCGGCGTGGTTGGCAGCCGCGGTTGCATGGCTGGTCAGCCACAAGGTGTCGGTGCGACTCACGCCGCTAGGAGTGGCCGTCGTGGCCACCCTCGCCTCGTTGCTGATGCGTACCAGCGTCGTCAGCCCAAGGTTGCTGATGGTGCTGACAGTGCTCGGTGTCGCCGCTGTGGCCGCTATGGCTGTGTCCACGCAGACCGCACGTCGAGCAGTGGGCGCGGGCGTCGGTGTGGCCGGCGCCGGGATCGCCATAGTGCTCGGCGCCGTGTTCGCCTTCGCTTGGGGGCCTCACCGGGTGCCATGGAGCCTCGGGCTCTACCCGATCCTGATGCGGCGTACCAACGAACACGGAGTGATCACCGACCTCGGGCTGCCCCCAGGTGTGGCGATTGCCGGGCTAGCTCCGTTGGCGCTGATGACAGCCATAGGGCTCTACTGGCTGGCGCTCACCGCATTGCCCCGGTTACGCCGCGCCCCCCAGGACACTGCCACCGGGTGAGGAGTCGACGCCCGCGCTGTCAGCCCCAGAGGGCGGCGCGGGCGTCGCTGACCGCGCCCATGGCTGATGCCACGGTGGCTCGGTCCGGATCCGTTCGGAGCAGGTCACTGGTCAACACCCAGAGCTGGTCCGGCAAAGCCATGTCGTTGGACAGTCTCGGCACGTCTCGACGCGGTTGTCCTTCCGAGGCAGCGGCGAGGTCAGCGATCCGTTGCGCCAGCACATGCATCGCGTCCGCTCGGCTCTGCCCAGAAACACTGGTCGCCGCCCCCCATTGGGACGGCGACCAGTGCATCACCTGGCCGATCAGTCGTTTCATGGCGACACGAAACTCCTGCGGCCTCACAGCTCGGGTCACTACTCGCGCAGCAGCGACAACAACTGGAGCAGCTGCACGTACAGGAAGACCAGGCCCACCACGATGCCGAACGCGCAGTACCAGGCGAAGCGACGCTCCAACCCGTACCGGGCGCCTTGCTCCACCATGTCGAAGTCGAGCACGAAGGTGAGCGCGGCGAGCACCACCAGCGCGAACGCGATGATGATCGGCAGCACCTCGACCTTGCCGTCAGTGGGGTTGCCGAACAGGCCGATGTCGGTGCCGAACATCCGCATCACGAGGTTCAACAGCATCAGCGCCACGGCGCCGATCAGCGCGCCGATCACGACCTTGCGGAACATCGGCGTCGCCCGGATCACCCGGAACTTGTACAGCGCCGCCATCCCGAAGAACACCGCTACCGTGCCCACCGCGGCCTGCAACACGATGCCGCTGAAGAACGACTCGAAGAACTTGCTGATCACCCCGACGAACACGCCCTCGACCACGGCGTACGCCCCGATCACGAACGGGTTCGTGATCCGCATGAACGAGATCGCCAGCACCAGGATGAAGCCGGCGATCATCGAGCCGAACAGCGCGACACCGAGTGTCGCCGGCGGCAGCAGCACCCAGGACGCCGCCGCGACCGCGACCATCAGGCTGAGCAGCCCGACGGTGCGGACCACCACGTCGTCGAGGGTCATGGGGGGCGCCTGGGGCGGGGCCCCGGCGTAACCGCTGGGCGGGTAGCCGCCCTGTGGGTAGCCGTACCCCTGCTGCGGGGGCGCGCCGTACGGCGACGTCTGCCCGCCGGCCGCGCCTCTCGCAAAGCCGCCGAGCACCATATTTGAGCTCTTCAACGCTGCCTCCTCGGCCGTTTCTACTGCTCGGCGACAAGCCTAACCCGCGATGTCCCGTACCAGGCCCCCACACCGCTCAAGCCCGCCATTAGCACACAGATGGCGAGGCTGGCCGCCGGTCGAGGGAGACAGTTGCCGGGAGCCCACCTGGCAGGCGCCGGATGCCCACCGCCAGGAGCCGGGCGCACCGTCATCACCGCGGAGACCCGGTTGCGGGGCGATAACCAGTGGTGCCCGGGGCGGGGCTCGAACCCGCATGCCTTTCGGCAGCCGCTTTTAAGGCGGCCGTGTATGCCTTTTCCACCACCCGGGCAGCTGATTCGGACAATCCCCCACAGGCACGCGAGCCGCAGTCGATCCGAACAACGTGCGGCTCTACGGTAGCCGGCCGGGCCCAGCCTCAGCTGACGCAGACGCGGCCTAATTCTCCCCGTGACCGGCGGTTTCTCAAGCGCTTTGCCGAACCCGGCCGGGCGAAACGGGCGCTCCATGACAGAACAGGCGGCAGCCGCCCGACGCCAGGGGCGGCGCCCTCAGGGGTGCGGCACATGTTCGACAAAGGATTCCCGGGGTTGGTGCAACTGCCCGAGCGAGACCGCTTCCCGCCGTAGGAACAGCCCCAGCGACCAGTCGGCCACCACCCGCAACTTCCGGTTGAAGCTGGGGATCCGGCTCATGTGGTACGTGCGGTGCAGGAACCACGCCGGGAACCCACGCAGCTTCACGCCGTACACCTGGGCCACGCCCTGATGCAGACCCAGGCTCGCCACGCTCCCCGCGTGCTTGTGCTTGTAGTTGACGACCGGGCGACCCCGGTGCTTGGCCACGATGTTGTCCGCCAGCCGGCGGGCCTGGCGCACCGCGTGCTGCGCGCTCGGGGAGCACAATGCGTCGGGCGCCTCCGCGGTCAGGTCCGGCACCGCGGCGCAGTCCCCCGCGCTCCAGGCGCCGTCCACCACCTCGCCGGCTTCATCCACCACCTGCAGCGTCGGCAGGCACCGCACGCGTCCCTTGGAATCACGCGGCAGATCGGTGGCGGACAGCATCGGGTGAGGCTTGACGCCGGCGGTCCAGACGATGGTGTCCGCGTCGAATTCCTCGCCGTCGGAGAGCACCACGTGACCGTCGACGCAGGACTCGAGCCGGGTCTCCAGACGGATGTCCAGCTTGCGTTCCAACAATTGACGCACCGTGTACGCGCCCATGTCGGGATCGACCTCAGGCAGGATCCGTCGGGTCGCCTCCACCAGCACCCAGCGCATCTGGCTGCGGTCCAGCTGCGGGTAATAGGCGATCGCGTCAGAGGCCATGTCCTCCAGTTCGGCGATCGCCTCGATGCCGGCGTACCCGCCGCCCACCAGCACGAACGTGAGCGCGCGTTGCCGGGTCGCCGGGTCTTCGGTGGCAGCCGCGATGTCCAGCCGGGACAGCACGTGATTGCGTAGCCAGATCGCCTCGCCGATGGTCTTGAAGCCCACCGCTGACTCACGCAGGCCGGGGATGGGAAGCGCCCGCGACACCGAGCCGGGCGCCACCACGATCTCGTCGTACGGGATCTCACGGGCGGGGCCGGTGATCGGCTGCACCGTCGCGGTGCGTTCAGCGTGCCGGACCTGGGTCACCCGGCCGGAGAGGACAGTGGCGCCGCGCAGCACCCGGCGCAGCGGAGCGACGCAGTGCCGTGGCTCGATCGACCCGGCCGCCGCCTCCGGAAGGAACGGCTGGTACGTCATGTGGGGTTGTGGATCGACCACCATCACTTCGGCGTGCCGATCGGACAGTTTGCGCAGCAGACGCAGCGCCACGTACAGGCCGACGTGGCCGGCGCCCACGAGGAGAATCCGCTTGGGCTTCACCCGTTCACGCTAGCTCTCCGACGCCGCGCCACCCCCCGCGTGACGTGCGATGGGACCGGGGTCACCCGGACCCCGGGGCTGGCGAGCCACCGCTCACACCCGGCGTTTGAGGGCCCACACCGACAGCGCGGCGAACACCGCGGTGAGCCCCGCCGCCCACAACAGCGAACCGGCGGCCGGCCCCGCCACCGGACCGCCCACCAGCAACCCCCGCGACGCGTCCGACAGCAGCGTCACCGGGTTGACCTTCACGAAGCCCTGCAGCCAGCCCGGCATCGACTCGGTCTGCACGAACACATTGCTGACGAACGTGACCGGGAACAACGCGGTGAAACCGAACAGCTGCACCTGCTCCGGATCCTTGGCGAGCACACCCACCAGCACCGACACCCACGAAAACGCCAGCGCGAACACCAGCAACAGCGCGACCATCCCGATCAGGCCGACCACGGAGGTGCCGAGCCGGAAGCCGAGGATGGCGCCGAACCCCAGCAGCAACGCCACCGACCAGGCCTGTTTCACCAGGTCAGCGGTGATCCGGCCGGCTAGCGGGGCCCACCGGGCCACCGGCAGTGAACGCAGCCGGTCGAACACGCCCTTGGTCAGATCGGTGTTGAGGCCCATGCCCACGTACATGGTCACGAAGACCATGTTCATCACGATGATTCCGGGCAACGCGAAATTCAGGTACTCACCGGGCGAGCCCGCTATCGCGCCGCCGAACACGTACGTGAAGAGCAGCAGGAACATGATCGGCTGGAAACTGAAGTCACCCAGCTCCCAGGGGTTGTGCCGGATTTGCACCAGAGTGCGCCAAGCCAAGGTGAGACTCTGCCGCAGCCCTTCGAGGACGCTCACCCGGGGCCTCACCGCAACCGGGGCGACGTCAGTCACGGTGGTCATGACGTTTCTCCTTCGTTGGTTTCGGCGGCTTCGGTGGGGCGCCCAGTGAGGGACAGGAAAACCTCGTTCAGGCTGGCACTGCGCAGCGCCAACTCAGCCACGGTGACGTCAGCGTCATCGAGCCGGCGCACCACCGCCGGCAGCACCGCCGGGTCCGTGACCGTGGCGGTGACCATCTGGCCCGCCACATCGGGGTCGCTGACCGCCAGCTCTCCCAGCACCGACACCACCGTGCCCAGGTCGCCGCTGTCCGCCGGGCGCACCGCCAGGGTCTGCGCGCCGGTCTTGGCCTTCAGCTCGTCCGGGGTGCCGGTCGCGATCACCGCGCCGTGGTCGATCACCGCGATCTCGTCGGCGAGCTGATCGGCCTCATCCAGGTACTGGGTGGTGAGCAGCACGGTCACCCCGCCCGACACCAGGGTGCGGATCAGGTCCCACAGCTCCATCCGCCCCCGCGGATCCAGACCCGTGGTGGGCTCGTCCAGGAACAGCATCTGCGGCCGACCGACCAGGCTCGCGGCGAGATCCAATCGCCGGCGCATCCCGCCGGAGTACGTCTTCGCAGCCCGATCAGCCGCATCCTGCAGGTCGAAGTCAGCGAGCAGCTCCTTGGCGCGCTGCTTGGAGTCTCGGCGGCTCACCCCCAGCAGCCGGCCGATCAGCAGCAGATTCTCCGCCCCGGTGAGGTTTTCGTCGACCGAGGCGTACTGACCCGTCAACCCGATCAGCTGACGCACCTGATGCGCCTGGCGCACCACGTCGAAACCACCGACGGAGGCGTGCCCGGCGTCGGGACGCAGCAGCGTGGCGAACACTCGCACCGCGGTGGTCTTGCCGGCCCCGTTGGGCCCGAGCAGCCCCAGCACCGTGCCGGGACGCACAAAGAGGTCCACGCCGTCCAGCGCGATGGTCGGGCCGAAGCGCTTCACCACACCCTCGGCCCGGATCGCATGATCCATCGAAAACCCCCACAGTCAGCCTGCCCGCTCGAAACCGTCGCTGCCGAGGCGCCGCCCCACCGAGACTCAGTAAAGCCCGGCGATGCCCCAGACGGGTCGGCTCTGCAGGAACTCGCATCCCAAACCGCACGCTAGAGCCCGGGTACGACAGCCCAGCTCAGCCATGGTCCGCGGGCTCGCCGTCGCGGTTCGGGGCGCGCTGCGGGAGGGCCAGACGGACCAGCCCGTACGCTGCCGCCAGCGCCGCTGCCGTGCCCGCGATCGGCAGCCACAGCTGGCCGGAGCTGTCCAGCAGCTCCGGCAGCGCCAGCACCCCCCACCCCAGCGGCAGCGCCAACCCGAGCACCACGGCGACCCGCTTCGACCAGCCGACCAGCACCGAGGGCGCCACCACAGCGTCCAACGGCAGCGCCGCGGCCAGAGTCGCCGCACTGTGATGCAGGTAGATCGCCGCCGCCAACCCCGCCACCTGCGGAGGTGAGATCACCACGTCGTACGCCAGCGTGAGACCGAACCATCCGATCACCGCGAGATGCTCCACCACCGCCACCCATGGCGAACTCACCCAGATCGCCGCGAGCACCGCCACCCCCCCGGCGACCACGGCGAATACCGGGCTCGAAGCCAGCATCGGCGCGGCGAGCAGGAGCGCGGCATAGCCGGCGCCGAGCACCACCGCCCGTAGCAGCAACGGGCCGGCGCCCACCCGCCGCAACCCGCGCCGCCGGGTCATCGCGGCGCCACCCGAGCGGACAGGGCCATCCGAGCGACATCCCGCAGCACCTCGTCGAGGCTGCCGGAACCCCGCCAACGCACCACCGGGACGCCGTGCTCACGCAACTCGTCGACAGTGTTCTGCCGCTCCAGCCGCCACAGTCGAATCGCGGGCTCCAGCCAGTCGCTCACCAACTCCGGACGGGCCTGGCCGGGCAATGTGTCGATCGCGATCAGGAACCGGCCGCTCCTGGCCAGCTGGGCCAGCAGCGCCGCGCTGCGTTCGGCCAGCACCGGAGTGAACACCACGGTCAACGCGTTCGCCGGCAGCCTGCCCGGTCGAGCCAACCACCGGGACAGGTCGAGTTCGGTGGAAGCCGCGCGGGTGTCGAGCAACCATTCCCGCACCGCCTGGCGCTGCCAGCGTCCGCTCGCCGCCCGCAAGTGACGGTTCCGGGCGCCGAACTCCAGCAACGACACCCGGTCACCCCGACGCAGGTAGTGCTCCGCCACGGCAGCCGCCCCGCGGACCGTGGTGTCCAACGCGCTCGCCGCGCCGTGGACCCCGCCCGAGGCGCCCGCCTCATGCAGCGTGTCCAGCAGCAACGCCACTTCGGCGTCCCGGTCGGACAGGGTCGCCGCGACATGCAGCTGGCGAGTCCGCAGCGAAACCCGCCAGTCGACGCGTCGCAGCCGGTCCCCCGGTGCGAACTGGCGCACCCCCACCAGCTCGCCGCCTTCCCCGGCCCGCTGCGAGCGATGCGTGCCGGTCAACCCGGCGGCGCGCGGCATCGCGTCATCCGCCTCGAACGCGTCCACGACGGGGTGCACCCGGATCTCGGTTCGGCCGGAGAGCACATGGTCTGTGGCCAGCAAGGCGTCACACGCGTGGAACAATGCCCGCGCTGGGCCCAGCCGGCGCCGCCCCCAACGCAGCGCCTCGGCGCGCAGCGCCACGTCCGCCACCTGACCCGCGGGCAGCGCGACCACCAGCGGCCGGCGCACATCAGCCCCGTCGGCACGCCGCAACGGCAGCCAGCGCGAAGCCGCCACCTCGATCGTCACGGGGGTGAAATCCTGATCCGCCGGGTTCATCACGCTGGCTTCCACCGCCAGCTCCTCGCCCTCGGCGAGTTGGTCCTCCGCCGCCGTGAGCGTGACCCGAGGCGGCCGTTCAGGACGCCGTCGCAGCGCCCAGCCCGTCCCCAACGCCAGCGGCAACGCGAGCGCGACCAGGTCAGGCCGGCCCGTCGCGACGGCGCCGATCAGAAGCAGAACCAGCAAGCTGACCACCCGGCGCAGCGCCGGTGTCGGCCGCCAGTCGTCCACCCTTAATTCCCGGCGTACGTGGGCAGCGCCCCGCTGGCCGGCGCGGGAGTGGCGGCGAGCACCTCGTCAATCAGATGCGACGGGTCCACTCGGCGCAGCCACATCTCCGGACGCAGCGAGACCCGGTGCGCCAACGCCGGCACCGCCACCGCCTTGACGTCCTCAGGGATCACGAAGTCCCGCCCGGCGATCACCGCGTGCGCGCGGGCCAGCAGCAACAGCGCCAGCGAGCCCCGTGGCGAGGCGCCGACCAGCAGCTGCGGGTGCTCCCGGGTGGCGGCGACCAGCTCCACCACGTACCGGCCGATGGAGTCCTCGACCACCACCTCTTCCAGGGCCGACTGCATCGCGACCAGGGTGTGCCGGTCCACCACCGGCTCCAGCAGGGTCTCCTCCTGGCGCCGCGCCATCCGCCGCCGCAGCACCTCCCACTCCTCGTCCCGATCGGGGTAGCCGAAGGAGACCCGGAGCAGGAACCTGTCCAGCTGCGCCTCCGGCAGCGGGTACGTGCCCTCGTGCTCGATCGGGTTGGCGGTGGCCAGCACGCAGAACGGCGCCTGCAGCTGGTACGTGACGCCCTCCACGCTGACCTGCTTCTCCTGCATCGCCTCCAGCAGCGCGGCCTGGGTCTTCGGAGGAGTTCGGTTGATCTCGTCGGCGAGCAGCAGGTTGGTGAACACTGGGCCGGGCCGGAACGTGAAGTCGTGGTTGCGCTGGTCGTACAGGTACGAGCCGGTGACGTCGGCGGGCAGCAGGTC
>JBOGDL010000315.1:0-4463 GCA_050701815.1 Micromonosporaceae bacterium | reverse complement strand
TGAACACCAAAGCCGAGATCATCCAGGCCGTGGAGGACTTCCAGAAAGGCAAACTCGGCGTCATCCCCGCCAAGCGGATGCCCCACGGCACCTCCGCCGACGAGTCGCTGTGACGGTCCCGCCCACGGCCCGGCTCAAAGGCCCCCCTGCTTGTTGATCAAGGGATGCTTGTTGATCAAGGGATGAGTGGCGCGACACGCCGACGACACGCGCACTAACCCCTTGATCAACAAGGTCTGCGAGCGGCGCCACATCTCGGGGCCTAGCGGCGCCACACCTCGGCGATGGCGAGGAACGCCGACGAGCTGGGGCGCTCGCGATCGCGTTCGATGAGCACGTTGCCTGGCACGTAGTCGCGTTGCACCATGATCGAGCCGTTCATGGTGGGGATCAGCACCAGGCTGAGCCCGTGCGGGGCGCCGCCGAGGTCGAACGAGTCGGTCGCGTACACCCGCCGGTCGAGGGTCCCGGACATCTTGACGGTGACGTCCCGCGCGCTGGCGACCATTCCGTGGTACGGGTCCAGCGAAACGCTGACCTCGGCGCGTTCGACCCGCAGCTCGGAGTGATCGGGTTTCGGCTCGGGCCACGGCAGCCCTTTCACTTCGGGGAAATGCCGCGTGAAGTCCTGCGTCAACCAGTACGCCAGCTCCGGGTCGGGGCTGAGCACCCGTACCTGTCCGTTGTGCCAGACCACGATGACTTCGCCTTTGCCGTGGGTGGACCAGTCCACCAGCCAGACCGAGGCGTATCCCACCACGTCGCCGTTGTCGTCGAAGAGCCGAACCCCGGGGTTGGCGCCGACAAGGATCACTTCGCTCGGGGTTCCGGTCGCCAACGTAGGCTCCACTCTCTTCTCGGAAGCTGCCTCCGGGCCTCGCGGGCCCGCCGTTCCCCGATCCCCCGCTAGGACACTTTAAGCGTCAACGAGCTGGATTGAGGCCAGATCGACCAGTCCGGGGCCTTCTGCCACGGCATGGCCCAGCCTGGCGGTCAGGGGGCGCCGGCGGCGATCTCGTGAGCCCGCTGCGCGGTGAGGGCGACGCTGGTCACGGCCTCGGTGAGCTGCTGCTGGGTGGACGCGATGTGTTGCTGCAGTTCTTCGGTCTGGTGCGCGAGGGTGAGTGAGCCGAGTTGTTCGGCGGCGGCCTTGGCCTGTTGGGCTTGAGCGGTGACGTGTTCGCAGCGGTCGCTGGCGCCGGCGACGGCGGTTTGGATCTCCAGCAGCGTGTGGTGGATGTCGTCGATCAGGGACATCGGGTGGCCTTCCTATCTGTCACGTCTGGCCGGGGCGGTACAGCTAACCGGCGAGGTAGAGGGCGAAACCGGCGAGCGCGGCGGCGAGCAGCACCACCCCTGCGGCGTTGCGGGTCAGGGTGCGGGCTGCCCGGAGCAGCACCGGTACCTGCTGCTTCGCGGCCCGGTAGTCGGCCCAGGCGCGTACGGCCTGCTGCGCGTGCCAGCCGGCGGCGGCGCCCAGCCCGATCCCGGCGGCCAGGGTCAGCGCGTACGTGACGATCACGTGATCGGGTGGCCTGGGTGCGGCGGCTGGGTGCGCCGCGAGGTGCCGGGGATTGGGGTGGGGCGTCGGCGCGGCGGCGCCGGGTCAGTGAGCGGGTCGACCTGCCTCGGTTGAGCGAGCGTCATGTGCGGTAGCGGGCAGAGCCACCCGTACAGGCCGGCGGTGGGGTCGTGGTGGGTCCATCCGATCTCCAGGCAGGCGATGGTGGCGCCGCAGGCGGCGCACTGGGCGGGGGTGGTCATGTCGCGTCGGCGCGGTGCCGCCAGTTGCGGTGGATCACGCCGTCGCGGTCAATGTCAATCCGGGTGTACGCCACGCGCAGCACCGCTCGCCGGTCGGTGACGTCGCAGCGTTCCCATCGGCGCCGCTCGGAACGTGACGCCGGGAGCGAGTCGGTGTGATCGACGATCAGCGGGTCGGGGGCCTGGAAGACGACGTCGCTGCGCCCCACTCCGTACAGGACGGCGTAGGCCCGTACCAGCGCGCCGAGCATGGCGGCCTGTTCGACTGGTGTGGCTGGGGTGTCGGGTTGGGCGCAGCGTGCCCCGCACGAGTAGCGGCGGTCGCCGTTGGTGTTGGCGGGGCGCCGGGGCCGTTCGCACAGCTCGCACCAGAACATGCCGTTGTCCAGCAGAAACTCGCCTCCGCTGGGTTCGGTGTCACTCGGGGCGCTCATGAGAGCCCCCGCCACATCAGGGCTCCGGCGGCGACCACCAGCAGCGTCCCGATGGTCGCCAGCAGGCTGACTGGCTTGAGGCCGGTTGTGCCTGATGCTGTGGCCGGCTCGCAGCTCAGCGCCGCGTCGGCACGCTGCCGGGTCTCGCACGGGAACCGCTCCCGGCACGCGCGGCAACGGCTAGACCATTTCCTTTGTACGTGTAGCCACCGGTCCAAGCGCGCCACTTCAAGAGCGCCGCCGTACGGTGCCACGCCGCCGTCTTCCCACCCGCCCACATGATCCTCCTAATCATCCAATGTGGACAGTCGTTCGAGACAGATCAGCCCGCGAAGGATCCCGTCCCGTCCGATGCCCACACATTCAGCAATACCGATCGTGTCGCCGGTGACTGTAGCAGCATGTATCTAACATGAGCAAACATGACGTATATATGTACCCAACTGCGTGGGGCGGTAGCGTGGCGAGGTGATCAGCCCGCGAAGCGATCGCGCCGTTTACCGAGCCCTCGCCGAGGATTTGAAGAGTCGTATCGAGTCTGGCGAGCTGCCGCCTGGCGCCTCGTTGCCGTCAGAAGCAGAGTTGATGCGCCAGTCAGGCGTGAGTCGCGTGACGGCTAGAGAGACCGTGAGGTACCTGCGACGTCTGGGTCTCGTGGTGACGGAGAAGGGGCGGGGCACATTCGTCCGCCAACCCCGTCCAATACGGCGCCTCGGAGCATCCCGCTACCTAGGCGAGACCGATTCTCAGGGCGGCGAGACGTCATCCACACGTGATCAGAAGATCAGTTGGGATGAGCACACCCTCGACAGGGACTTCCGGGTGGTGCCGGCAAGCATCCGGCAGGGCGACTTGCTGGATCTTCCGGAAGGCGCCGAGGTTCTGGAACGCCGCTTCGTGCCCCGCTACAAGGGGAAGCCGCAGGAGATCTCGGTGTCCTGCTACCCGTACGAGTTGGTGAAAGGCACGCCGGCCGCTGACCCGATTAACGAACCTTGGCCTGGCGGAAGCATCGCCCAACTGCGCACCCTTGGTGTCGCTGTGACCCGTGTCGCCGAAGCGGTGAGCAGTCGCCGGCCCACTCCGGAAGAAGCAGACGTTCTCAAACTCGACTCTGATGACCCGGTGCTTGTGATCGTGCGTCGCATGTTCGCGGGCGATCGCCCCGTTGAGATGGCCGACATCGTTCAAAGTGCTGAATACGTGCAGGTCGAGTACGACATCACCATCCCGCGCTCAGATTGAACAAAGACTAAGAGGGAGGGCACCAGGGGTGCCCTCCCTCTTTCATGACGCTTGGGTTTGAATCACGAGGACGGTGCCCACTGCTGCGCAAGCGCCTCAGCTTCGTCCAGTAGGCGGTCAACATCCTCGGGGCTTGCCTGCTCATCGGCGAGCACCTTGTAGGTGAGGGCGAGCTGCGTTGGCAGGGCATCGTCTCTCGGGACCTCACGCATCAGCTCTGCCTCCCCGAGGACCCCGCGAATCAGGGCTTCTGCCTGAAGTGGCTTGATTGCTGGCTCTGCGTCTTCGTAGTTCTCCTGCGCTTCCTTCACAAAAGCCTTGATGGCAGCGTGGCTGTCGTCATCCTTGAACCGCCGTTCCATCGCTATCACGAAGGCCGCGCCGGCGAGGACGCCAGAATCGGCCCAGGTGAGGTCACCCAACTCAGCTGACTTCTCCTGTGCGGCTTCAGAGTCGCGGGTGAAGAGGGCCCGAAGGACTGCCTTATAGCTCGCTCGTTTGCTAGTCATTCCTGGTCTTGCCTTCCTTCTTGCGTCGCCGCAACTCTCGATAGCCCAGAACGACAGCGAGGCTACCGAGGACTACCCCGGTCGCGAGGTCGCCGTCGGTTGGTTTGTCAGGGCGGGCGGGGGAGAACTGCGGCTTCGTTGCTGGGGCGGTTCCGGTGTGAGTTGCTGAAGGTGGTCGGGGCAGCTTGAACTTGCGCAACATCCCCTCTGCTTGAGTGACCCCCTCTTTGGCGCGGGAAGCAAGCTCGTCGGCGTTCTCCGCCAACACGCGCATAGCCCGGTCTCTTCGCGCTGACCGTTCCTGCGTCTCCTTGGCAAGATCCTCACCGGCGGGTGTGCGACGTGGCTTCGGAGGAGTATCGCGTGGCGGCTCTCCTCGCCGGGCTGTTGCTGGGGCGCCGGCGGAGCCGCCCGACCTTCACCCGTTGCCGAGTGCGGCGATTCGGCTGGCCAGCTCGTTGCCTTGGGAGACGAGCGCTTGCAGCTGGTTGGCGTACGACTCGACTTCGCT
>JBOGDL010000314.1:0-2555 GCA_050701815.1 Micromonosporaceae bacterium | reverse complement strand
GTGAGGTCATCAACCAGCTGTAGTGCGCGTTCACATCCGTCACGAACCCATCGCGCGAGTTCGTCCGCCGGAGGAACAGTCGCTCCCATGTCGCCTCCCAAGCAGCAAGCAAGCGCCTCGCAGGGTGAATCACTCCATTAGTGCATGGAGGATTGAATTGCCTGTACGCTAGCAGCGAAGCACTGCCCGCGAAAGACCGATATGGAGCGAGCATTAGCGCAAAAAGGACAGGAAATTTCCGGCAAAAGGCAGTGGGGAAGGCCTCAGCGATTATTCAGGCCGGCGCGGGGGTCACCCTTCGGGACTATGGCCGCAGCAGCAGCGTAAATGCCGCTCGCGATTGACGGCGGCTTGTCGCGGCTTGTGGCGCGCCGTTTGGCTGTGCACATTTGCTGAGGACGTTTTCGCAGGCTACTGGCGTAGCCATGAGTATTCGCACTGGCAGACCGAGCGGCTGTGGGAAGCAGAACGTTGGAGCTCGAATCACTCCGAGCGCGCCCAACGAAATAGGCCTGACCAGGTGCAAATCCCGGTTGAGGTCTTCTCTCGGCTGACCGGAAAGATGCGGGGTCTGCTAAGCCTCGAACAGCGAGGCATTCCTTCAAACCTCGTTGCCGTTATCCCGGACTGAGGTCCACCGGCCCCGGGTGCGACGGAGTCGGTCGGAATCAAGACCTCAGATCCACAAGCATCACGCGAGATCCCGTCGGGTTGATCCCCTGCTTGCCAGACGCTTCTGCGAGGCGTGGTTGTCCTGGAACATCTCTGAGGCAACTGCTTGAGTCGGGTCGCCAGCCTGGCGGGGAATCGGTGAGGTACGCCCGGCTGGTCCGCATCTCGCCAGGGCGACCGAGGGCGAATGGGAAGTACCGTGAGGCCTTGATCTCGGCATGAAGCTCGTCCCAAATTTCCCGGATTGCTTCGTTGCTGTAGGGATCGGCCAGGTTGATCAGCTAATCAAGGGCGTTGAACCCTCCACATTGCATCGTCCAGCTCGGAGGGGGATGCCAGGATCGCGGACTTGCACGTCGCCGACAGGTTAAGGGCTGAGCTCGACGCCGGATGCGACGACCTGGTCGCCTGTGCTGGCGAGCCGCTGCCCATTCCTTTCGCTCCGTCGCCTGTCTTAGCCACTGCCGGAGTGTGCCGCGTGAATGACGCCGCGGATCGCTTGATCGATCCGCTCGGCTGCCAAGTCTGGGTCGGGTCGGCCAACGTCGAGCCAGCTGATCACGGCCTCGATCGCGAACGTCGGAACGATGTGGGCCGCCCAGTCCAGCCACGGTCCGGCGGGAAGGTGCTCGGTGAGGTTGCGGTGGATGATCTCGGCCAGGGGCGCGGTGAGGGCGTCGGCGAAGCCCCGGAACTCCGGCTCCCTGGCAGCGTGACGGAACAGTAACCGGAACGCGTCGGGATTGGCTGACGCTGCGCGGAAAAGGGCGGGGAGTGACTCGCTGTAGAGGTGTTTAGCGTCGATGACCTCCCCGAGTCGGGCGCAGCCGCGCTCCAGCACTGCCCGGTACATGTCGGCCTTGGAGTCGAAGTGCCGGTACAACAACACCCGGGTGATCCCAGCCTCGCCGGCCACGTCGTCGAGACTGGTGGCGACGAACCCGTGCGAGCAAAATGCTCGCGTGGCGGCGTGGAGGATCTGCTCGCGTCGCTCAATCCGGCGCATCCGCTTCACCGGCTCTGCGCCACTTGGAGCCACGTCGACTGCCATTCAGCACACCTCCCTTGGTATACGTAGGAGTCTATGGCCAGACTTGTTTAAACGATTGTGTACAACAACGCCGCGATCGAGTCGTGCTGGTCCCGGATGCAGGTCGAGCTGCTCGACCGTCGACGCTGGCGCACCTGTGTGGAGCTAGCCAACGCGATCTTCGCCTATCCAGAGATCTGGCATAACCAGCAATGGCGTCACAGCAGGCTCGGCTGGCTGACCGATAGAGTTCGAAAACGCGTCCACAGTGGCATGAAGTCCAGAATCACGACTCTACGGAGCCTGAGGCAGACCAAACCCGGAGCGGTTACTCGCCGCGACAATGTTTCCTGGGTGCCATCATCGCCTTCGTGCTGGCTAGCTGCGCCGCAGGCCTCGTCCCGGATTGGATCAGATCCTTCTGGCTGGGCCGAACGGCCGGACCGTACCTCACGACAAACGACCGCACCGCAGAACCAGCCACACAGGCACAGTCGCCAGCGTGGCGTTCAGCCTGGCGAGGTCGGCGACGCCAATCACTGCGACCACTTGAGCCCGAACTACAGGGCCGCTGCTTGCCCGTCGCGCCCTGATCCGCGCCGCCCATACGGACCCGTGCAGCAGGTCGCGTGCAGTCCGGGCCTCACATGGGCCTCACGTCGGCCATTGGAGATCAACAAGACACCGGCGCTGGAAGCAAAACCCCAGGTCAGAAGGGGTATGAGGGGCGCCCTCGGCAGGGCACCAGAAAGAACTGCGACGTGAACGCGGGGATCCTGCGCGTGGAAGCGGCGTATCTGCTGCCGTGATGGCGATGGTCGTTTGGACCTGAGCAAGGTCGCAGTGTGGGGGC
>JBOGDL010000313.1:0-13779 GCA_050701815.1 Micromonosporaceae bacterium | reverse complement strand
GTGCACAGCGACTGGGACTGGGTCGCTGACAAGCCCACCGAATCCCTCCGAGACTGGGTGTCCGCTGACCTGGAGCACGGCATCAAGCCACTGTTCACAGTGAACAACAACGCCAACGTCGGCACAGCCGAAGAGATCTCCGGGGCGGTCGACCTAGTGCGCGGCGCCGTCGCCGAGTGGGGCGCGGACGTCGGAGCGTTCATGTTCGGCAATGAGCCGGGCAACGGAATCTGGAAGAACCACTACGGCGGCGACTACGCGGGCGGCCCCTGGGTGCAGCGGTACGCCAACTTCGTCGACCAGGGCTCCCAGGCGATCAAAGCCAGCCACCCGGACGTGTTCCTGGTCAACGGCGTCCAGGTCGAGCAGGTCGCGATGGCGCAACTCAAGCAGTCGTCACCGGACATCGACGCGCTATGCATGCACCACTACACGTACCGGCATGGGGTGCCTCCTGAGCTCAACCCGCGAACGGCGGACCCCAAGTTCGACGACTTCGCCACCTCGGACCCCGAGTTCGAACGCAGCATGCGCGATTACCTGCGCCAGGGCCGGCAGCTGTTGCGCCGTCCTGACCTGCAGCTATGGATGACCGAAGTCGGCATCCCCTCGCTGTCACATCGCGAGTACGAGCCCGACACCCTGGAGTCGATGAGCCTGGGCCAACAGGCCAAGACGGTCGCCCGGATGCTGACCCTGGGCCAGCTCGCGGTCACCAAGACGTTCATCTACACGCTGGCCGACCAGGGGCACAACCCGGCGCGGGACAACGACAACTACGGCCTGGTCACCGATCAGGTGACACCGAAGCCCGCGTTCTTCGTCGTCGGCCGAATCAGCGCGCTCACCGGCGGGCAGGCTGCCCCGGACCCGGATTTCCTCGCCGTGGTCACCCGGATCCACGGTGACACCCTTCCCACGTACGTGAAGCACGTCGGGAGCCCCAGCAGGCTCGTGAAAGAGGAGATCAAAGCAGAGCGCTTCACCACCGCCGACGGCAACAGCCTGATCGCGATCTGGTCCACAGCGCCGCCACGCGAAAACTTCGCGCCGCGGCGGGTGACCCTCGCGGTCAACAAATCACTGGGCCGCAACCCGATACTGGTGGACCCGTTGACGGGCGAGTCGGCGCTGCTTGCCACTCGACCTGCCCCGGGTGGGGTCCACGAGTTCACCCTCGACGTCCACGACTACCCCCATTTCGTGGTCGCCGACGAGTAGCCGAAGCGGAGCCGCAGCGCCGACGGGTGGGGCCGCAGCGCGACGAGCGGCGTGCCCCGGACCAGGCGTGCCCGGACCAGGCAAGACGGTTGACGGCCGGGCCGGAACCACCGTACCTTCAGAGGTTACCTCGGGTAACTTACGGAGGTGATCGTGGAGCGCCCGGACAACGCGTACGACGTCGTCGTGATCGGCTCTGGATTCGGCGGCAGTGTCGCGGCGCTACGGCTCACCGAAAAGGGCTACCGGGTCGGGGTCCTGGAGGCCGGCCGGCGGTTCGCCGACCACGAGTTGCCGAAGACCTCATGGCGGGTCAAGCGCTTCCTGTGGGCGCCGCACCTCGGCTGGTACGGGATCCAGAAGATCAACCTGCTGCGGAACGTGCTGGTGCTCTCTGGCGCCGGGGTGGGCGGCGGCAGCCTGGTCTACGCCAACACCCTGTACGAGCCGCTGCCCGCGTTCTACCACGACCCGCAATGGCGCCACATCACGGACTGGCGTGCCGAGCTGGCCCCCCATTACGACCAGGCAAAGCGAATGCTCGGGGTGGTCACGTACCAGGGAATGACCGCCGCCGACCACGTGATGCGCGAGGTCGCCGAAGACATGGGGGTCGGGGACACCTTTCACCCCACTCCGGTGGGTGTCTACTTCGGAGCGTCCGGTGTGGACCCGTACTTCGGAGGGGTCGGGCCGACCCGGGACACCTGCATCGAATGCGGCGCCTGCATGACCGGATGCCGGCACAACGCCAAGAACAGCCTGGTGAAGAACTATCTGTGGCTGGCGGAGCAGCACGGGGCGCAGGTGCATCCGCTCACCACGGCCACGGCGGTGCGTCCCGCTCCAGACGGCGGGTACCGGGTCGAGACCGTACGCACCGGAGGGTGGCTGCGGCGCCAGCGTCGCGTCTTCCACGCCGACCAGGTGATCTTCGCGGCGGGGGCGATCGGCACCCAGCGGCTGCTGCACCGGATGCGCGACGAGCACGTGCTGCCCCGGCTGTCGCGGCGGTTGGGCGAGCTCACCCGTACCAACTCCGAGGCCATCCTGGGCGCCAAAGCGTTCCGGCCCACCGTGGACTACTCGCGCGGGGTCGCGATCACCAGCTCGTTCCACCCTGATGCGCACACCCACATCGAGCCGGTTCGCTACGGCAGAGGGTCGAACAGCATGGGCCTGTTGCAGACCTTCCTCACTGACGGCGGGAGCCGTCTGCAGCGGCTTCGGGGCTGGTTCCGGGAGGCCGCCACCCGGCCTCTGAAGGTTCCTCGGATGTTGTCGGTGAGGCGCTGGTCGGAGCGCACCATCATCGCGTTGGTGATGCAGTCGTTGGATAACTCGATCACGGTGCGTACCAGGCGAAACTGGCGCGGCCGGCGGATCTTGACCAGCACCCAGGGCCACGGCGAGCCGAATCCCACCTCGATCCCCGCCGGCGCCGAGGCAGCCCGCCGGATCGCGGACAAGATCGACGGCTTCCCCGGCGGCGCCTGGACCGAGATCGCGAACATCCCGATCACCGCGCACATCCTGGGTGGCGCCGTGATCGGCGACTCCCCCGAAACTGGGGTGATCGACCCGTACCACCGGGTGTACGGGCACCCAGGGCTGCACGTGACGGACGGCGCCGCGATCTCCGCCAATCTCGGGGTGAACCCGTCGCTCACCATCGCCGCGCAGGCGGAGCGGGCGATGTCGTACTGGCCCAACCGGGGCGAGCCGGATCAGCGGCCCGCGCTAGGCGCCGCGTACCAGCGGATGGCGGCCACCACGCCGAAGCAACCCAGCGTTCCCGAACACGCTCCCGCCGCGCTCCGGCTGCCCCCGTGACAGCGGCTGCGAACGACAACGACAGCATGAGCATGTTGATCAAGGGGTTTGTGACCCGACACGTCGGCGACACGCGCACCAATCCCTTGATCAACACCGTCGTCGGGGGCCGTCGGCGCCGATGCTGGCCGCCGAGCACACCTGCGCTGCTGACGCCCTACCCCTTGCGGCTGTCGCTTTCCGTCAGCCAGGTACGCAGCGAGGGTTCCAGTCGCTGCAGCGCCGCGTCGCCCAGGTCGTGGTGCTGTTCGGGTACCGCGTCGCGCCACCGGCTGCGCCCGCCACCGCCGAAGAAGCTCGCATCAGCGCTCGGGCTGACGGTGGCAGCTTGGGCCCGCATCGCGTCCAGACGGCATCCGTCCACCACCACCTGCCAGCGACTCTCGTCGGGAATCGGGATGTCGAGGAACTGCGCGACCCGGCGCATCTGCCCGTCAAGGTCGGCCCACATGTCCTGGTAGTGCAGCAGCAGCACGTTCGGCTGGTCGCGATGGCGCCACCAGCTCGAGAGATGGTGGGTGGGGGAGTTGGCGGGCCACCCGTCCGCCTCCCACGGGAACACGGACGTGGTGAAGTGCTTACGCCAGAACTCCGTCACGTCGCTGACGGGAGACGGCGCGCTGGGCGAGTGCACATCCGGCCCGGTCAACGGGGGCAGCGTGGCCAACACCGGGAACCGGTTGGCGTAGTGGCTGTGCAGCGACACCGCGGTGTCCCGGGGGTCCCGAGCGACCACGATGTGACGTACGGACGGGCTCAGCGGAAGGGCGTCGGCCGGCAGGTGGGACTTGATGAAGCGGCGGTGAGTCTGTCCCTCCAACACCGCGAGCAGATCCTGAAGCTCCCGGTGCTGGATCCGGCCTTCCCACCACGGCGACAGGTTGTGCAACGTGTCCGGCAATTCGCCGCTGAAGATCAGGGACGAGACGATGCGCTGCGTCCACGTGGTCCCCGCCTTGGGGGCGGTGGAGATCACGATGTCGGTGTCCCGGGGCTCGTACCAGTCCCAACGGGTGCTGTCCATCAAGAAGCTGCGATACACCCTGCTCATGGGCACGAACCCTATCCGCGCGCGGGACGCCACCCGAGTCGGGGCAGGGCAGAGACCCAGGCGGCACACGTGACCGCGGGCCCCTCTCAATCCGAGAGGGGCCCGCGATCAGGGGGGAGGCAGGTCGCCTGTCAGCCGCCGCAAACGCTCTTCCAGGCGCGGATGGCGGCCTTGTCACGCAGCTCGTAATGCTGCGGTCCGTGGTTGTGGTTGATGAACATGTCGAAGTACGTCACCCACTTGGTGTCGTTCTTCTTCAGATAGCTGAGCGTGGACTTGAGCCACTGTGCCCGGCGGGCGCCGCTGTCACCCTTCACCGTCTGGCTGCCGGTCTCAGCGACCGCGAACGGCAGACCTTGGCTCTTGGTCACCTTCAGCGCTCTGCCGAACAGCACCTCGGGCTTGCGGTATCCGCCATCGCCCTCGTTCGAGTAGTTGTAGATGTCCCACGCCATCGTGTCGATGTACTGCTTGCCGGCGTAGTAGTCACGCCAGTTCCGGCCGGAGGGCTTCTCCACGCTGTACCCCATCAAGGTCAGGGTGGCGCGCAGTCGTGGGTTGTTCGCCTGGTCAGCCAGCTTGGACAGGTGACGCCAGGCAGCGCGGTACTTGGCGCCGCTGAACTGGCCCTTCTCGATGTTGTCCTCGGGCTCGTGGTAGTACACCCAGTTGATGTCCTGGTTCTTCGGGGCGTTGTTAAACCACTTCCGCATGTGCGCGTCGTGCTTTCCTCGGACAACCTCGCCTGGGTTCATCTTGAAGGACACCACCATCGGGCGGCCGTCAGTGTCGATCTGACCCGGCCACTGCTTGGGCAGCCCCGAGTAGTAGGTCCGGATCCGGTCCAGGCCGCCGAGGATCCGGTCTTCCCTGGCCAGCGCCTGCTGGTATGACTCACCCTTCTGCGGCATGAAAGCGGCGCCGCAGTCCATGCCTTTTCCGTTCGGCGCCGAGCCGCTTTGTCCTCTGGACGTCTCGCGCTGGCTGCCGTCGGCGGCGCGATCGCTTCTCGAAGAACGGTCTTCCCGGAGCGAGGTGGTGTTGCCGCCACCCATGGCTTCCGGGTCGTCACCTCCCGTGTCTGCGCCCGGGTCTGTGTTCGCGTCCTTGCTCGCGCCGTTGGCCGACGCGCTGGTCGGCGAAGGCGTCTGGCTCGACTGCGCGGCGACGATAGAGCCGCCAAACAGCAGGCCCAGTGCGGCCGTGACCACAGCGGCCACGCGGCCATGACGCCGCAGCCAGCTGGATCGGTGGCGAGGAACGTGCTCGCCGGATGGCCGCACAGGCGCATGCCCGTAGCGACGGGTTGGGAACTGTTGAGTCACATCTTTGTGTGTCTTGTCTTCCACTGAACGTCTCCCTGGGGGTGCGGGAATACCGTGCTTTTTGCCGGCAAGCCGCGTTGAACCAGCAAAACCGCTGGTCAGCGCGGCCATAAGAGTCGATCGGGTCGGGACGTTACTGTGCGTGCCGGGTGGAGACGAAACCCTTGTGACGCCGAAGAATCAGGACCAGGCACCACGAAGCGTGACTCAAGGTGGAGTTGGGGCTGCCGGCTGTGAAGAAGGAATCGGGCATCTCTTCCCGGATCCCCAGAGGGCTGGCCGGAAGCTGTTCCACCAGTGGGAACAGGTCTGCCAAGGTGACTGGCCGACTACCTATCGCGCTTCATTCATACGAGGGACAGCACAGCGTCATCGAGGTGACTGGCGACACATACTCTTCGGAGTGTTCGAGGCGGCTGCCGCAGCTCCCAGACATCGGGAATCGAGCCTTGACCTGGAGTCGACCGGTGTCCCTGTCGTCACGCTGCGCCGAGTGGGTTGTCTGTCGCACCTGGACGTTCGACTCATGGCGCCGCGAGGCGTGATGTGGGAAGCCCACGCCGTGGGGCGATGCGCCCTCAGGCGGGGCTGGCGGCGGTGACGGCGTCAGCGATCCGCCCCGCGACCGCGTTGGCCTGGTCCTCGGTGGCGGCCTCCACCATCACCCGTACCAGCGCCTCGGTGCCGGACGGGCGCAGCAGCACCCGACCCGCATCGCCCAGCTCCTGCTCCGCGAGGGTAACGGCCGCCACCACGTCCGGAGCCGCCACGGCTCGGCGCTTGTCGGTCACAGCGACATTGACCAGCACCTGCGGCAGCCGGCGCACCACGCTGGCGAGATCGGCGAGCGGTTGCCCTGTGGATGCCATCCGCGCCAGCAGGTGCAGCGCCGTTAGCACACCGTCACCGGTGGTGGCGTACGCCGGCATCACCACGTGACCGCTCTGCTCTCCGCCGAGCGAGAGCCCTTTCGCGCGCAGCTCGTCGAGCACGTACCGGTCGCCCACCGCGGTGGTGAGCACGGTGATCCCGTGTTCGCGCATCCCGATGTGCAGGCCCAGGTTGCTCATCACGGTGGCGACCAAGGTGTTCTCGGCCAGCGTGCCGGCCTGCTGCGCCGCCAGTGCGAGGACCCCCATGATCTGGTCGCCGTCGACATCAGACCCGTCCGCCGTGACGGCCAGGCACCGGTCGGCGTCGCCGTCGAGTGCGATGCCCACATCAGCGTTGTGAATGGTCACCGCCTTGTGCAGCGACTCCAGGTGTGTGGAGCCACATCCGTCGTTGATGTTGAGGCCGTCGGGCTCCGCATGGATCGCGATCACATCGGCGCCCGCTCTCCGGTACGTCTCCGGAGCGATCTGTGAGGCGGCGCCGTTGGCGCAGTCGACCACCACCCGCAGCCCGTCCAACGGATACGGTGTGGTGCTCGTCAGGTGAGCCAGGATTCGCTCCTGCGCGTCGGCCAGGTCGCGCACGCGCCCCACACCGGCTCCAGTGGGCCTGCTACGGGGTGTCGTGGAAGCCGCCGCGACCACATCGGAGATCGCGTCTTCCACCTCGTCGGGCAGTTTGTGGCCACCGGCGGCGAACAGCTTGATCCCGTTGTCGGGCATCGGGTTGTGACTGGCGGAGAGCATCACGCCGAAGTCAGCGCCGCAGTCGGCCACCAGGTGGGCGACGCCGGGGGTCGGAAGCACCCCCACCCGCAACACGTCCACGCCGGCGCTGGAGAGGCCAGCCACCACTGCCGCTTCCAGCATCTCACCGCTGGCGCGTGGGTCGCGGCCCACCACGGCGACCGGCCGACGCGAGGCAGCCTGCTCGTTGAGCACCTCAGCCGCGGCGACCGCCACCGCGAGCGCGAGCTCGGGAGTCAGGTCGGCGTTCGCCTTGCCGCGCACGCCGTCAGTGCCGAACAACCGGCCGCCCATCAGCACCACCTCACCTGTTTGGCCCTATGTTCACACATTTGTCCACGTGTTGAAGCCCACGGTCAGCTCGTGCCTAGCGGTAGGAACCGACCCTTCCCGGCCACGGAGGCGCCAAACCGGGTATGGATCTGACGAGGGTAGATCCCTGCCTAACGCAAGGAATGGCCGGGCAGCCATCGGCCGCCGGCCATTCTTTGCGCGTACGAGCCCGCGCGACTAGCGCTTGGAGTACTGCGGCGCCTTACGGGCCTTCTTGAGGCCGTACTTCTTGCGCTCCTTCTCCCGAGAGTCGCGAGTGAGGAAGCCGGCCTTCTTCACAGCCGGACGCAGGTCGGGGTCCAGCTCGATCAGCGCGCGGGCGATCGCCATCCGAAGCGCGCCCGCCTGCCCGGTGATGCCGCCGCCGCGAAGGTTCGCCACCACGTCGTACGACTCGACCTTCTCGGTGGTGACCAGTGGCTCCCTGATCACCTGCTGGTGCACCTTGCTCGGGAAGTAGTCGGCGATGTCGCGGCCGTTGAGCTTGAAGTTGCCGGATCCGGGCAGCAGGCGCACCCGCACGATCGCCTCCTTGCGGCGACCCACGGTCTGCACCGGCTTCTCACCGGAAGCCCGCTTCCTGGTTGTGCGCCGGGCGGGCGCCGGCGCGGCCGGGGCCGTGGTAGCCGCGGCCGCAGCCGGGGAAGCCGGGGCCGGGGTCGGGGCCGGGGCGGCTGCGTTCGGCGTGGCCTCGGCTTGCTCGGACTCCGCAGCGGCCGGCGCGGCAGCCGCCTCGCCGCCCTCCGCCGGGTCTAGGGCGTCAGTGTTCTCCATGTCAGCGGTCGTCTCTCCTGGATCAGTGGTCACTGCGCGGTCTGCTTGATCTCGAAGGGCTCCGGCTGCTGGGCGGCGTGCGGGTGGTCGGGGCCCCCGTACACCTTCAGCTTCTTGAGGATCTGCCGGCTGAGCCGGTTCTTCGGCAGCATGCCGCGCACCGCGAGCTCGACAGCTCGGTCGGGACGGGTGTTGAGCAGCTCTTCGTATCCGGTCTGCTTCAGACCACCCGGGTACCCGGAGTGCCGGTAGGCGACCTTCTGCGAGCGCTTGTTGCCGGTGAGGGCGACCTTTGACGCGTTGACGATGATCACGAAGTCGCCGGTGTCCATGTGGGGAGCGAAGGTCGGCTTGTGCTTGCCCCGCAGCAACTGCGCCACATGGCTCGCCAACCTGCCCAACACCACGTCGCTCGCGTCGATGACGTGCCAACGGCGAGTTATCTCACCCGGCTTAGGGCTGTACGTACGCACAGGTCTACCTTGTCCATCTCGTCTCGGGATGCTGGATCGCTCCAGTTGGGTGCTGTACGGCCAACGGCGGGAAAGACCGGGTGCACGCACAGCAGCAGTCAACGATACCGGGCCCTTGGTGACGTGGTCAAAGCGGGCTGCCAAGGACCGAAAGGGACGCCGAAAGCTCCCCAAAACCCGGCACAAAGCGGAATCGCCTGGCTACTCTCACTGAGCATTCCAGAGCGTCTCCAGCCACCGGACGCCTCCAGGAATCGTGGCGCCTCCAGGCCGCATCTTTCCGCCACATGGCGCCACGCAGCCACGGCCCGCGCTCACCGATCACCCGGAACCAATGACCACTTCCGAACTCGCCACCGACCACGAGCCCAGAGCCGACATCCAGGCCAGCCGGCTCCGCCGCCACCTCCGGAAGCTGCCTGACCCGCTGGTCTGCGTCGTGATCTTCGCGATCGCGAGCTTCGCGTTAATCGGCATCGGCGGGCCGCTGGCCGGCGCTGGGACCTTCGCGGGCGTCGACACCCTGAGCTACCTGAGCCCGCAGCGGGACGAGTCTATGGCCGGGGTGTCGCCGGGCACCATCAACATGGGCGACACGGTCGACTTCGCACTGCCCAACGCCACCCTGTTCGGCGAGGAGCTGCGCCGCGGCGAGTACGCCCAGTGGAACCCGTACATCCTGGGTGGGGTGCCGTTGGCCGCCACGCCGAACTTCGGGCTGCTCTCCCCGGTGGCGCTGCCTTTCCTGGTGTTGCCGGGTTGGCTGGCGCCGGGATACATGAAGCTGCTCGAAATCATCGTCGCGGCGGGTGGGTGCTACCTCTTCCTGAGACGGATCCGGCTGCGCAAACCGGCCGCCTGGATGGGCGGGCTGGCGTTCGCGAGCAGCGGCTACCTGATCGTGTGGACCGGCTGGCCGCAGAGCCGGGTCGCGGTGTTCATCCCGGCGTTGTTCTGGGCCCTGGAACGGGTGATCCAACGCTCCGGTAGACGCCGCGCCCAGGATGTGGCCCTGGTCGGGCTGCCTGTGGCGGCCATGCTGTTGTCCGGGTTCCCAGCCGTGACCGGGTACGCCGTGTCCACCGCCGGCTGCTACTTCCTGATCCGGGTGCTGGCGGAGCGCGCCCAGTGGCGCCGAGTGGTCGGCCCGCTCCTGACCGGCGGCGCCGGGGTGCTCTCCGGCCTCGCCCTGGCGGCGTTTCAGCTGCTGCCGTGGGCCTGGTTCATGTCCCAGACCCTGATCCGGGGACGAGCCCAGGGCCCCGAGCATCACATCCCGCCCGAGATGCTGTTGACCACGATCGCGCCGTACCTGTTCGGGACGGTCAACCCCGATCACCCGCCGATGTGGTTCCACGCCCGGATCTTCATTGAGTATTCGTGGTACGTGGGGGCCGCGACCGTGCTGCTGGCCGGGATCTCCGTGGTGGCCGCGCGTCGAGCCCGGGCCCGGCTGCCACGAGGCGTCTGGGGATTCCTGGTCGCAGCCGCCGGCGGGTGGGGTGTGTTGATCTTCTTCGGCGGGCCGCTGCTGGCGCTGGCGCAGCAGCTGCCGGTGCTGTTCTCCGACAACTTCGTGGGACGGGCCCGCAGCGTGCTCGGCTTCCTGGTCGCCGTCCTGGCCGCGGTCGGATACCAGCTGGTGCTCGATCGGCGGGAGGAGCACCTGGCGTCCGGCGCGGCGGCGTCCAGCGCGACCGCGTCCGGGGTGTCGTGGGTGTGGCGCGGCCTGGCGGTGCTCGCCGGCGCCGCTGGCTTCGGGGTGCTGCTGCAGCTCGGTCTGCGGATCGCGTACCAGCAGAATGCGGCGAAGAATTCGGACGGCGCGCTGCCCCACTTCGCCTGGCACATGGCGACCCATCTGGCGATCGGCATCGGCTTTCTCGCGGCGACGGCCGGGTGCGTGGCGTGGCTGTGGTGGCGGCCGTCCGGCCGACGACACCTCGCGGCGGGGTTGATCCCGGTCCTGATCGCGGCGCAGGCGTTGCTGCTGGCCGTGCCGTACCACCCGCGGGTGGAACGGGAACACTTCTTCCCCATCACCAACGCCGCCCGCTACCTGCAGCAGCACCTCGGCCACGAGCGCTTCTACGGCGCCACCGGGGCGATCTACGGCGGCGTCGAGGCGGTGCACCGGATCCGCGCCCTGCACGGGCACATCTATCTCGACCGGCGATTCGCTGAGCTGCTGGAGACGATGCCGGGGCAGCAGTTCGACACCCCGCCCACGTACCTCAACGGCAACCCGGCGGACGGCCGGGTGGCCACGCACCCGGTGCTGGACCGGGTGGGCGTCAGCCACTACATGGTCTCGCCGGATCGGGTCCCGTACGGGGTCGAGCGGGTGGCCCAGGACGACGGTTCCACGGTCAGGCTGACGCCCCGGCGCCCGGTTGAGGTGTCGCTGCGCGCGGCGGGCCCGCTGCGCGCCGTCGGCGTCACCCCGGCTGCCTCGGTCACGCCGCCGGACGTGAAGACCCGGCTCTCGGCAGTGGTACGCGACGCCACGGGCGCCGTGATCGCCGAGGCTGGGCGGATCGTCCGCGCCATGGCGCCGGGGGTCCCGTTCTACCTCCCGGTGGCGGCCGAGTCGGCAGCGCGCGGGGATCGGCTCACGGTGGAGCTGAGCCTCACCGGCCCACGGTCGATCACGCTGCAGGCGGCGCACGGGGCGCTCGCGCTGTCCACGGTCACCGGCGTGGACGACGGGCTACGTCTGGTGTACGACGACTCGTCGGTGATCTACCAGCGCAGCACCGCGCTGCCACGAGCCCGGTGGGCGTCGCAAGCCGTGATCGAGCCGCATCGCGACGCCCGGCTCCGGCTGCTCGCCAGCGGCAAGCTGGCCGCCGACCAGGTCGTGCTGAACCTCCCCGGCCCGGCCGCCGAGGGGCGACCCGCGACAGTGCGCTGGACGCACGACGGCGGGGACGAGATGACCCTGTCCGTCAACGCCGAGGGCGCCGGCTACCTGGTGATCGCCGACGCGATCCGCAGCAGTTGGTCAGCGAGCGTGGACGGCGCCGCCACCGAGCTGGTCGCCGCCGATCACGGCCTGGCCGCGGTGCCGGTGCCGGTGGGCGAGCACACGGTGAAGCTCTGGTACGAGGCGCCGTACCACAACGCGGGCGGCTGGATCAGCGGCGTGACCGCGCTGTTGCTGCTGACGTGGGCCGTTGTCGAGTGGCGCTGGGGACGGGTCCGCCGGATTCGGGGCCGGAACCGGGGGTAGGTCCGCGGACGCCACCGCCACCGCGCGCCAGGATGCCGTGGACCTGCGGCGCCAGCTCGCGTTCACCAGCTGTGGTGAGCGCGTGGTCAGCGAGCCCGGGAACGCTCGTGCAGCCTGACAAATGCAGCAACCCAGGGTCCCAGTTCTGGCGGGTCAGGCCGCGATTCGGACGAACCGACAGGACCATGCACGACAGGTACACTCGGCGCGTACGAGTCGTGGTTGCCACGATGGGGCACGGACAGGCCGTGCCCGACGTAGCACAGGAGGTGTCGCAATGTTCAAGATGAGCCGGCGGTACGCCAAGTACGCGCTCAGCACGTTGTCGACAGCGCTGTTCCAGCTGCCGTGCAGCTAGAGCCGTGAATTTGAGTGGCCGGTCCCGATGGGGCCGGCCACTCGCCTATCAGGTCTGCTTCGAGACGGGAGTTCAGATGCTGTCCACGGCGGCACGTCAACTTCGCTATGCGGCCTCGGTGCTCAGTGGCGGGCGCTTCGACGTCGCGGGGCTGCGGGCGACCGTGGCGGATCTTCGCGACACGATCGACGAGCTGGGCGACCCGGGCCACGACGCCCGCGAGCTGCTGCCGGGCGGCGAGGCGGCGGACCCTGAGATTCAACAGGCGATGGCCCAGCGGCGGGTACGGCAGGCGGTGCGGCGCGCCGCTGAGGAGACCGCGTACTACCGGCTCCTGTTCTCCGAACGCGGCCTGACGCCCGATCGGATCACCCTGGACCAACTGCACACGGTGCCGTCGACTCCGAAGAGCGCCTTGCGCGGGGCGCCCGCGGCTTTTGTCTCCGACCGCAGCGAGCCGATCCTGATGGCGCAGACCACCGGCACCACAGGGCCGCCCACCGTGGTGTGGTTTTCCCGGTACGAGATGGAGTTGTCAGCCGCGCTGTCGGCTCTGTCGTACCTGATGATCGGCGGTGTTCGAAGCCACCACGTCAGCATGTCGTGCGTCAGCTCCCGAGCCACCGTCGGGTTGATCACGGTGCAGCAGGCGCTGGGACAGATCGGCGCCGGCTTCATCGCCCAGGGGCTGGTCGATCCGTCGATCACCCTGGACCGGCTGGCGACACCGCTGCACCTGCCGGGCAAGGAGCCCCAGGTCACCGACCTGTACACGGTGCCGTCGTACCTCGCGGCGCTGGTGCAACGCGGCGAGCAGGAGGGCTGGAAGCCCGCCGACTTCGGACTGCGGCAGATCCTGACCGGCGCCGAGATCCTCACCGACGGGCTCCGGGAACGGGTCACGGAGGTCTTCGGGGTCGAAGTCACCGACGTGTACGGGATGACCGAGCTGGTGCCGACCACCGGGATCGTGTGCGGCCAGCGCCACCTGCACCTGGCGGTGGAGCAGGCCCACTTCGAGGTGCTGGCCCTCGACTCGGACGAGCCCGCGGCGCCCGGTGAGATCGGCGAGGTGGTCGCCACCCCGTACGCCCCGTACCGGGACACCACGCTGCTGCTGCGTTACCGCACCGGTGACCTGGTGCGCCGGCTGACTGAGCAACCGTCCGACTGCGAGCTGGCCGCGCTGCCGGCGACCTCCCCGATCGTGGGGCGGGCCAAGCACTACGCCGGCGGCCCGACCACCCGCGACGTGCTTGAGGTGCTGCAGGCCGAGCGCGGCATCCCGCTGCCGACCCGGTTCTCACTGTCTGGTGACCCGCGGCGCCCCGCGCTTCACGTGGTCGTCCCTGGTGGCGACCCTGCCACGTTGTCGTCCGTGGAGGAACGGGCTGCCGCCCGGGGCCTGTCGGTGTCAGAGATCAGGCTGGTGGACGACGTCGGAATGCTTCCTGAACCGTGCCGGGTGCGCGCGGATCTCTACGAGCACAGCTTCGAGGTGCCGCGATCGGCGCCGCTGATCAACCATGCCATGTCGGT
>JBOGDL010000312.1:0-9663 GCA_050701815.1 Micromonosporaceae bacterium | reverse complement strand
AGAGCCCGAGCCGGCGCCACACCGCCTCGAAGGCCTGCTCGTCGATGTCGGTCAGCTGGTGGCACAGCTCGATGAAGTTGCGTCGCGAGATCGACTGCTGGGTGCGGCCCGACTCCGCCGCCGGCTGAAAATCCGGGTCGTACGGCAGGAACGGGTCGCACCGCACCCCGAAGTGGTTCTGCGCCCGCCGCTCGGTGGCCAGGCCGTTGTCGTCCCAACCCATCGGGTAGAAGACCGTCTTGCCGCGCATCCGCTGGTAGCGGGCGAGCAGGTCGGTGTGGGTGTACGAGAAGACGTGTCCCACGTGCAGCGCGCCGGATACCGTGGGCGGGGGAGTGTCGATCGCGAACACCTCCGCGCGCTGCTTGGAGCGGTCGAAGGCGTACGTCCCCGCTTCGTCCCAGCGGTGCGTCCACTTCTCCTCCAGCCCGTCCAGAGACGGCTTGTCAGGGAAGCCACGCACCACCTGTGGCCGGCGTGAATTCATGAACCGAAATGGTACGGAGGAACCGCCGACCCCGCCGCCGCATTTGAAACCCGGTGCTCGCGGACCGCGGAGCGCGCGACAGGGGAGCCGGATGATCTATCTGGTGCGGCGCTGATGGGAGCAGGCCGCCGCAACGACTTCGCTGGTGTCGGCAATCGGACTTGTCGAGCGCGGCCGGGGCCCCGCGTACGCTCGACTCATGTCGGACCCCGTCGATAGCGTCGGCGCGAACCGAGACCAAGGAGGTCTACCGATGACCGCTGTGCTGTCGATCCCAGCGGGTCACGACTGGACCGCCGACGATCTCGAAGACCTGCCGGACAGCTACCGGTTCGAGATCGTCGACGGAGCCCTTCACATGACGCCATCCCCCCTTCCTGGCCACCAAGAGCTCGCGCATGTGCTCACATCTCACCTGCGGCGACACCTGCCGGATGGCTGGTCCGCTGTGCAAGAGCTCGACGTCGTGCTGAGCGCTGACGGCCGTAACACCCGAAGGCCCGACGTGGTGGTCTATCGACGCGGCGACCCCGATGTAATGCTGCGGCCGGAGAGGGTGGCTTTGGTGGTGGAGATTGTCTCCCGGAGTTCGAAGACCGAGGACCGGGTGACCAAGCCGGTGGTGTACGCGGATGCCGGGATCGGGTGCTACTGGCGGGTGGAGCAGCAGCCGGCGATCTCGGTGGTCGAGTATCGGCTGACCGAGCTTGGCAAGTACTACGAGCACAGCCCGCGCGCCGGGGTCTTCAAGGTGGACCAGCCTTGGCCGATTGAGGTCGATCTCGATGCGGTGATCCGTGAGGCGGGGCTGGCATAGCGCGGCGGGTTGAGGCGACGCGAGCTGCTGCCGCAGCCGGCGCCCAGGTATCGGGCTGCGACGATGTGGGCCATGAGCGCCGTGATTCGCGCAAGCCGGCCCAGCGACCGCGCTGATCTTTACCGGATCTGCCTGCAGACCGGTGACAGCGGCCAGGACGCCTCCCATCTGTACCAGGACGCCGATCTGCTCGGACACGTCTACGTCGGTCCGTACCTCGCCTTGCAACCCGAGTTGGCGTACGTGCTGGTCGACGCCGAAGGCGTCGCCGGGTACGTGCTCGGTGTCCGCGGCACTCGCGATTTCGAAGCCCGCGCGGAGCGCGAATGGTGGCCGTCGCTACGGCGGCGTTACCCCGCCGACGGGCAGCCTGATCCCGGGCGGTTGCCCGGGGCCCGCGACCAGCGGCTGATCCATCTCATCCACGAACCCCCGCGCGCGCCCGTGAGCGTGATCCGTGACTTCCCCTCGCACCTGCACATTGATCTGGCGCCACGCTGCCAGGGCGCCGGACATGGCCGCCGCTTGATGACCACCTTGTTCGAGGCGCTGCGGGAGTACGGCTCAACCGGAGTGCATCTGGGGGTGGGGCGACGCAACCGTCGCGCGATTGGCTTCTACGGGCGCCTCGGCTTCACCGAACTCGACTCCGACGACAGCTCGCTGGTGCTCGGTCTGCCGCTCTGATCTCACGTAGTCACGGACGTCGATTGCCGCTGCCGGGTGGCTGTTGCCGTTATCAGATGCGATAATACAGATGTGGAGAGCAGATCAGGCGGCAACCGGGATGGCCCGAAGGTCGAGCCAACCGAGCCAGCCTTGCGTGATGCAAGCCCGGAACTGGTCGCAGTGCTGGAGTCAGCCTCGCGGCTGCAGCAAATGGTGCCTGATGCGGTCCTGGTGGGGGGCTCAGCCGCCGCGCTGTACGCGGGGCATCGGGATTCGTACGATCATGATCATGTTCTTGGCGACTTGCGAGATCGGTTCGACGTGGTGCTGGAAGCACTGGAGTCCGAGGGCGACTGGGTCACGAATCGGGTCAGGCACGGGAAGATAATTCTCGGACAGCTTGGGGACATTGAGGCTGGGGTGCGGCAACTGATCCGTGCCCGACCATTAGAAACGGTGGACGTGACGCTCGAGTCCGGGCGCACACTGCGAGCGCCGACTGCCGAGGAGACGTTGCGGGTCAAGGCTTTCCTGATCGTGCGGCGCAACCAGACCCGGGATTACCTCGACGTGGCCGCCTTGGCGGACGGATACGGGATCACCCGATCTGCCGAGGTGCTCTCTGATATCGACAACTACTACCTGGACCAGCACGGCGAAGGTCGCGGCGTGGCAGCCCAGCTGGTTCGCCAGCTTGCGGATCCGCGGCCGGCAGACGCCTCGGTGACGCGTGAGCTGGCGCACTACCGCAATCTGGCGCCGCGCTGGACCGATTGGCGCCAGGTCCGGAAGGTGTGCCGACAGCTTGCCGCCGAGCTGGTGTTGCCACAGCGGGAGGTCTGATCAGATGCCGCTGGCGTTTCGCAATCTGGCTGTCAGCCCCGCTGACCCGGTGACGCGGTGGCCCACAGAGGCAGTGCGGGCCGCGTTGGAACGGGGCGACCTCACGCACTGGCAGCGGCTGGCCTCCCAGATCGCGCGTGATCCTTGGGGTCGTACCGCGCGACAGGTGGAGGAGGTGCTGAGCCACTCCCGCCCGTACGGTGTCGCCGACGCGATGGAATCCGTGATCGCTGCGGTCCGGGCTCGGGAAGAGCAGGGCGAACGCGATGCCGTGGCGGTGGAGGTCCGACAGGCCGTCGCTGACTCCGGGCTGAGCCGGGCGGAGTTCGCCTCCCGGATCGGGACCTCCGCGTCCCGGCTGTCCACGTACGCCAGCGGCACAGTAGCCCCAGCGGCGACGCTGATGATCCGGATCCGCAGGCTGGTTGCCGGGCGACTTCGAGACACCCCCTAGGTGAGGCTGTCGCGCCACTGCTGGTGCAGCGCCGCGTACGGGCCGCCGGCGGTGACCAGCTCCTCCGGTGAGCCGTCCTCGACCACCTGGCCGTCGTCAAGCACCAGCACCCGGTCGGCGATCTGCACGGTGGAGAGCCGGTGCGCGATCACGATCGCGGTCCGGTTCGCGAGGATGGTGCGCAACGCCCGCTGCACCGCCCGCTCGCTGGGCAGGTCCAGCGAGGAGGTCGCCTCGTCCAGGATCAGCACCGCGGGGTCGGCCAGGAATGCCCGCGCGAACGCGACCAGCTGACGTTGCCCGGCGGAGAGTCGGCCACCGCGCTTGCGCACCTTCGTGTCGTACCTGTCGGGCAGGGCGCGGATGAACGCGTCGGCGCCGATCGCGCGCGCCGCCTCTTCGATCTCGGCTCGGGACGCGCTCGGGCGCCCGAACGCGATGTTCTCGGCGACCGTGCCGGAGAACAGGAAGTTCTCCTGGGTCACCATCACCACGGCGCGGCGCAGCGTGTCTTCGGACAGCTCCCGCAGGTCCACGCCGTCCAGCCGCACTGACCCGACGACCGGGTCGTAGAAACGGGTCACCAGCTTGGCGATGGTGCTCTTGCCGGCCCCCGTGGCGCCGACAAGAGCCACCGTCTGCCCCGCGGGAATCGTCAGATTCAGCTCCGGCAGCACCGGGGTGTCAGCGCGGTAGCTGAACTTGACTTCGCGCAAGGCGAGCTCGCCACGTGCCGGGGTCGGCAACGAGGTCGGCGTGGCCGACTCCGGCACGTCTGGTTTCTCGTCCAACACGCCGGCGAGCTTCTCCAACGCGGCGGTCGCGGACTGCAGCGAGTTGTAGAACATGGACAACTCCTGCATCGGCTCGAAGAACCACCGCAGGTAGAGCAGGAACGCGGCGAGCACACCCAACTCGGTCTCGCCGTGCATCACCCGCCAGCCGCCGTACGTGAGCACGATCGCCACGCTGATGTTGCCGATCAGCTTCACGCCGGGGGCGAAGGTGCTGATCAGCCGGAACGCCCGCCGGTTCGCCAACCGGTAGTCGTCGTTGACCGCGTCGAAGATCTGCTGGTTACGAGACTCCCGGCGGTACGCCTGCACCGCGTTGATCCCGCCCAGCGACTCCACGAAGTGCACGATCACCAGCGCGATCTTTTCCCGGGTACGCCGGTACGCCACCGCCGAGTTGTTCCGGAACCAGCTTGAGATCCATAGCAGGAACGGGAAGCACAGCAGCGTCACCAGCGCCAGCTTCCAGTCCAGCCACAGCAGGATCCCGGCCACGCTGAGGACCGACAGCCCGGCCAGCAGCAGGTCTTCGATCCCGCCGTCGGCCAGCTCGGAGATCGAGTCGGTGTCGTTGGTGAGCCGTGAGATCACCTTGCCGGAGGTGTAGCGCTCGTGGAACGCCAGCGACAACTTCTGGAAGTGTTGGTAGACCCGGCGCCGCAGGTCGAGCAGCACCGCCTGCCCGATCCGGCCGCTGGCGGCGATGAAGCCGCGCTTGGTCACGTACTCGGTCAGGGCTGCGGCGCCGAACGCGACCGCCACCCAGGTCAGCACCGTGGCGTCGCCATGCGCCAGCGGCGGCACTCCCGAGTCGATCCCCACCTTGACCAGGTACGGCCCCGCCATCGCCGCGGCGTTCTGCAGCAACAGCAGCACCACGGCCCAGCCGAGCAGCCGCTTGTGGGGACGCAGCAACGATCGCAGCAGCCGGCGGCTGCGCGCCTGCAGCCGTAGCACGGAGATCTCGTCCGTCGCCTCCGCGGCGGTGCGTTCGGCGTCCTCTTCGGCGGCCTTGCCCCGCCACGCGCCCACCTGAGTGTTCATCGTCATCTCCCGGAAACGCCTTCCAGCGACTGACGCGACTGGTCCGTCTGGTCCGTCGGCGGCCCGCTGGGCGCTGGCTCCACGTCAGTCGGCTCTGATGCCAGCACCGTGCGGTACGCGGGTGTCGTGGCCAGCAGCTCCGAGTGCGTGCCCACAGCCGCGATCTGGCCGTGATCCAGCAGCGCCACCCGGTCGGCCAGCGCCACGGTGCTGGGCCGGTGCGCGATCACCAGCGCGGTGGCGCCGTCCAGCACCCGGCGCAGCGCCTCCTCCACCTGGGCTTCGGTGTTCACGTCCAGGGCGGACAGCGGATCGTCGAGGATCAGCACTTTCGGCTTCACGATCACCGCGCGGGCAAGGGCGAGCCGCTGCCGCTGGCCTCCCGACAGCGACATCCCCTGCTCGCCGATCCGGGTGTCCAGCCCCCATGGCAGGTGGTGCGCGAACTCGGCCTGCGCCACCCGGAGAGCTTCGACGATGTCTTCCTCGGACGCGTCGGGCCGGCCGAGCGTGAGATTTTCCCGGACGCTCATCGAGAACAGGGTCGGCTCTTCGAACGCGGTGGCGACGGCTTGCCGCAGCGAGTCCAACGTGATGTCGCGGATGTCGCGTCCGTCCAGCAGCACCCGACCGCGGGTGGGGTCGTACAGCCGGGGCGCCAGGCATGCCAGCGTGGTCTTACCCGATCCGGTGACACCGACCAGGGCCAGGGTTTCGCCGGGTTCGACCTGCAGGTCGACTCCGCGGAGCACCGGCAGCTCGGCGCCGGGGTAGCTGAATCCGACACCCTCGAACGTGAGCCGCCCCCGCACCTCGGCGCGGTCAAGCGGCGTCGCGTTCGGGGAGTCCACAATGGTCGGTTCGGTGTCGAGCACCTCGTACAGCCGGTCGGCGGCGGTCATCGCCTCCTGGGCGTTCGCCATGATCCAGCCCATCGCCTCGATCGGCCAGGACAGCATCAGCAGCAGCGACGCGAACGCCACCAGCCCGCCCAACGTCATGTGCCCCGAGTTGACCGCCATCGCGCCCACCACCAGCACCACGCCGAGCGTGACCTGAGGCACCAGCTCCAGCAGCGCCCAGAAGCGCGCCACCAGGCGGGCCTTGCCGACCATAGTGTCGTGCAGCCGCACCGCGCTGGTGTCGAACCGGCGGAACACCTCACGCCGCCGGCCGAACGCCTTGATGGTGCGCATCCCGTGCGCGGTCTCCTCGACCTCGGTCGCCACGTCGCCCTGCTGGTCCTGCTGCCGCCGGGACATCGCCAGGTACTGGTGGCCGAAGTGCTTGGCGGCGAGGAACAGCGGGATCGCGCTGCCGGCGACCAGCAGCCCGAGCGGGGCGTGCAGGTTGATCAAGAGCCCGATCACTGTCACGTACGTGGCCGCGCTGACCAGCAGGAACGGCATCCCGAACGAGAGGAACCGGCGGATCACGCCCAGGTCGGTGGTGGCGCGGGAGAGCAACTGGCCGGACTGCCACTGGCCGTGGAACGCGACCGACAACCGCTGCAGGTGCGCGTACAGCGAGGAGCGCATGGAGGCTTCCATACCGAGCGCCGCCTCGGACTGCACCCACCGGCGTAGAAAATGCATCCCGGCCTCGGCGACTCCGAACCCGAGCGCCAGCAACCCCAGCAGCGGCAGCGCACCGGAGTCGCCATGCCGGACCGGGCCGTCCACCACCCGCTGGATCACCAGCGGGATCGCGATGCTCGCGCCCATCGCCAGCATGGTCGCGGTGGTCATCACGACCATGTGCCAGACGTACGGCCGCACGTAGCTGCGAATCCGCCACAGATTGGCGAGAGGGCGTCGTTGGGGTATTTGGAGAGATGTGTCGGGAATGGGCTTTGAGTGAGGACCAGATGACGACACGTGGCGACCGTACCTAGGAGGAGGGGTTGGTTTCCTCCGATTTTTCGGTCTCTGGACCGGGGTCACAGCCATGAAGGCGACACTGCGACATGAACCGCACCTCAGGTCAAGCGTCCGCCGTAGCATGCTTCAGCTGGCGGTCGAACCCGTCAGCGCATGTCTCAGCTACAAAAGGGTGATCATCAAGAAATCTTGTCCGTTGAGTGACATGGAGGCGATCGTCACATCTAGGCCTGATCCATAAAATTGAAAGTAGACGCCAGACGCTGAGCCGAAGGTGACGCTCTCGCGCTGATTCACTGACAGCCCCGCTGCCCTGAACTGGTTGACGTACGCCTCGGTGACTTGGCCAAGATCAGCCGTCACCTTCAAGACTGCCTGGTAGTCACGCTGCCTCTCGCAGCGAAAGCCAGCCGGCGCCATCATCTGACTGCCCCTCTGCACCAGCATCTCATCGCCGCGGATTCGGCATCCGGGTGCGAGGGGCTCACCCGGACCAGGCCCCAGCACAGCCTTGGGCGGGGCGAACGGCGCCTGCACATCCGGAACCTTCAGTTGCGGGGTCGACTCGTCGTAGGTCTCATCCCAATCCCCGTGGGGCGTATAGCTGAGCTTCGCGATCGCCTGGTATGGCGGATCTTTGGCGACTCCCACCCAAATTGCGAGGAGCTGGGTCTGGTGGCCGATTGCCACGGCCGTGCAGCTCAGGGTGCGAGTGTCGGGATCTGGTTCACTGTCCTCGGTGAGCGGGGTGAGACCCCAATTGTGGCTCGGATCCTTGGTGGTGGTGTGACACGCCTCGTCGTCAAAGTCGTTGGAGAAGACGCCCAGGAATTTGGAGTCGCGCTGGGCTTGGCGTACCAGGTTGCGGAATACGCTTACTGGGTCGCCCGTGATCGCGAGCTTCGTCTCGAATCCGAACGGATCCCGGAACGCGCCGCCGAGCAGCAGCGTCCCGGGCGGGCTGACCAGCCAAGGTGTGATCTGGGTGCCTGGCGGGCTGCCGATTGCCGGCGGGCCGGTCTCAAAGGAAGCGTTCGGGCTCGGCGAAGCGCTGGCACTGGGTGACGCGCTGGCGTCGGATGTCGATGGTCCGGCGCTTGGCTCCACCCAGTGCGATCGTTGGCTGCCGCAGCCCACGAGGGCGCCGGTTGCCAACACAGCCAGCACAGTGAGTAGAACGTGTCATGAGTCGCGGTGTGGGCACAGTGGACCATCTCCCGGTTGTCATTCGTGTCCGTCGCGGCCCCCGCAACCGGACGTGCTGAGGACACGCATGCCCGGCCGTCGTGGGTTGCAACCTGGGCTGAGACACGCGTGATGATCACCTTCTGCATTACGCAGTTGCCGCAGGTGCCCTGCATCAGTAGTGGGTGCGATGGCGCTACAACAGTTGGATCATCAGGAACCCTCGTGTTTCCGGTGCTGGGAATGGTTTGTGCGGTTCCGAACCAGGCATGTTGTGGGGTGACATCGACCAGATCGTCACATCGATGCCTGATCTACCGAGGTTGTAGTAGCGACCCGAAGCTGATTCAAAGGTGTTGCTCTCGCGGTAGCGGCGGTCAACCCGCAGGCCAGCAGCCCTGAACTGGTTCACGTACGCCTGGGTGACCTGGTCGAGGCCCTTGGTCACCTCCAGCACCGCGGTGTAGTCCCGGACGTGCTTTGCACAGCGGTAGCCCGCCGGCGCCAGCATCTGACTTCCCGCCAGCACCCGCATCGTCTTGCCACGGATCCGGCAACCCGGCGCTATGGGCTGTCCCGGACCTGGCCCGAGCACTGGCTTCGGCGGGTCGAATGGCGCCGCGACAGCAGGGACTTCCAGCTGGGGAGTGGATTCGTCGTAGTCCTCGTCCCAATCACCATGAGGCGAGTAGCTGAGCTTCGCGAACGAGTGGTACGGCGGGTCCTTAGCCACTCCCACCCATATCGTGAGGAGCTGGGTCTCATGTCCTATCGCCACACCGGTGCAGCTGAGGGTGCGTGTGTCGGGATTTGGTTCACTGTCCTCGGTGAGCGGGGTGAGACCCCAATTGTGACTCGGGTCCTTGGTGGTGGTGTGGCACGCCTTGTCATCGAAGTCGTTGGAGAAGACGCCGAGGAACCTAGGGTTGCCCTTGGCTTGGCGTACCAGGTGTCGAAAAACACCGACCGGATCACCCGTGATCCGCAGTACCGCGTTGAAGCCCCACGGGTCCGGGAAGGCACCGCCGAGCAGCTGCGCGCCGGGCGGGGTGTGCAGCCACGACACGATACGTGTGCCTGCCGGGCTGCCGTTCGAACTCGCTTGGTTGCCGCACCCGGCGAGGGCGCCGGTGGTCAGCACCGCCAGCAGAGTCAGAACGGCCATGCTCCGGCGCGGCTGTGCGTACAAGGGTGATCAACTCCCTGGGCGTGGGCTGCAGCGGCGCGAGTACGCCGCCGGTGGTGTATGTGATCACTCCTGCGGCGGCCCAGCGGTTGCACCGAAGCAGATTCATCCCGTGATATGACTTCACGCCGTTCGAGTCCGGGCCGGCGCCTTCGGCGCTCAGCCGCGGCTGGCTTCGTAATCGAGCAGCCAGCGCTTCACCGGTAGGCCCCACCGGAAGCCGCCGAGCGCGCCGCCGATCCGGATCACCCGGTGGCACGGCACGTACAGGGCGGCGGCGTTGCGGGCGCACGCCTGCGCGGCC
>JBOGDL010000311.1:0-5152 GCA_050701815.1 Micromonosporaceae bacterium | reverse complement strand
CCGTCGCCACCCGGCACGATCTACGTGTTGGCGTCGGCGGGCGGAGTCGCGGCGGCGCCACGTCAGAACTTCGCGCTGCTGTTCGGGCGCGGCCACCCCGACGTGCACGTCAGCCTCGGGGAAGGAGACCCGCATGTCAGCCGATGCCACGGCCGGCTGATGTGTCACGGAACGGAATGGTGGATCCGCAACGAGGGGTTGTTGCCGATCCGGATGCCCCAGTCAACGCTGCTGCTGAGCGGGCAGGAGTCGTCGCTGCCGAACGGCTACACGCCGATGTTCATTCGCAGCTCCCCGCGGCGGGAGCACCTGCTCGAGGTGCGGATCGTCGGCGCGCAATCGTCCGTTGAAACCGGGGTCGGGTCACACGACACCACCATGGCCCCCCGCACCTGGAGCCTCGGCGACGCCGAGCGACTTGTGCTGACCGCGCTCGGGCAGCGGTACCTGCGTCAGGAGCGACATCCGCAACCCCAGTCGTGGAAGCAGGTCGCCGATGAGTTGAACGGCCTGACGGACGCGCCGGAGTGGAACGCCCACCGGGCGGCGAACGTGGTCGGGGCCGTACGAGAGCGGTTGTCCGGGGCTGGTGTGAAGGGGCTGACACGTGAGGAAGTGGGGGAGCCGGTGGGTAACGTCCTGAACCACAACCTGATCCATGAACTGCTCGAAACCACCACGCTCACCCCGCGCGACCTGGGGCAGCTCAACGACGCCGAGCCCGCCGGGTGATCGCGGCGATCAAGGAGCGTGCGCTCAGCGGCGCGGGCTGTCCCATGCTTTGGCCACCGCAGTTCGAACTGTTGCCTGAGTCCGGCAGGTGGGACAGAGTGGGGTGATGTTGGACCCGCAGCTAGGCGATAGACCGCCACTCCCTCTGTTCCCCACCTCGCTGGTCGGCAGCTATGCCCAACCCGAATGGCTGATCGACCGGGCCCGGCTCGCAGACCGGTTCCCGCCCCGGGTGCGGGCCCGTGAGCTGTGGCGGCCAGACGAGTCGCACCTCGCTGAGGCGCAGGACGACGCCACGCTGCTGGCGATCTCCGCCCAGGAACGCGCCGGGCTGGACATCCTCACCGACGGCGAGATGCGCAGGGAGAGCTACTCGAACCACTTCGCCACCGCGCTGGAAGGGGTGGACATCGACAACCCCGGCGAGGCGCTGGACCGCAGCGGCCACCCCAACCCGGTGCCTCGTGTGGTGGCGCCGGTGCGACGCCCCCGCGCTGTGCAGGCCGACGACGTCCGGTTCCTACGGGCGCACACCGACCGCGTCGTCAAGGTCACGGTGCCGGGTCCGTTCACGATGTCGCAGCAGGCGCAGGACGACCACTACGGCAAGCCCGAGGCGCTGGCGATGGCGTACGCGGAGGCCGTCAACGCCGAGGTGCACGACCTGTTCGCGGCGGGCGCCGACATCGTGCAGCTGGACGAGCCGTACATGCAGGCCCGCCCCGAGCCGGCACGCGAGTTCGGCCTCAAGGCGTTGAACCGCGCTCTCGAAGGGGCGCCGGGGACCACCGCCGTGCACATCTGCTTCGGCTACGCCGCGATCATCCACGAGCGGCCCTCGGGCTACTCCTTCCTGCCCGAGCTGGCCGACTGCTCCTGTGACCAGGTCTCCATCGAGACCGCGCAGTCGAACCTGGACACGTCCGTGCTCAAGCACCTGCCCGACAAGACGATCATCCTGGGTGTGATCGACCTGTCCGACCCCACCCCGGAGACCGGCGATGTGGTGGCCGCGCGGGTACGGCGCGCGCTGCCGCACGTAGACCCGGAACGTGTCGTGATCGCGACCGACTGCGGCATGAAGTACCTGCCGCGGGCCTCGGCGGAGGCCAAGCTGCGCGCCATGGCAGAGGCGGCCCAGACGCTTCGCGCCGAAGCTCAGGGCTGAGGCACATCAAGCCCGGGGCGCTCAATCCTGGTCGGAGCTGGCGGCCGCGGATGTGTGCGTGCTCGCGCTGCGGAATTCGGTGTACGTGTACGGGTTGTCCAGCACCTTCGTCTCGGGGATGTCAGGGTTCATGCCCTGCTCCCAGGCCTCGGGTCCGAGAGTGTCGCGCAGGTGGTCGATGGTGGCTTCGACAGTGCGGCGGACGGCGGGGAGGTCGACGCCGATGAGTTTGTGGTGGTGCTTGACCACCCGCCCGTTCACCAGCACCGTGTGCACGTCCGCCCGCTGGGCCTGGAAGGCGACATGGCCGTACGGGTTGAGGATCGGGAACATCACGGGCGAGTCGTCGTTCTTGATCAGTACCACGTCCGCCTTCTTGCCGGCCTCGAGACTGCCGATCCTGTCGTCGAGACCGAGCGCCGTGGCACCGCCACGGGTGGCCCATTCCACCACCTGATCGGCGCGGAGGTGACAATGCGTGACGGTGTCGCCGGTGGCGTGCGCCTCCAGGTGCTCCCGGGCGCGGTCGGCGCCGAGCGTCGAGCGCATCGCCGAGAACAGGTCGCCGCTCCACCAGACACTGGTGTCCATGGACAACGAGACGGGGATGTCGTGGGACCGGAGCACCCACGTCGGCGGGTACCCCTGGCCGCAGCTCTGCTCGCTCTCGGTGGCGACCGAGACCGAGCCGCCAGTCGCCGCGATCCGGTGGTACGAGTCCGAGCTGAGCGTCGCCGCGTGCACGTAGATGGTCCCGGGCGTCATGAACCCGTTCTTGTGCATCAGCCGGATGCTGTCGTTGTTCGTGGCGCCCCAGACCCCGGCGTGCGTCGTCACCGTGGCGCCGAGCTCGCGCGCCACCTCGAACGCGGCGCGCTCCGGGAACTCGGGGTCGCCGGTCACGTCGAACGCCATCTGGAAGCCGAGCATGTCGTCGCCGGTGAAGTGCCGCTTCACGAACGCGCGGAACTCGGGCTGCGCGGACCATTCCCACGGCCCGGCGTGGATGTTGCCGTACGCCAGCACAAACCGACCGGGCGCGGCGGCCAGCGCGTCCACCGCCGCCTCGGCGTGGTCCACAGTCTGCAGCCCGTGCGACCAGTCGACGGTGGTGGTGACGCCGGCCTCGATTGACTCCAGGGCCGAGAGCAGGTTGCCGGCGTGGATGTCCTCGGGCCGGAATTTCTTGCCGTGTTCGAGGTAGTTCCAGACGAAGTACTGGGTCAGGGTCCAGTCGGCGCCGTAGCCCCGCATCGCCGTCTGCCACATGTGGCGATGCGTGTCCACCATCCCGGGCATCACGATCCCGTCCGAGGCGTCGACTTCCACTGTCGCTTCCGGCACGTCGAGCTGGGGTCCGACCGCTGCGATGCGCTCGCCGACGACCAGGACGTCGGCGTTGGTCAGCACCGACTTGCGGTCGTCCATGGTCAGCACTGTCCCGTTGCGGAGCACCACCGGTCGATCCTGCGAGAACGCCGCCTGGGACGCTGCGCTGGTTGCCATCTTCAGTTCCTCCTCGCCACTAGCTGCCGACGCGGTGGGGGATCAACATCGTGGACGTCCTCACCAGGGCGAGTCCGGCGATGCCGACGACCGGCAGCAGCGTCAGCTGCCACAGGCCCGCGCCCTGCCAGCCGAGTTCGCCCACCAGACGCGCGAACAGCAGCCCGGAGAAGGCGGCGCCCACGTAGTACGTGAGCATGAACAGCCCCGCCCCGCGTCCGACGTGTTCCGGCCGTACGGCCCGCTGCATCGCGGTGGTGCAGTTCGTGAACAGGACGCCGCTGGCGAAGGTCCCGATCAGGAACGCCAGCACGTACTGCATCGTCGGTGTGGTCGCCACCTGGTAGGCGAAGTACGTGCAGACCGAGGCGCCGAAGAAGCCCACGGCCAGCAGCATGCGCTGGTCGTACCGATCGCCCAGCCAACCCGCCGGCAGCGCCATCATGGCCCCGAAGCCAGCCATCGACAGCGCGAACGCGGCCTGCGCGCCGGTGAAGTCGAGCTGTTCCTGCAGGAACGTGGGGTACAGGCCGAGGAAGCCGTAGAACACCACCCCTGAGACCACACACGCGATCCCCAGGCCGAAGGTGTTGCGGTTCACCGGATTCGCGGGCACGTGGTCGAACGCGTGCGTGGACACCGCGGCTTTGCCCGTGACCGCTTCGGTCAGTCGCCGTGAGACGACGGTGACGACGAGCACGGACATGATCAGCCCGATGCCGGCGAACACGTAGAACGGGCCTCGCCAGTCACCCCACGAGGACACCACCTGGGTTCCGGCGAGCGGGCCGAGGAAGACTCCGAGGCCGAACGCGACGCCGACCACCCCGGCGGCCACCGCGCGTCGGTGGAAGAAGAACGCGCCCACCACCGCGTACAGCGCCGCGGCGTGGATGCCCTCTCCGACACCGGAGAGCAGCCGGTACACGCTCATGTCCACGAACCCCGATGCGAGCGGGACCCCGAGCGTGCCGGCCGAGTACATCACGATGGCGATCATGATGATGGTTCGGCGGGAGAGCCGGTCGGCCAGGAAGCCCCCGAGCAACCCGGCGATCGCGAGGCCCAGGGTGAAGCCGGTCGCGAGCGTCCCGCCCTGTTCCAGGCTGAAGCTGAACTCGGAGCTGATGTCCGGCAGCAGCGGATAGAAGATCTGCCGGTCCATCGCGTTGAGCATGTACGACAGGCACAAGATCCCGAAGCCGACGGCAATCAACGCCGGTGAGACTGGGGATCGTTCGCGGATGGCCTGGTTCGCCATGCGTTCGTTCGCCGCGGGATCGTTCGCCACATGTTCGTCAGGGATGCTGGTCACGGGGGGCTCCTGAGGTGTCGTACACCTGTCCGTTCTACGGACACCTGTCCGTAGGCCAGCAAAATATGACCAACGTCATGCCTTGTCAAGGGCTCCTCGGTGCCCCGACACGCCTCTACGAGCGGGTGTGGCGAGTGCCTGCTCGCACTGCGTCAGCAATCGTGGACACTTTGTCCGCGTAGCGGCCACGTGGTTGACTTGTGCCTGCCGTCGGCTCCGGCCGAGCTTCCTGAGTGGAGCCCAGGCAGCGCACCTTCCGCATCAACCCGCCTGCACACCCGCAGCACGCTTCAGGAGCAGCCGATGCCCCGCCGCGACACCGAACCCGACTTCATCGAGTCGATTGCCCGTGGCTTCGACGTCGTCAAGGCGTTCGACGCGAAGCGACCCGTGATGACGCTCAGCGAGGTCTCCACGGTCACCCAGCTGGC